>JABCYV010000114.1 GCA_013290025.1 Acidobacteriota bacterium
GTTCATTGGCCAGCGGCATTCCGTCGGAAAAGGAATTCTCCCGCGCTGCCCATCCCACATACACGCCGAGGCGCTCATCAAGCCAGGTGCCGGTTGCGTAAGATTGTTCGTGACGAAGAGCCTCGACCATCTCGGACAACTCGCGCTCCGCACGTTCGCGCGGCATCTTGGTGATAAGACCTACGATTCCCGGCATGTCAGATCAGATCAATCAAGCGGAAAGCGCCTACAGCAGTTGGGCCTTGTTCTGGGGTGCTGAAGTCGTCTATGGATTAGGTCTTGGAGCCGGCGGGAGGATTTGAACACCCCATCTGCCGATTACAATTCGGCCGCTCTAACATTGAGCTACACCGGCTTATGAACCACATGCGGAACTGGTACAATTTCGCGCGCACTGCAAGAGCGGTAAGGATCACGCGGTTGGGGAATATTCCAAGAATACCCCGATGGAATCCGAGTTTCATGTAGAGCTGGCCCCACATCGTCAAAGGTACGAAATATCTTGGTATGAGTACCTCTTCGAATCCGTTTCGAGTCTTAAACTGCGTGATCGGAGTGTCACGCTTGTTGCCATAGTTGAAAAACCCATACGTCAAATATGATACCCCTTGGGCAGCACACCTCTCGACCGCTACTTTGATCAAGGCATTCGCAGGTCTCTTATCGTAATGGCTATCTTTCGTGCTCAGGTTCAACACCGAGGCGACCTGCCCCCTGTAAACTACCTTCAAGAATCCAATGATCTCGTTTTCGAAATACGCGCACAGAAAGTCGCTCCGATCCGCAAACGAACAATAGTCCCTTTTGGCCTGATCGAACGACTTTCCATAGTGCGGGTACCGCCGGCCTTGGCGGATGCGAGACGAGTTGTTGAGCTCAACCAGATTCTTGACTAACTCATCGTCGAACCCCTTGGCTTCGACACGGACACCGCGCTTCTCCGCTCGCCTGACGTTCTTGCGTGTTTCCTGAGACAAGCCATCCCACCAGTCCTTGAAGCTGGCTAGTCGAATGACCGCAATGCTATCCGGTTCCGAGTGATATTCGTATTCGGGCGGCCTTCCAGGGGGCATCTGGGTGAAAGTAAAAATATCGGCGCGCTGCCCCGGCTCCCGCAACTTGCGGAGACACTGGTTGGGATCGTTCAACTCTGTCGCTATCCAAGCCTCGTCATGGACTCTAGCAATTTTGATCCAGCTTCCAGTAATGACGATTGTGCTGTCCTCGCACTGAAATGCTGGAACCTTGATCCACTTACCTCTAACGCTAATCTCGATCATGCTAACCCTCTTAGGTCCTTTCCTTAGTGTCGGAGCGCCGTCTCTGACGAATGGGTGCTAGTAGAAACATCCCAACTCACCCTCAATGAGCTGATTACTCACAGGCATCTCCCGAACCTACATCCTTCTTCTCATTGGTCCTGGTCCACCCTGAGAGGTAACGCATAGGCTCATGTGTCTCGTTCTTTCACTACGCTCCATCCAGCAAATGCCAGTAGTCTACTGGCATGGTCGCACAGCTTAACTAAATACTTGAAAAATACATGCTGGCCAAACATTGCGAGAATCGGCAACGCCAGCGCATAGGATGGGACAGCGATCACGGACCGGAGAAGATTGGTGAGGCGATCTGTGGGATGTTTCGAAAAATTGCTGCCGCGGAGCAGAGCCCGTTTCAATAAATAACTCCGCGTGCAGCGCGACGACGGCACGGCCTCGTACACGACTGCTTCGTTGCACCAAACAAATGTATGTCCCTTTTCTACCATTCGCCGAAAGAAGTCTATATCTTCTCCCGCAGTATCGAATTCGGGTCTGAAGGGGACATCGCAGCCACCCAGGATGTTTCTCTTGAACAAAACATTGCCAGTGCGGGTTTCTTGCCACCTCATCTTGGATCCCGTGGCGTAGGTTGGTCGCTCGAAGAAGCCACCTTTCCGCACCCACCGGGGTGGTTCACATTCGAAAGAGGGCTTCACCGGCCCAAGCACGCCTTCCGCTCCGTAAGCCATGCAAGTTTTCAGAAGACTATGGAGCCAATCCTCTGCTGGGAATTCGTCGTCGTCGATAAATACGACGAAGTCTCCATCCGCGTGCTCAAGTGCTTTGTTCCGCGCCAGCGCGATGTTCTGTTGTGGCTCGACGCAATACGCCGCGGGTACCGGTGACGCGGAGGAAAATGCGGTCACGACCGGCTGGGCTGACTGCATACCGTCATTGTCGGCCACAATGACGGAAAAGCTGAATAATCCTTCAGTGCGTTGATTCGACAAACTAGCCAGGAGCCGCTTCAAAAGCTCTGGCCGCTTGAAAGTGCAGATACAAACGCTGAGGTGAGGCGTTCGCTTGGCCGCCACGAGATCGATAGGGTACGCTCCGGTCCTAACCGTCCCCTCCGTTATACCAGTCACCGTCACAATACCCCTGTCTTCCTGGCGATTCTGGCCGCGGTTCGTCGGCTTCGCTCAGCCATCCGCAGGGCAGGCAAAGCCTTGCGGAACAGGTCGCGGCTAAGCGGAGCGCCGAACGCACGCGGGGAACAGCGTCGCGCGCGCAAGCAGTCGAGTACGGCGTGCTCCGATAAATTCCCCTCGACATCCAGCGCCATTGCCAAAGGAAACAACTGGCGCTCGGTGTGAAAATCCAGACCGACGAATGGCACAACGTTGGTTTTCTTTCCCAAGAGAGCGGGAGCAGTTTCACTGGGTGCCCAACCGTCGTACTTCCGATTCCATACTTCAATTCCTATCAGTCGCTCTGCCCACTCGTGTGTAAAAGACTCCCCGGCGTTTTTTCTGGAAGGATGCGCGAGGACCGCAACTCCACTGGAGGATCGAACTGCTTCCAACATTTCAATAGTTGGCAAGCTCTCTCCCAGGAATGGCACCGGGCCCCACACAAGGACGTGTACGCGGTTCGCCGCGTCACTATATTCAATACCGGGCACAACGAGGATCTTGTCAGAACTTGCTTGCGCACACGCTCGTCGATACTCATTGAGGCGTTCCACAGTGAAGCCACGATCGTGTTCTGTCATCATCAGCACCCGACAACCACGCTCACTGAACTTGGCGCTCAATGCTTCAAGCGACCAGCTTCCGTCATAAGACCAAGCGGAGTGCACATGACAAACGGCAAGAAGTTCCATGAATCTTTAATTTCTGCCCTTGAACGAGTTGTTCTTGATCGTGTACCAAACATCGGCGAGGAAGACTTTCAAATCCTCCCGCCTCCAGTTGTACAAGCTTTCTCCGTGGCGAAAACAGACCACTTCGGTCACCGATTTCCAGCGCGAGGGCCAATCGGTAAGGGCCTTTGACTTCGGGCCTCGTAGCACGAAGAGCAGGTGCATCAGCTCACGACCCGCGTTCCTCGAAACCAAGCCGGGCGCGGGAGACGTCGACATGCCGGCTTGCGAATTTGCATCGGCTGCCAGCATTACCTGCCACGCCGGATACTCAAACCGCTGGCGGCGCGAGAGCGCCATGCTTCCCCAGGGCCTGCCATTGAACTCAATGAAGAAGACATTCCCCGAACGATCGCGCAGGAGTTCGACCATGAACATGCCGCGCCAGCCGGTACGTTTGACGAGATCTTCAGCTTGGCGCCTGAGATCCTCAGACACTGCCTGCGAGATGCATGCACTTGAACCCGAACCCTGAGGATTCATCATCCTCAATCTGCGATGCGCACTCCACGCTCTGATTCCGTCCCGTGCCGCGAGGCCGAAGATACCTTCCCCGGTACCCTGGATAAAGGGCTGCACCAGGAGGGGCACACGCTCACCCCATCCTCCTAGTGCACGTTCTAACTCGTCGTCATTTGCACATATCCACTGTGGATATGTGTTCGCTCGGCCTCCTTCGACCGGAACACAGTCGGCCGATTTGAGAATGATCGGATACGACTTCTCCGCGATGAAGCTGCGAATGTCGCTCGCTGTTCTGGCTAAGCCGGTTTTTGGAACATTGAACCCAGCAGCGCCAGCCACTTGAATTTGTAGGTACTTGTTTAATGCAAATTCGGCATGTTCACCATCCGGTCCAGCGAGTACCCAATCTTCGTCCAACTGCACTCTGCTGCACAGCAAGACGGCTTTGTCGTCCATCGGAAAGAGTATCCGATGAGCACCTGCGGCATTGTTTTTGACCGAAATCAAGAGGGAGCGCAGGTCAGAGAGAGCCGCCTCCAGATTTGATTCAGGTGCGCAGACGTCGTGACAAACAACATGGCGACTGTAACGTAACGCGGAAGATCGACCTTTGCGCGCAAAGGCAATGACGTCGCATCCCTCATCGACGAGGCTCCACGCCACTTCAGGCGCTGTCGCAGCCTCCGCAAACCCCACGAGAACGGTTGCCCGGGGTGTTCGGCGACCAGGAAGGGCGTGGTGGACGCGAGCGGGAGTGAACGTCCTCTTTGCCCCGTCCCTATGCTGCATTTGTCCGGACTCCGCAGTTTTGCGAGCAACATCACTGCTATCAGCTTCGGCCTGCGTGCCTGTGAACGGAAGACTGGGGAAGTGGGAAGCAATCGGAATGTCGCCACTTCGACGAACAATCTCGCCGCTCTGTAAGAACCGGTACTCGTCCAGATTGACGGGATGTGTCTCCACCTCCACAACAAACTGGCGAGCGCAGGAGAAGATGCGTCGTAATCGGTCTGCGGGCTCAAGCGGCTCCATGGCGAAGAAGTAATCGACCAGACGGTAGCGCCGAGCGAGCATCCCATCAACCCACTTGCGATATAGACGGTTGCCCAGACTCTTCTCCCCAGGCTGGAATGAAAAATTTCGACGAACGATGGCTCCTTCAGGTAAGAGCTTCCCCAGAACCACATTCGCACAGAGGTGCATGTGATGGTGGCCGTCAACACGATCCGGTTTTGAGCCATAGAGCCGACTGAACTCGTCGAGCTGAGCGGCAACGACATATTCGAAGGCTCGTGTGAGCGAGGGATAGTAGAACACCGGGGCAAATTTGTGTCGAAAGAGATAACGAGACAGCTGTTGCTGATGCTCGATAAGGCGGGTTGGAACACCCGAGCCGGAGTACGGAGTTGTGAAATTCAAATGGAGACCGGCGTCAATATTTCGCTCCCTGGCAATAGCTGCCGCCCGTTCGGAATCCTCCATGAACATCATCGCGCTCACTGACGAAACCGTTCCCTGTCGGATGCAGTCCAAAGGTCGGTCAGTGTTCTCGCGGTCTCTGCCCCAGTCGTCGGCGTTTACGATGAGCGAGCCTGAGCACGGTGTCTCACTTCCCTGCTCTGATGAGCTATAGCCGTTGGGGCGCATCATCGTTGGTCCTACGGCGACCGAGCTGGCTCGCTCCAGCACTGGTTTGGTTTCGTGGCTCATCGGATGGAATTGACGCGCGGAAGAACTGGCAGACCAACGAGAATTAAGCCGGTAATAAAATGCCGAATGGTCTCAGGCACAATGTGGTGGATGTTGCAATTCTGTTGTCTGGGAAACTGCCTTGCCTCCAAGCAGTCGCCTCAGCCTACGCATCTGCTCGCGCCGGTAGAATTTCACCAGTTCCCGGGATACGGGCCGCTCACTCCGTCGAATCGCTGCCCAGAAGTACCCTAACACCACCAATAGGCCGCCAAGCAAGTAAGGCCGATTGCCCATCTGGTACACCCCTCGGAACACCTCCCAGAGGGGATGGTTGCCAATCGCATAATCCTTGGCTCCATTCTTAAACCGCGACCTGAGCAAGCTCTGTTGCGCGGTCCCCATTTCCCGATGGTGATAACAGACTTTGTCGGTAAATGTCTTGGTCTTCCATCCCTTCATCCGGGCAGTGATGACTGCAATATCATCGATGCAACCGCCCTTTACCGGGATATATCCGCCGACATCTTCGAAACACTGGCGGCGAAAAACCTGGCAGGCACCGGAAACGTGCTCGATGCTGGCGAAACGATAATCGTAGGTTGGATTCGATCCTTCCTTAAACGGAGTCCCGACTAACCCGAGGGATGGGTCTTCAGCCAGCTTCTGGAGCAAGAAAGAAAAGTAATCTTCGTCAAAAGAGATGTCACCATCCAGGCTGGCGATGACCTCGTACTCCAGATTCTTGATCCTTTCCCGGCCCGCGTTAAAGGCGTGAACTTTTCCGGTGAAGTGTCGCTCGGAGCGCTGAGGCATGCTGACCAACTCGATCCATGGGTACTTTGCCACATACTGGCGCACAATGTCGTCCGTGCCGTCGGTCGAACCGTCGCTGACAATGATCCATTTGAGCGGGCGCATAGTTTGCGCCACCATGGACTTTATGGTCAGCTCGATGAATCGACCTTCGTTGCGTGCCGGGGTAATCAGAACGTAGGTGGGAAGCATTATCATCGCAGCACTTGAGGTTAGTTGATAGCGAGGACTGTGCCTTAGGAACTAGCCCCATGAGCGCCCGCAAATGAGAGTGTTTCTTTGGAGAGAAACTCGCAGACACAGTCCACGACATACTGCGCCTCTGACTCGGTGAGCTCCGGATAAACCGGCAATGCGAGCGATTCTTTCGCCGCTCGCTCACTCTCGGGAAACGCGCCAGCTTTATATCCGAGGTAAGCAAAGCAGTCCTGCAGATGCATCGGCACGGGGTAGTAAACCTCAGTTCCGACGCCTTTCTTCTGCAGAAAAGCCTGCAATTCGTCGCGGGCAACGAGGCGAACTACATATTGATTAAAGATATGGCGATTCGCCGCCACGGTGGGAAGACCAATGGGCAAGCCGGCTTCGGCAAAAAGCCGGTGGTACCGCTTGGCATTACGCTGGCGAGCCGCCGTCCAGTCGTCGAGGTGGGGCAGTTTGGCGGAAACCACCGCCGCTTGAATCGCATCCAGGCGGAAATTACCTCCCACGATCCGGTGATGATACTTGGGCTTGGCTCCGTGACCGCGGAGGCACCGTAGCTTTTCGGCACGCTGAGCATCGTTGGTGACGACCATCCCCGCGTCTCCCGCGGCTCCGAGGTTCTTCGAGGGGAAGAAGGAAAGACATCCGTAGTGCCCGATCGAACCAGCCCGACGCCCCTTGTATTCGGCGCCGATCGCCTGAGCAGCGTCCTCAATGACCACCAAGTTGCGGTCATTGGCTACGCGCATCACGGCATCCATGTCGGCCATTTGCCCGTACAGGTGAACTGGGATGATGGCACGCGTCTTGTCCGTGACCTTCGACGCAATCTGCGAGGCATCGATGTTGTAGGTCGCCGGGTCAATATCAACGAAAACTGCAGTGGCACCCAGACGAGAAATCGCACCCACAGTGGCAAAAAACGTGTAAGGCGTTGTTATGACTTCATCGCCCGGACCGATGTTTTCTGCCATGAGGCAGGCAAGCAAGGCGTCGCTGCCCGACGAGACTCCAATCGCGTGCGAGCATGCTGAGTACGCGGCGATGGCTTTTTCGCACTGCTCGACTTTCGGTCCAAGGATGAAGTGCTGGGACTCGAAAACCTCCGCGATGGCGGCGTCAACGTCAGCCTTGATAGTGGCGTATTGCGCCTTAAGATCGAGCAGCGGAACATTCATACTTCGCTTCCTCCTTCAATTGCCTGTACGACTTGGTGCCGACGCTTAACTCGACTGGCAGTGGGGCTTCTTCGTTGAGGTCGAGGCAACGCAGGACGCCGGGCTCCACTTCCTCGTAACGGTATCCGCTCTCCGGGCACCGCATCACTCCGTTTGAATCGGGCGAATCCAGACGATGGCCGTGCCGGCTCATCCATCCCACTTGACGGGCTGGATTTCCGATCACTAACGCAAAATCTGGAACGCTCTTGGTCACCACTGAGCCAGCTCCCACAAACGCGTAACGTCCGACCGTGACACCGCACACAATCGTCGCATTGGCGCCAATCGTGCATCCTCGCTTCAATTTTGTGGCTTCGTACAACGAGTGCCGATTCACCTGTGAGCGGGGATTAGTAACGTTGGTCAAAACGCAAGATGGTCCGAGAAAGACGTCATCTTCAATCACCGTCCCTGTGTAGACCGAGACGTTGTTTTGAATTTTGACGTTGTTTCCGATGACGGCACCACCATCGACGTTCACGTTTTGACCGATGATGGATTTCTCTCCAATTTTCGCGCCTTTCATGATGTGAGAGAAATGCCATACCTTGGTGCCAGCGCCGAGCTCAGCGCCGTCGTCAACGTAAGCGGATTCATGCGCGAAATAGGGCAGTTCTTTTCTCTGAATGGGTGCAGAGACGGGTTCGAGGTCGATAGTGCCACTTACGATTGCGCGTTGGCAAGCGTCCAACACCCGCAAGACTCGGAGTCCTTCCGCGCCACTGCTGACAGGCGAAGTTCTCGACTCGACACAATCCAGGAAATGCTGGCACTCGTCCCGTAAAGGCTCACGATCGTCCAGTTCAACGACTTCACCTTCGGCTTTGACGGCGGTAGGTACCCGATTCAGCCATTCCACTTTGTGCGGATACAGTACCAGCTTGTGCTCGGCGGTGTCATCGAACACGGCCATCTTTTCCGATCCTACCACCACCAACCGTTGCTCCTTAAAGGGATGCAGCCAGCTGACGAAGATGTGTGCCCGAACGCCACTGGGGAAATCGAAGTGGCTCAACGTTACATCACTTACATCGTGACTGAGGTAGGCGCCACCCTGGCAAGAAACTCGAGTTGGCATTTCATTGAGCAGCGAAAGCATGACCGAGATATCGTGGGGCGCGAAGCTCCACAAGATGTTTTCTTCGGTCCGGATCTTGCCGATGTTCAAACGATTGGAATACAGGTAATTGATCTTTCCGAGTGTGCCATCGTGAATAAGCTGTTGCAACTTCAGAATAGCTGGATGGTAGCGAAGGATGTGGCCCACCATCAGTATTCTGCCCTTGGCTTCAGCGATCCTGACCAGATCTTCGCCATGCTGCACATCAATGGCTAGGGGTTTTTCTACCAGGACGTCTTTGTCGGCCTCCAAGGCGGCCTTGGCCATTTCGTAGTGACTCACGGCAGGCGTCGCCAGAGCTACGGCGGTGATGGAAGCATCCGAAAGGACCGCGCTATACTCGCGGTAGAATCTGATGGGCGCATACTTTTGTGTGTAGTTTGCCTCAACGGATTTCTCGGCATCACAGAGGGCAGCGAGCGCACCCAAATCGTAGAAGTTCCGAACCAGGTTCTTGCCCCAGTAGCCGACTCCCACCACGGCGACCTTAGTTTTCGACTTCGTAACGGGTGATTGTGCCATGAAAAATCTCCCTTAGAATGCGCTGCGGTGATCTGAGAAGCGCCATTGCAGCTGAGGTCCAAACCCACTTTGCCGTTTGCCACCCATCGCGGCGCCGGGGCCGGACGCGAACTCGGGATGCGTAGTGTCTACGCAAATCGATTGCATGCTTCGATCTCCTGAATCACTTTTCGATACTCGCAAGCGAGTCTTCGGCCTTAGCATCTTTGCCGTCAGCACTGCGGGAAGGTCGTCCTATGCTGATGTACTGAAATCCGTGACGAGTTATCTCGGTGGGCTCGAACACATTTCGTCCGTCAATTATTAACTGGCGTTCGACTACGGTCGCGAGACGATGCCAGTCTATGGCACGGAATTCTTCCCACTCGGTTACGATCAAAACGGCGTCCGCGCCGATGGCCGCCTCATACGGATTCGCGCAGTAAGTGATATTAGGGAGCACCGCGCTCGCCTTTTCAGTTGCCTGTGGGTCATAGGCGCTCACTATCGCACCTTCGTCGAGCAATGCCCGCACCAGCGCGATCGAAGGTGCAAAGCGGACGTCATCAGTATTAGGCTTGAAAGCTAGGCCCCATACGGCGATCTTCTTGCCGCGAACGACCCATACTTCCTTGCGAACTTTCTCGACGAACTCGTGGATTCGCCGCTGATTAATCTTTTCCACCTCTTTCAGCAAAGAGAAGTCGCAGCCGGATCGTTCTGCAATTCTGATAAACGCTTGCACGTCCTTGGGAAAACAAAACCCTCCAAAACCGATGCCTGGCTTCAAAAACGCGGAGCCTATTCTTGGGTCGAGTCCCATACCTTCGGCGACCTTAGTCACATCGGCTCCCACCACCTCACACAGGTTCGCGACCATGTTGATGAACGAGATTTTCATCGCCAGGAACGAATTGGAGGCGTGCTTGATCAGCTCGGCCGATTCTGTATCGGTCATGAGGAAGACCGGATCTGTGAGCCGCCGGCAGTCAGAGTGCACCGGACATGCAAAGCTCTGACCGACAATCGGCGCGTAAATCTCGCGCAGAAGTTCCGCCGCCCGACGGGATTCCACTCCAACTACGATCCGGTCAGGATGTAGAAAGTCCTCGACCGCGGATCCTTCCCGCAGAAACTCGGGGTTAGACGCCACGTCGTACTTCAATCCCTTGGTATTGTGCACCGCCAGGTGTTTACGGAGCTGCGAACCAGTCTGCACTGGCACCGTGCTCTTTTCGATCACCAGGCGATAACCTGATGCGCGTTTGGCGATTGCTCGCGCCACTCCCTCGATGGCGGAGAGGTCAGCGTCGCCATTCGGTAATGGCGGCGTTCCTACGCAGATAAAGATCGTCTGACCCGAATCGATCGCTTCTTCGGTGGAACCAAAGGCGAGGCGGCCAGATTTCCGTCCATCAGCAACAACGCTCTCGAGATGCGGCTCGAAGAGAGGCATGATGCCATTTTGGAGCTTGTGTAACTTGTCGCCATCGCTCTCACTACAGAAAACATCATGTCCAATCTGGGCAAGGCAAGCCGCTGTAGTGAGTCCTACATAGCCAGCGCCGATGACTGAGATCCTCATATTTATTTCCCTTGGGAAAGGACCGGTGAAACGAAATCTTCAATGCACGTAAATCTACGCGGAATGTTCAGCGGCTGCCAAAGGCATGGGCTCGGCTGCCACTGGTTTAGGGGCATCTGCAATCTGCAGAAAGCGGAAAACTTCCTCCGCCACTCGGGCTTGTTGTTCATTTGTGAGTTGGGGAAACATGGGCAACGACACGATCTGGGCGGACACGGCTTCACAAACCGGAAAGTCTCCCGGCGCATATCCGAAAGAATCGTAGGCCTTCTGAAGATGCAACGGAATGGGATAGTGAATGCCAGTGCCAATTCCCGCCGCTTTCAGATGTGCCATCAGGCCTTCGCGATCCTGCGTGCGCACGACGTAAAGATGATAGATAGCTCGAGACCACGACGGTTCATGAGGCAGAAGTGTTGAGTTCCGAGTTGAAGTGAACAGACGGTTGTACTCGGCGGCCCGTTCGCGGCGCTGGGCGTTCCACTTCGCGAGATGAGCCAACTTCACGTGCAGGATGCCAGCCTGGATGGCGTCGAGACGCCCGTTGTAGCCTTCTAGGTCGTGGTAGTACTTTTTTGACTGGCCGTGATCCCGCAGCATCTTGATCGTTGCTGACACATCTTGGTCGTTGGTGGTGACAGCTCCCGCCTCACCGCACGCCCCAAGATTCTTGCCGGGATAAAAGCTAAATGCTGCGGCGCGACCCATCGTGCCTGCCTTGCGCCAGCGATTCAGCTTTCGGGAAAAGTACTCGGCGCCGTGGGCCTGACAGGCATCCTCAATCACGAGCAAGCCGTATTGCTCCGCGAGCTCGAGAATCGGATCCATGTCTGCGCACTGCCCGTACAGATGGACCGGGACAATTGCGGTCACGGGCCGGCTACTTCTCTTACTGATAAGCCGGCCCGATTGATCTCTCGTGCACTTCCCTTCCAAGTATTCCTTCAATTTCTTAGGATCCATGTTGTAGGTACCTTCGTCGATATCCACGAATTCGGGCAACCCTCCTGCCTGGGAGATGCCCTCGGTGGTGGCGATAAACGTATGCGGCACGGTGACCACGACGTCTCCATCGGAGACACCCGACGCCACAAGAGCAAATAGGAGCGCGTCCGTACCGCTGCTGACCGCGATCGAGTGCTTCGTATCGCAGAATTCGGCAAAGGCCTTCTCGAAATTCTCAACCATCGGGCCGCCGATGAAACCGGCAGTATGAAGGGCCTGGCGAAATACGCCCATGAGTTCCTGTTCCAGCTCAACATGTGGAGTAATCAAATCAAGAAAAGGAATGCTATTCGATACTGTCACTCTGCGACCTCCTGGGTCTGTTCGATATAACGCAAAACCTTAGCGGGATTTCCGGCGACGATGCTGTTGGCCGGAACGTCTTTCGTGACCACGCTGCCCGCGCCTACGATGGCATTCTCGCCAATGCTGGTATGGGAAAGAATCGTAGCTCCAGATCCGATTGAGGCCCCCTTTTTCACCACGGTTCGCTCTACCTTCCAGTCGGCCTCGGTCTGCAAATGGCCTGCGCCGGCAGTGGCCCGCGGATAGGTATCATTGATGAAAGTGACGCCATGACCAATGAAGACGTTGTCCTCGATGGTCACTCCCTCACACACAAAGGTGTGGCTTGAAATTTTGCATCGTTTGCCCACGGTTGCATTCTTTTGAATCTCGACAAACGCTCCAATTTTGGTTTCATCGCCAATCTCGCATCCGTAGAGATTGATGAATTTGGAGAGCTTTACATCGCGCCCCAGCTTCACATCCGGTGTTATGCAAATGTAGGGATCCATAACTTACCGCTGCCCTCGTAAAGGGATCATAGGTATACCAATGCGCCTCTTTTTTTCACCGACGCGTTTGCCGCTTCCAGCAGCTTGACTACGCGGAGGCCCGCTGCGCCATCGTTGAATGGGGTCTGATCATGCGAAAGGCAATCCACGAAGTATGCGAGTTCCTGCCTCAACGCCTCAACCTGCTCCACCTGCGGCGCCCACATGTCGCCCGAGCGGTAGTTCACCAACAGGTTATAGAGGCCCTCGCGGCTAGTGATATGCACGCCCTTGTCGTAGATCTTGATTTTCTCATCGGCTTCCAGATCGTTCCACACCAGCATCTTCTTCTCTCCTCCGATCAGCGTGGTGCGGACTTTCACCGGGGACAACCAGTTGACGTTAATGTGGGCGATGATTTTGTTAGGAAAATAAACCGTAATGAATGCGACGTCTTCATGGCCGTTGAGATGGGTCTGGCCAGTGGCGGAGACTGCCTCCGGAGTTTCCTTGATCAGATGGTCGATGATGGACAGGTCGTGTGGGGCAAGATCCCAGATTACATTCACATCGTGTTGGAATAGGCCCAGGTTCACTCGTGTCGAGTCATAGTAGTAGACCTTCCCCAGGGTTCCTTCCTCGAGGAGTTGGCCGATCTTTTTCACCGCCCCGGTGAAGAGGAAAGTGTGATCCACCATGATTTTCAGATTCTTTTTTGCCGCAAGATTAATCAGTTCTTCGGCCTGATTGGAATCGCTGGTAAAGGGTTTCTCGACGAACACGTGCTTGCCTTGTTCCAGCGCGGCCTTAGTGAGTTCATAGTGGGTCCAGACTGGGGTAACGACAGCAATCGCGTCAATCTCGGTTGATGACAATAGATCGGTGCTGTCTGTGACAACTTTTATGTGCGGATGAGCCTTTTGAATTCGCTTTCGCGAGGTTGGGCTCTTGTCACAGACCGCCACCACCTGAGAACCTTCCAGATGGTCGAGGTTCCGGACCACGTTCGGGCCCCAGTAGCCGTATCCAATTACTCCAAACTTAACCATAGGTTTACCGCTCCCTGCCTGTGCATCAGCTTTTGGTTGTGATCTACGTCAGACTTGCCGGGAGGGAGTAAGGTGTCGCAAGAATTCAATTAGGAAACTGAAGAGGGGGCATCTCTTAGTATGCGCCTTCACCAAACATGGCGCCGGGGGTGCGCAGCAGGATTTTTACATCCATCCAGGGTGACCATGTCCTGGCATACCTCAGGTCGAGACGAACCATATCATCAAAGTTGACGCGGCTGCGCCCATACACTTGCCATAGCCCGGTAATTCCCGGCTTGGCTTCCAACACCCGCCGCCGATGCCAGATGTCATAAGCCTCAACTTCGTAGGCAATCGGGGGCCGCGGTCCTACCAGGGACATCTCGCCTTTGAGAACATTGAAAAACTGCGGGAGCTCATCCAGACTGGTTCTCCGCAAGAAGTCCCCCACTTTTGTAATCCTCGGATCATCGGTCAGCTTATAGACCCCGTTGCCGTTGCCGTTGCCATTGCCGTTTGACGGTTTGCGCTCAGCCTGGCCGGCAATCAACTTAGTGACGTACTCGCGGTGAACCTTGGAGTCATTGCCCACGTACATAGAGCGGAATTTCAGAAACACAAACGTCGAACCATGTTGTCCGACCCGTCGTTGCCGGAAGAGCACCGGGCCCTCCGAAGTCATTTTGATCGCTACCGCAATGACCAGGAATAGCGGGGACAAGCCTATGATCATTATCAAGCTGCCGACGATGTCCATGACTCGCTTAACCACCCGGAAGACTTTTCTGGACTCATCCCGGCGCGTGAGGTCTGGATATAGAGTGGTGCTGCTGGGACCTTTTGGGACTGCGTGGTCCCAGTCCTCCGGGAACAAGTGGAAGGAAATACTGATCTGGCCGAATTGCTCCAGGCTCAAGTTGCTGCGCAGGGTTTCGCTGACCCGCGCCATCATGGTGCTCAGGATAGAACCACGGTCGTCGATATTAATTTCGGTAAACATGACGCCAACAATGGAGTTGTTCTCGTACCAGCCGGTCACATCGGTTTCTCTGGTGGCCAGCGAGAGTGCGGAAAGAACTTTGCCAAGAACCTTTCCGTTCTTGTCCGAAGGCAGACAGCTCCCCATATCTAAAAGCATGAGCACGAATGGTTTTCTAGAGCGCTCTGTCCGTTTCCTCTCGAGCGAAATCATTCGCTGAAAAGCCTCCGCGTCCAGAACGCTGCCATCCGCCCCGGTTGCGGTTTGTGACCGGACCGGACCAAGACTTACACCGTTACCTGAGCGTCGTAAAGTCACGACTCCCTCTCCTCTTCCTGCTGCTACTTTTTGTTTAGCGCAGGAACAAATGAACTGATGATGATTTGTTTCATGCTTACTTTGCGTGGCGTTGGGGGAGGGGGAAGTTAATTACGGAAGTCTTCGATGAACTGCAAACAACTACGATCGCTTTACGTCGCTTGGTGGGGCCACCGTCGCCGGGCCGTAGCGCTGATAGTAATTCGCGTGGTCAGTGTTCTTTGAGCTGTTCAGCACCACGCCCAGTAATTTAGATTGTTCCAGCACTTGCAAGCCCCGGACCAATTGCCTCTTCTGGGTCGTGCCTTCGCGGGTCAC
>JABCYV010000115.1 GCA_013290025.1 Acidobacteriota bacterium
GCCGATTAGAACGACCAGCGGCACTGCGTTACTGTGGAAGCCGATCGCTTCCGCCAATCCCTCGATTGGGAAGGGACTGTACGCGTCAAGCTTGATGTAGCCGGCTTCGCGGGTGCGATGCGCAGCCGCCATCAAGCTGGTTGCGGAATCGAACTCCGCCATAATCCCGTAAGTTCCGGTGCGCTTCATTCCTTCACCTCCGCCTCAGGCAGCAGAGTGCGCATCTCAAAGATCGAAATCATGGGCAGCACACGCACGAACAGGAACATCGCCGCCAAGAACATGCCAATAGTGCCGATATATGTCATCCAGTCCCAGCGAGTCGGGTAATACATCCCCCAGGAGGAGGTCAGGAAATCGCGGTGCAGACTGACCACCACGATAATGAATCGTTCCAGCCACATGCCTACCAGAACCACTCCAGAGATCAGGAAGAGCCAGAGCGGACTGCTGCGCAGCTTGGGGATCCACAGCACCTGCGGAATGACGATGTTGCAGATCAGCAGCATGTAGTAGAAAAATGCATAGGGGCCGTGGAGCCGATTCCACAGGGTGAACGCATCGTAGCGATTGCCGCTGTACCAACCCATAAAAGCTTCAACGATGTAGCCATAGGCCACGATCAGGCCGGTCGCCAGCATAACTTTTGCCGAGTTCTGCAGGTGGCGTTCGGTAATGAAGTCTTCCAACCGGAAGATTTTGCGGATGGGAATGGCCAGCATCAACACCATGGCAAAACCGGAGTAGATTGCTCCGGCCACAAAATATGGCGGGAAAATTGTGGTATGCCAGCCCGGCACAATACTGATGGCAAAATCAAAGCTCACGACGGTGTGCACGGAAAGAACCAGCGGCGTCGCAAGTCCGGCAAGCAGTAAGTAGGCCGTCTCATAGCGATGCCAGTGCCGCGCTGAACCGCGCCAGCCCATGGCAAGGATGCCATAGATAATCTGCAACGCGCGACTGTCAGCTCGGTCGCGGAGAGTGGCCAGGTCGGGAATCAGTCCGATAAACCAGAACAAGAGCGAGATGGTGGCGTAGGTGGAAACTGCAAAAACGTCCCAAATCAGCGGGCTGCGAAACTGCGGCCACACTCTCATGGTATTGGGATAGGGAAAGAGCCAATACGCCAGCCATGGCCGGCCTACGTGAATCAGGGGGAAGATACCGGCGCTGGCCACAGCAAACAGCGTCATCGCCTCCGCAAAGCGGTTGATCGAGTTACGCCAGGATTGACGTAGAAGTAAAAGGATTGCCGAAATTAGAGTTCCGGCGTGTCCGATGCCGATCCACCACACGAAGTTGACGATGGCAAATCCCCATCCGATAGGGATGGTCACGCCCCAGATACCGATACCACGCACGAAAAGATAGCCAATGGCGTACAGCAGCATCATGGTGAGCAAAAATGCGATCCCAAAGCCAAAGAACCACCCGTTGGAAGTCGGACGCGTGAGCACGATCGAGCTGATCTTGTCGGTGACGGTGCCGAAGCTGTATCCCGGCTCGATGACCGGGGCTTGTGCGTTCTCGGCTGCCGCTGGTTGAATTCGCTCGTCCATGACTTGCTGTGCTCGGGTTAGCCTTTCAGTTCAGGGTTCGGGTTGCGAATTTCAGCTAGATATGTGGTGCGCGGGCGCGTGTTCAGGTCCGCGAGCAGGCTGTAATTGCGCGCGCCCGCCTTCAGTTTTGAAACCCGACTGTTGGGATCGTTGATGTTGCCGAAAATAATCGCGTTCGCCGGACAGGATTGCTGGCAGGCCGTCTGCAGCTCTCCGTCCTGAATCTTGCGGTCTTCGCGTTCGGAATCAATCCGGTGCTCGCTGATGCGCTGCACGCAATACGTACACTTTTCCATCACGCCCCGACTGCGCACGGTCACATCTGGATTGCGCATCATCTTGTATTGCGGCGTCTCCCAATCCTGAAACAGAAGAAAGTTAAAGCGCCGCACCTTGTATGGACAGTTGTTCGAGCAGTAGCGCGTGCCTACGCAGCGGTTGTAGGTCATGTCGTTCAGACCTTCCGTGCTGTGGACGGTCGCGCCGACTGGACAGACCACCTCGCAGGGCGCGTTCTCGCACTGCATACAGGGCACCGGCTGGAAGTAAGCCTTGGGATTGTCGCGGTCGCCCTGATAGTAGGCGTCCACGCGCAGCCAGTGCATGTGTCGTCCGATAACGACCTGCTCCTTGCCCACAACCGGGATATTGTTTTCCGATTGGCAAGCGACAATGCAGTTGTTGCAGCCCACACAGGCGTTCAGGTCGATGGCCATTCCCCAGGCGTAGGGTTCCTTCTCGTAGGGATAAGGCTTGTAGAGCGTTAGCTCCTTGGGGGGCTCTTCTTCTTTGGCGAAGTTTGGCTCCTTGCGGTACTCCTCAAGCGTAGTCTCGCGTACCAGGGGCCGCGTGGCTCCGTTCGGAGTGTCCATGGTCTGATAGCCCTGGGTGGACGCCAGCTTGCACGTGCCTCCAGTCTTCGTGATTTTCACGCCCTCGGCGAACCAAGGCGTTGCGCTGTTGCGCAGCGGATACATATCAAACCCGGCGCCCGTGCCGGCGCGACCCGCGCGGTGGCGGCCGTGACCTAGAAAAACGGTAACGCAGTTGTCGGGATGTCCGGCCTGAATCCAGACCGGAGCCGTGACCTTTTTGCCATTGAGTTCCAGCTCGACCATGTCTTCCGTTTTGAGTCCCATCCGTGCGGCCATTGCCGGCCCGATTAGAACGGGATTGTCCCAGGTGATCTTGGTCATCGGCTTGGGAAGTTCCTGCAGCCAGCCGTTGTTGGAGAACTGGCCGTCGTAGATGGAGGGATCGCGGCGGAAGTTGATTTCGATGCTGTTCAATTCGTAAGTCGTAGTCTCTGGGAACTGACCCGGCTTCAGTGCGACTTGCTTCGGTGTGAATGCGGTCCCCTCAATCCAGCCATCGTGCAGCGATTTGCGCCAAAAGACATCAAAGTCCGGGCCGGAATGCTGTTTTTTCCAGTACGCCTGCACGATGTCGTGGCCACTTGCGTCAACTTGACCCGCGAGCAGCGCGGCAAACTCATACGCGCTCTTGCCGTTGTAGAGCGGCGCGATCAACGGCTGCACGATACTTACCGTGCCGTCGTACGCGCGAGCATCGCCCCAGGCTTCGAGATAATGCGCTTCATTCACGTGCCACTGACAGAGTTCGGCGGTCTCGTTCTGGTAGAGACCGAGATGCACCCGCAACGGGATATTGGTGTTCTTGAGCGCATCGGCAAAGCCAAAGTCGGCGGGCGCATCGTAGGCAGGATTTCCGCCCATAGTGATCAGGATGTCCACTCTGCCGCCGCGCATGTCGGCGACGAGGTCTTTGAGTGACTCTGTCTGATTGACAGGGTTTGCATTCACCGGATCGCTGTAGAACACCGTCTTGCCGACATTGCCGAGAACTTGGTTAACAGCATGTGCCAGAGCGTGGACCGAAGGCGGCTGATGATCGCCAACAATCACGAGGCCGGAGCCTCGGTGGGCTAACAGATCAACGCCTGCACCTTTCGCGAGAAACCTGCCCCAATCGCCGCCAAGGCTGCCAGCACCCTGACCGTAAACCCCAAACAACGATGCGAACGCCCTTACTAGGTGATCGAACTCCTGTGCTCTTAGCGGCAGCCTGTGGTCCGCCTTTGCTCCCGTCGAGCTCATCGTGCTCTCTATCACATACAGCCGGTTCATATTCCCAGAGTCCGGATTCCGGCGCTTGGCAAAGTCGCGAATGTATCGTGTAGAACCTGGAAAGCCCGCGTACAGAAAGTCCGCGTCGAGCGAGAGAATTACGTCTGCCTTCTCCAAGTCATAGCGCGTCTCGACCGGCTGGCCGAAGGCCACCTTGGCGCCCTCGAGAGCGTTGTCCCGATTGATGGGCTCATACACGTGCCACTTCGCCTGCGGATAAATCTTCAGCACGGAGCGCAACTGATCAGCCAACGTGGGCGAGGAAACCGTTGGCGTCAGAATGCGGATTCCCGCGCCTTGCAAACCTTTCTGCACGCCGAACGGCCCACGAATCGCTTCCTGAAACATCCCCCAGGTGCGGACATCGCCGAGGTAGGTAATGGTCTGCGAGCGATCGGGATCGTACAAACCGAGAATTGAAGTCTGCGCGAAAATATCAGTTCCACCCAGACTCGCCGGATGCTGCTCGTTGCCTTCAATCTTGGTCGGACGATAAAGATGGCTTTCGACCAGGATTGGACTGGCGTATCCGCTCAGGGTGAATGCGGTGGCAAAGAACAGCGGACGTCCGGGGATAACTTCTTCCGGCTGCCGCACATACGGAACGATCGGCTCGAGCGGCTGCTTGGTGCATGCGGTCATGCCTGCCAGCGCCATCGAAGCGCCCATCAGCTTCAGGAAGCCGCGACGGGAAACTGAATCCACCCACTCTGATGCCCCCTTGGGAAATTCACGATGCATCATCTCTTGGAATTCCGCGCTGCCCGCCAGTTCCTCCAGGCTGCGCCAGTATTCCGGCCCTTTGGTCGCTGCGATGCGAGCGCGGGCCGTCTCCAAATCCAGTGCGGCGTCCAACTTGTCTTTCTTGCCGGGACAGACATCTTCGCGTCGACTCTTACCGTTTTGTTCTTCCATCTTCATCCCAATTCACCGATGACAAGTCGAACAACTTGTAATGTCAGCGACCGTGCGCAACTTGTATTTCTTCGCCAGGTCAGTTCCGAGTGAAATCTGATCGGTGTATTCCTTTCCATCCACGGTCAACGGTTTGCCACTCGACGGCTGCTCATAGCGCATGTTGAACACCTGGTCGCGTGGACGCAGATGCTTCTCCGGCCCGCGATGGCACTCCAGGCACCACTCCATTTGCAGGGAGGCATAGTTGTACATCAGTGGCATGCGGTCGACCGGGCCGTGGCAAGTGTTGCATCCGACGCCTTTGTTGATATGAATGCTGTGATTGAAATAAACGAAATCCGGCAGGTCGTTCACCCGGTTCCAAACCAGCGATTTACCGCTGCGAAAGCTCTCGCGCACTGGTTCGAGCAACTGCGCATTGGTCCAAATCTGCGAATGGCAGTTCATGCAGGTTTTGGTTGGAGGAATGCCAGCAAAGCTTGAGGTCTCCACCGAGGTATGGCAGTAGCGGCAGTCAATCCCAAGGCCGGCCACGTGGTGCTGATGACTGAAGGGAACCGGCTGCGGCCTGGCTACTCCAGCATAGGTTACATATGGTGACCGTTGAATCTCGGCCGCTGCCCAGAACAGCGCCGCCACGACAAAAATGGCTCCATAAATCGTGGCGCGGGAAATGGTATTCGTACTGCGATGAAAGATCTGCATCGAACGTCCAGTGCAGCGGGAACCACCAGGCTGGGCCCCGGTTCATGCAGCGTTGGTTAAGCGGTCACGAGAGAGCCGTGACACTGAAAATGAAAACTCGCGATTATAGCAGGCTGCCAGCTTGGGAATTGCCGTCCGCTACAGTTAACTGCGAAACAGTGATCAGAACTTGGGCCCAAAGAAAAATTCCCTACAACGACGACACTCACTAACGGAACCTATCTCAGATTCATTACCAATAGCTTGGGCTCGGTCATTTCCTCGATGGCATAACGCAAACCTTCGCGGCCCAGTCCAGAATCCTTGATGCCGCCATAGGGCATGTGGTCTATGCGAAAACTCGGCACATCCCCGGCAATCAACCCGCCAACCTCGAGTTCTTCATAAGCGTTGAATAGCAGCTTGACATCGCGAGTGAAGATCCCCGCCTGCAAGCCGTAGGCAGAGTTGTTGGTCCGGCGCAAAGCATCCTTGAAGTCGTCATAGGGCTCAACCGTTACCACCGGAGCGAATATCTCCTGACAGTTCACCTTCATTTCTGGACGAGTGCCGGTCAGCACCGTGGGTTCGAGCATTGGACCGTTGCGCCGCCCGCCGCAAAGCAAACGCGCGCCGCCTCGCACCGCCTCCTGTATCCAGTCGCTGGCGCGTACGGCATCACTTTCCCGGATCAGGGGGCCGAGATCGGTGGATTCATCGAGCGGATCTCCAGTTTTCAACTTGGCAACGCCTGCCAGCATCAGATCGGTGAACTTGGCGCAGACCGAACGCTCAACCAGGATGCGCTGTACTGAGATGCAGGTCTGCCCTGCATACCCAAAGCCTCCTGCCACGCAGCGGTCGGCGGCGTAGGCCAAGTCGGCATCACTGTGCACTATGACGCCGGCATTGCCACCTAACTCCAGAATCACTTTCTTCTTACCCGCGTTTTTCTTGATCTGCCAGCCTACCGCCGCGCTGCCGGTGAAGCTGATCATCTTCAGGCGGTCATCGCTCACGAGCAGACCGGCGTCTTCATTCGACAATGGCAAAACATTCAGTGCACCATCCGGCCAGCCCGCTTGTTGTACTGCCTCCGCCAGGAGGAGCGCGCTGAGTGGAGTCTGGGGCGCGGGCTTCAGCACCATGCTGCAACCAGCAGCAATAGCTGGCGCCAGTTTGTGGGCAACCAGATTCAGCGGGAAGTTGAAGGGAGTGATTCCGGCGATCGGGCCTAGCGGAAAGCGTCGCACAATCCCCCAGCGCCCGGCGGTGTACTCCTGCCAGTCCAATGGGAGATATTCGCCATAGATGCGCGTGCTTTCCTCCGCAGCGACAGTGAAAGTGAAGATAGAGCGCTCCACTTCCGACCGGGCCGCCTTAATTGGCTTTCCCGCTTCCTGCGCCAGGGTGCGGGCAAATTCCGCTTTGCGCTCGCCGATGTTCTGAGCCACCCGGCGCAGCACGCGTTGACGCTCGAAAGCAGGAAGACGGCGCGTGGTTCCAAAAGCCTTCACTGCCGCGGCAATGGCTGCCTCCGCGTGTTGGCGCCTGCCTTGGAATACTTGAGCGATCACGCTTCCGTCATACGGCGCCCGCACGTCAACCGGATCGCCTTCCTCCATCCACTTGCCATCCACCAAAAAACCTTGCGTGCTGACTGGAGTCGCAATCATTTCGGCCATAACCTTAGCTTAAACCTCTGCCGGATGAAGAACCGACAATTATAGGCTTTTTGCGCGCTGCCGATTGAGTGCCCGGTACGATGATAATAACCTCCGTACACTGGATGAAGGAGGACGAAAAAGGTTGCAAGAATCCATTTTGGGACTCGCCACGATGCTCCGCAGCAAGTCGATCTCCCCCGTCGATCTCACTGAAGAATGCCTGGCGCGTATTGAGAGACTTAATCCCACGCTGAATGCGTTTGTCACGGTCACGGCAGATGCTGCCCTAGCCCAAGCTCGGGAGGCTGAGGCCGAAATCCAGCGTGGCAACTGGCGTGGACCGCTGCATGGCGTCCCAATTGGGATTAAGGACCTGATCGACACGGCAGGCATCCGCACGACTGCTGCCAGCGGATTGTTCAGAGATCGCGTTCCCACGGAGGACGCGCAAATTGTCCGTCGCGTAAAGGACGCGGGGGCTGTGTTGCTAGGCAAACAGAATCTGCATGAGTTTGCCTATGGTGGCAGCTCGATGGTGAGTTATTTCGGCGAAGTGCACAATCCATGGGACCCGGCTTATATCGCAGGTGGGTCTTCCGGAGGCTCTGCCGCCGCCGTTGCCGCGGGCCTCGGCTATGGTGCGATCGGTACTGACACCGCGGGCTCCATTCGCGAGCCGGCGGCGCTCTGCGGTGTGGTCGGTCTTAAGCCCACGTATGGACGGGTTAGCGTCCGCGGCGTGATCCCGCTTTCGGTGTCACTGGACCACGTTGGCCCTATCACGCGCACGGTCGCTGATGCCGCTGTGATTCTGCAGGCAATTGCTGGATTTGACGCGCAAGACAGCCGCAGTGCTGATGTGCCAGTTCCTGACTACCTGTCGGGGATGCGCGAGAAGACGCTGCGGCGAATCGGTGTCCTGCGGCCATTCTTCTTCGACGATTTAGACTCGGAAGTCGAATCCGCTTTGAAGCAGGCGCTCTCGCTACTGGGCGGGATGTCTGCCGAGATGCACGATATCGAGCTGTCGGTGCCCAATGACCGTACTCTCCAGAGTGCAGAATCTTATGCTTATCACGCTGAGTTCGTGGCGCGAAGTCCCGAGCGCTACCAGCCGGAAACGCTGCGCCGCATCCGCGCGGGTCAAAACGTCAGCGCGGCGGACCTGCTGGCACGGCGCCATGAGTTGGAACTATCCCGGCGGCAAATCGGTGAAATTTTTGAAAAGGTTGATCTGCTCGTGACCGCGACCACCCCGATTCCGGCGCCTTCTGTGACCGAGTTAAAGGAATATCCAGAGCGTCTTCGCACGCGCGAACTTTTACTCCTGCGAAACACCCGTCCTGCCAACGTGTGGGGATTGCCCGCAATCTCAATCCCATGCGGCTTCACTCAAACCGGTCTTCCAATAGGACTGCAAATCATTGGCCCGCATTGGGGGGAAGCAAAGATTCTTCAGCTAGCCGATGCCTACGAACAAGCCACGGCTTGGCACAAGTCTGTGCCGAAGATTGCGTCCGATACAGCAGCTTCCTCGCAACCTGCCGGCGAGTCCGGATTCAAAGCAAGTTGCTAAGATACCTCTGTGCGAGCCGCGGTTAGGAGGAAATCCCGACTCACGATCCTTCATGCGGATTCGCTCGCGCGTATTCCATGGCTGGTACACGGCTTCAGCACACGGCTTGGTGGCTTTTCTCGGGCGTACGGCGGAGGCGCGCTCAATCTGGGCTTCACCCAAGATGATTCGCTTACTGCAGTCGAACGTAATCGCCGAGCTTTTCTCAAGGAATTCGGCCCAGCAGAGCATGGTCGCCCTTATCCGCTGATCACTCTGCGGCAGGTCCACTCCGATGTCATCCACTGCGCAACAGAATTCTCAAGTCAAGAACTGGCTGGCGATGGCCTGATCACCCGTGAGCCGAGCATTTTGCTCGCCATTCAGACTGCCGACTGCCTTCCTGTGATTCTTGTAGACACCAAACTCCGGGCAGTGGGGGTTTTTCACGCGGGCTGGCGCGGAACGGTGAAGAGGATCGTAGAGAAGGGCGTTGGAGAGATGCGGCACAGCTTTGGTACTCGGCCACAAGATATCCAAGCTGCCGTCGGGCCTGGCGTCCACAAATGTTGCTATGCGGTGGGGCCGGAGGTGCGGACTGAGTTTGAATCTCAATTCCGCTATGCGTCCGATCTGTTTCAGGAAGTCGCGGAATCCGACCCGGTCCGCGAGAAATATCCGCTGCTTTTTCTCACTGCTCGGGCTCCCGGCCACAGCGAACTTCCCAAGACAATTTTTCTCGATCTGGTTGAAGCAAACCGGCGTCAACTCATGGCCGCAGGAGTTCCAGCGAAGAATATCAACGCATCGCCTTTGTGCACGGCTAGTCGCAGCGATTTGCTTTTTTCCCATCGGGCAGAAAAGGGAGTCACCGGACGCATGATGAGCGTCGTGGGAATCAAGCCGGGGAATTAGTCTATTTTGTCCTCTCAGAGGCGTCATCCCGAAATCCGGCGTAATTCAGCCGGTTGAGGGATCTCGCGCGAGGCTTATCCGGCGCGCTACTTGCCGCATTGCCTAACATCCTCTTGGCGGTTAACATTCAGAGTCTCCCCAAAACGCTGAGGTCACAAATCCGAATGTCTGAGGTCGCTGCCATATCCCACCATCCAGATGCCAACAATGGATCTCCGGAAGCGCCATCCGTTGAGGTCTACGCCGTGTACGGCGTTGAGCCGGAAATCCAGGCTTACGCGATGGCTAAGTATTCGCGATCGGCGCTCTCCATGAAAGAGTCGCTGAGGGAAATCAGCCAGCAGAAGGCGGAGAAATTTCTTAACACATTTTATTTCCAGTATGGCCATCGTTCGATTGCTGATCTGGCGCACATCGCGTTGGCCATCGAACGGCTGTCGATTCTGGCGGCCATCGCTGTGGCCGATGAGCAGCGCTGGGATGGCCAGGAACGTTCCACGCGTTATCAGGATTTCAAAAAAAGCGGCTACTTCACCCCACATTTTGGCGACGACCAGCAGGCCCGCACGTTGTATCGGGAGACGATCGAGGGTTTGTTCGCGGAATACGAATCGCTTTCGGAGCGCATGTCCTACTTTCTTGCGAGCATTGCGCCCAAGCCCGCCGAGATGAAACAGGAAGCTTACGAACGCACGCTGCGTGCCCGCGCTTTCGACATCTCGCGCTATCTGCTGCCGCTGGCGACCAACACCTCCTTGGGAGAGATTGTCAACGCTCGAACTCTAGAGAGCCAGATCTCACGCCTGCTATCGCACTCGCACAAGGAAGTTCGCAACCTCGGAGAATTGCTGAAACAAGCAGCGACCTCTCCGGCTTACAACGTGAATGAGGAGTCATTGCGGGAGTTGGTCACTCAGATTCGCGCCCTATCGCCAGAGCTAGCTGAGCGAGCAGAGCAGGAGCTGCTGCGCGAAGTTCGAGTGGCGCCGACCTTGGTGAAATACGCCGATCCGAGTAAATATGAGATCGAGACCCGGCGCGAGTTGCGGCAAATCGCCTCCGAGCTGATGGGTGACCTGCCGGTCGCTCCGGCTCAGGCAGTCGATCTTCTGGATGACGACCCATTGGAAGTGGAGTTGGCGACGACGCTGATTTACGAAAACTGCCATTATCCTTACCGGCAAATCCGGGAGGCAGTGCAGGCGGCCGGGGAGCGCATCCGCCGCGAGGTCATTGACTCGGGGTTACGCCATCGCAGCAGACACGACGAGATGCTGCGGCCTTTCTGCGCCGGCCAGCAGTTCCGCTTTGATATTTTGATGGACATTGGCGGCTTCCGGGATATGCATCGCCATCGGCGCTGCATCCAGATTGGACAAGGATTCACCACGAAGCATGGCTGCGATGTGCCGGACGAATTGGAAGCTGCCGGAGTGCGAGGAAGCTACGATGCAGTCATGCGGCGGGCAGCAGAAGCGGTTGAAGATTTATCGCAGCGGACCGGTGCTGAGGCAGAGAAGAACGCCCAGTACGCGATTCCGTTGGGATTCCGCAAGCGGACGTTGTTCAAGATGGATTTCTCAGAGGTGGTGTACATCTCCGAACTGAGGACTGGGCCTGCAGGACATTTCTCGTACCGGAAGGTGGCGTACGCAATGTATGAAGCGGTTGCGAAGAAGTATCCGGTGCTGGCGAAGTATTTACGAGTGCATGATGTGAGAGAGCCGGTGGATTTGCTCAGAAGATAGCGAACCCTGCTCCCCGGAACAACCGGTGGTGGCCGTCTCCACGCTGCTCCTCACGAGTACATCACTTTCCGCTCACCCTTTACAATTCTCCCTACCGTGTACGCCTTCTCCCCGGCACGCTCCAGCACGGTTTGAGCTTTCTTGAACTTCTTCGACGGAACCACGAGCAGCATGCCTAGTCCCATGTTGAAGGTGCGGAGCATTTCGTCCTGGGGAACATTTCCCAGTTGTTGCAAATGCTCAAAGATCGGCAACACCGGCCACGAGCCGATCTCGATCACGGCAGCCATGCCACGCGGCAACACGCGAGGAAGATTGTCGGTGACTCCGCCCCCGGTAACGTGCGCCATGGCGGAGACGCACTCCGCATCCACCAGCCGCTTCACCGCATGCCAGTAGCTTTTGTGGGTCTTCATGAGCTCGTTGCCCACTTTGCCTTTAAGCTCGTTCACGTAGGAATCGGGTGTGTAGCGGCCAATCTCGAAGAGCACCTTGCGGGCCAACGCGTAGCCATTGGTGTGCAGGCCGTTCGAGGCCAGGCCCAATATGACGTCGCCAACCTCGACTGTCTTGCCCGTAATGATGCGCTCTCGCTCGGCGACGCCGACAATAAAGCCAGCCAGATCGTATTCACCCTCGGGATAGAAGCCGGGCATCTCCGCAGTCTCGCCGCCAATCAGCGCGCATCCGTTGTGTTTGCAGGCTTCGGCCAGTCCCTCGACCACTTTCTCCACCACTTCGGGTTCGAGCACTCCGGTGGCGAGGTAATCCATAAAGAAGAGCGGAGTCGCGCCCTGCACTGCGATGTCGTTGACGCAGTGGTTTACCAGGTCCGCGCCAATGGTGTGATGGACTTTCATCTCGAAGGCGACCTTTAGCTTGGTGCCCACGCCATCAACGCTCGATACCAGCACCGGATCTAGCCACTTCTCTTTATTAATTGCGAAAAGTCCACCGAAGCCGCCGATTTCGCTCAGCACGCCCCGAGTGAAGGTCTTGTGGGCCAGGTATTTGATCCGCTTTTTGGTGCGGTTTGCGCGGTCGATGTCCACGCCGGCGTCGGCATAGGTGACGGTGGCAGTCTTCGCGGAATCGTGGGCCACAGAAGTCAGTCCATCTCTATAGAAGTGCGGGGAGTCCGCTTGGGGTTCGCTAACCGGAAGAAACGTTTTAAGCGCGGGTCATTGTAGCATGTTTGTGGACGCGATCAGGCGACTCACAAGTGGCACCAGGTCACTGGGTGATGTAAGACGAAAAGTAATAAACCAGCACACCAAACAGCGTAAGCCCCGCGATTCCGTAGGCCGTCAGGACCCAAACATTCCGATCCTCACGCCGCACTTTATCCGATGGCGGATTAGCTGCCGTAGCTGAATTCTCAGGCTGCTCCATAAAGACTCCTCCGAGAATGTATCCCTTGTCACGCGATGGCTGCCTTGTGATGGGCCAAAAGGCTGAGCAAAATTTTACTACGGCTTCTGTGGCTTCAGGGCGTTGAAAATCTGGGGATTCTTGTCCAGCTTGCGGGCAAAAAGCACCCCGGCTTACCGCCGGGGCAATTGGCAAGAATCGGAAATTCTGATCTCCGGAAACTTACTTCTTGTCATCTTTCTTCATGTCGTCTTTCTTTTCCTTCTTGGACGCCTTCTTGCTGGCCTTCTTATCGGCCTTATCTGCCTTTTTGGTGTCAGCCTTCTTGTCCGTCGAATCCTGCGCGAAGGACACAGCCGACAACGAGAAGGTCAGAGCAACCGCAAATAACAGCGTGAGCAGTTTCTTCATTTTCTAAACTCTCCTTGACTGTTTCGGTATGTAGAGTCTTTGGATTCAGGACGCACGGCTGCGTTCGATGTCTAGCAGATTGTCCCGGTGGGGAGCCATTGTAGTCCAAAGCAGCGAATTCTCCCAAGCAGAAAATCGACTGGTCTCAGAAGGCGAAACACGTGGCGCGGATCAAGCGAGTTCTCTCGCCTCGATCTTTCCCTGCATAAATGCTGGCAGGTTGCAGAAGCGTAGTTCCCTTTTTAGGACACTTGCCCCCGAAATCTGCTGACAGCGAAAGTAATTCGCCTTTTCTTCGCTAAAGAAGCCATGTATAATCCGGCTCAACACTAGCTCACATTCATAAAGGAGCCGCACTTATATGTCTGATGAACGGACAAAGGCGATTGATCTGGCGTTTGCGCAAATCGAAAAGCAGTTTGGCAAGGGCTCAATCATGCGGTTGGGATCGAAGGAGGCCATCGTACCGATCGCAGTAATCCCTACAGGCGCCATTTCGTTCGACGCTGCCCTTGGGGTAGGCGGCTTTCCACGGGGCCGTGTGGTGGAGATTTTTGGTCCTGAGTCATCCGGCAAAACCACGATCGCATTGCAGGTAATTGCTCAAGCACAGAAAACTGGCGGCATGGCCGCGTTTGTCGATGCTGAGCACGCGCTCGATCCCGGCTACGCCAAGAAGCTCGGGGTGGACGTAGACAACCTGCTGGTTTCTCAACCCGACTACGGTGAGCAAGCATTGGAGATCACCGAGGCGCTGGTGCGCTCCGGCGCCATCGACGTGCTGGTGGTCGACTCGGTGGCAGCGCTGGTACCGAAGGCCGAACTCGACGGAGAGATGGGTGACAGCCACATGGGATTGCAGGCGCGGTTAATGTCACAAGCGCTCCGCAAGCTGACTGGCACGGTCTCCAAGTCACGCACCTGCCTGATTTTCATCAACCAGATCCGAGAGAAAATCGGCGTCATGTTCGGGAACCCGGAAACCACGACTGGCGGACGTGCGCTCAAGTTTTATTCGTCAGTGCGGGTGGACATCCGCCGCATCGCGGCGATCAAGGAAGGCGACGTAGTGACGGGATCACGCACCAAAGTGAAGGTAGTGAAGAACAAAGTCGCTGCTCCTTTTCGCGAAGCTGAGTTCGACATCATGTATGGCGAGGGCATCTCCCGCGAAGGCGACTTGATTGATATTGCCGTGAATCACAACCTGCTGGAGAAGTCGGGGTCCTGGTTCAGCTACAAGAGCGAACGCATTGGACAGGGTCGCGAGAACGCCCGCCAGTTCCTCAAGGACAATAAAGAAGTCTATGCCAAGTTGGAAGCCGAGGTGCGCAAAGAGCTGGGACTGATTCCGGCGACGACTGCCCCGGCACAAGGCCAGACCCCGCCGACGGCGCGTGTAACCACGATGCCCAGTGCAGCCCCCGAAACCGCAAAGGTGCCCGCAGCACGGCGGTAGGACTTGTCGGTTCTGTGTCGTCCCTCGCGTTGCTAAGGTGCACTCATGCGTCGCGAAAAACACTATTACATTTACATCCTCACGAATCCGTCACGGACCCTTTACACGGGAATAACCAACAATATTCGCCGGCGCGTCGAAGAGCATAAGCGAAAAGAAGTCCCCGGCTTCGCGGCGCAGTACAACATCACTCGCCTCGTCTATTTCGAGGTCTTCGAAGATGTCCGCAATGCGATTGCGTGAGAAGAAGATCAAGGCGTGGACCCGCGCCAAGCGCGTAGCTCTGATCAAGTCGAAGAACCCGAAGTGGGATGACTTGACTAGGGAGTGGGGCCAGCCGGAGATATTCCGATTCACGCCGAAGGTAGCGTAGGAACTGATTACCCTGCCATATTTGCAAAGCTTGTCATCCCGAGCGAAGCGAGGGACCTAGGTTTTTGCGTACGTCCACCATTCTTTTCGAGACATGCGAGAACCCAGATCCCTCGATTCGCTCGGGATGACAGCCTCTTTTAGTGACCCGAGGAGGACTCCGGAAGCCGCGCATCTTGCAATCATCAATTGCCATCCCTGCTCTCCACCGACTAGAATCCTTGGTTAACCCAGCCTGCCCCGCTTCTGTGAGGATGATTGAAGCAAGTTATCGCCATCTATCCCGGTTCGTTTGA
>JABCYV010000116.1 GCA_013290025.1 Acidobacteriota bacterium
AAGCAGGCGCGCAAACCCGATGCTTTGGAGGTTCTGAAACGCATCGTTGCCCTCGATCCCAGTGAGCGGAATTTCTTGCGACTTGCCGAAAACCTTGCAGAAGCCGGAGATAGCCCCAACGCCGCCGCCGCTTTTTTGAAGCTGGCGCAGTTGACGGAAGCTTCCGGTGCTAACGCCGCTCAGTGGTTCGAACGCGCTTACGGGGAAGATCCCAGCGATCTTCAGGTTGCATCAGCCTATGGCAAAAGCTTGATGGTGCAAGGCCAAATCGGTGCTGCAATTTTTGTACTCGAGCCGCACGCCAACATCGCGACAGCTCCGTTGGAACTGCGCGAAGCCTACGCCAAGGCGCTCCTGGCGGCGAATCGGCTGGCCGACGCGCAGCCTGTGCTATGGCAGTTGTTCGAGCAGAATCCAAGCCGCATCCACGAGATCACAAATCTGATGGGCCTTTTGATCGACGCCCAGCAGGATACCGAGGCTGTGGCACTCGCCCGCAAGCTGGAGCAGTTCCAACGCGGCCGGGGTGAGCGACGGGCCTTTGTCACTCTGATGCAAGATCTGGTAGCTGGCCATCGCGCCTCGCCCGAAGTGCTGGAATTCCTGAGCGAGCTCTTCAACGGTTCGAATCGCGAGGGCGATTACTGTCAGACTCTGCTCAAGCTCTTCGATCTGCACTGCGGCATGGGCAACTACGTGAAGGCCGCCGAGTGTCTGGATCGTGCCGCTGATGTGGATGCCTATGAGCCGGGCCATCAAAAGCGCCTGGAAATGTTGCGCGGCAAAATCGACGACAATCGCTACAAGGTGATCGCCTCGCGCCTTACTACCATGAACACGTCGGGGTCCACGACGGTCAAAAATGAAGAGCCAACCCTCGGCGCGGCCGCCTTGCAGGACCTCATGCTGCAAGCGGAAATCCTGGTGCAGTACGGAATGCGCTCCAAAGCCATCGAGCGGCTGCAGCGCATCCAGGAACTTTTTCCGCACGAAGAAGAGCGGAATCAGGACTTGCAGCAGTTGTATATGTCAGCCGGAATGACGCCGCGCTACGCCGGCTCCGCGCCGCTGCCGCCTGCGCCCGCAGCCAGTGCGCCGACAAAGAGTCCAGCTCCGGCTTCGTCCGGAACTGGCCACGCGCCCGCAACCGAAGAAGCTGACGTCAACAGCTTTACCCGGGTCGCCGAAATCACGCGCAAGTTATACCGCCAGACCAACGCGGACGCGGTGATGTCCACCACCGTCAACGAACTAGGTGCGCAGTGGAAACTGAGCCGGTGCGTGGTTGCCATGCGCAAACCCGGGCTGGTCCCGAGCGCAATCAAGGAGTACTGCGGCGAAAACGTCAAAAAGGGAGAGACCGGTGCGCTGGCCAAGCTGGTCGCTGCGGTGCAGGACGTGGCTGTAACCCGCGGCACTCTGACCATCACCGACGCTCCCGCCGCACCTGAATTGCAGCCCGCTCACGAAGCCCTGGCAGAACTGGGCGTCACTTCACTCTTAGCGATCCCGCTGGCCGAGGGATCCGATCACGTTGGTATCCTTCTGCTGATTCAGAACACGCCGCGCGGCTGGCACTCCAGCGATATCGTGGTGCTCAAAACTATCAGCGATCAGATCGTCATCGCGCTCAACAACGCCGGCCTGCGCCGCCTGGTCAAGAGCCTTTCCGTTACCGACGAGCAATCTGGCCTGCTGAAACGCGCGTCTTATCTCGACCTGCTGAGCGCGGAAACCCGCCGGGCTGTCCAGCAGGGTACTCCTGTGACCGTAGTCTTGATGCAATTCGGCAAAAGCTCAGTCATGATCAAGGAGTATGGCGAGGCTGCCGTCGAAGCCCTGATGCGCCAGATTGGACAGCTTTTTGCCGCCAACATCCGCCAGAACGATCTGGCCTTCCGCTACGAATCGACCACGATTGCCCTGGTGCTCGGCGAGACAGCAGAAAAAGAAGCGCTCATGGCCGTGGACAAATTGCGCAAGCTGCTGGCTGATGTACGCCCTGCCGATCGCCAAGAGCCGCTCCCCTTCAGCGCTGGAGTCGCCGAAGCCGTCGTGCGCCAGCAATACGATCCTGTAGACATCGTCACCGAAATCATCAACCGCGCCGAACTGGCTCTGGACATGGCCATCGCCCAGGGCATGGGCCGGGTTGTCAGCTTAGCCGCGACGTTGTCTACGGCCGCCGTGGCGTAGTTGCCTGCTTCTGTGTCGCCCCTCTACGATTGTCATCCTGAGCGAAGCCCGTCCACTTGCTTGCAAGTGGACAGCGCAGTCGAAGGACCTGCAGTTGAATCGTCCATCCTTGTCATTCCGAGCGCAGCGAGGAAGCCTATACTTCCCGGAAAACGAATTAAGAGAATAGGGATCCTTCGACTCCGCGGCTCCTTCGCGTTGCGAAGCACCCACTCCGCTGAGGATGACAACCTCTCTCTGGCGAAAATTCCTCCCTCGCTGATAAACTGACCAGTTTGGCTCGTCCTTTCGGAACACTTCTGATCCCGGGAAGCCATCACTAGGAACTCCATGCTGAAACCAGGCGATATCGCTATCGTCAGCGGGGCGCGCACGCCCTTCGGCCGCTATTGCGGCAAGCTGAAAGATTTCACCGCGCAGGAACTGGGTGCGGTCGCGGGCAAGGCTGCCATCGAGCGCGCCGGCATCGATCCCAAGGAATTCGACCACGCGGTTTTCGGAAACGCGCAGCAGACCTCGGGAGACGCACTCTATGGCGCGCGCCACGTCGGACTGCGAGCGGGTTTGCCCATCGACACGCCGGCGCTCACGGTCAATCGCCTGTGCGGCAGCGGCATGCAGGCCATCGTCAATGCGGCGCAGATGATCATGACCGAAGAGGCTTCGGTGGTTTTGGCAGGCGGCATGGAAGCCATGTCGCAGGCGCCGTTCGTCATCCGCGGACGCGATGGCTTCACTCTGTCCCCCGGCGGCAAGCTGGAAGATTCGCTCATGGTCGCGCTGCTCGACAGTTATTGCGGCCTCTACATGGCCAACACGGCCGAGCTTTACGGCGAACAGCAAGGCATCACGCGCCAGATGCAGGATGAATTCGCGCTGCGCTCACAGCACCTTGCTGATGCCGCCTATAACGAAGGACGCCTGCAGGAAGAGCTGGCTCCGGTGCCGCTGAAGAATTCCAAAGGCGAGCCTACTGGAGAGATGTTCATAGAAGACGATCATCGCCGTCCCCAGACCACGATGGACGGTTTGGCGAAATTGAAGACCGCGTTCGGCAAAACTGGAACCGTCACCGCGGGCAACGCCAGCGGCATCGTGGATGGCGGCGCGGCGGTGGTGGTGATGTCTCTGGAGGACGCGGGGAACCGAGGCATCAAGCCGCTGGGACGGATCGTGAGCTGGGGCGTCGCCGGTGTGGATCCCAAAATCATGGGCCGCGGGCCGGTTCCGGCAACCAAGATCGCGCTCCAGAAAGCCGGGATGACGCTGGAGCATATCGATCTCATCGAAGTGAATGAAGCTTTCGCTGCGCAATATCTGGCCGTCGAAAAAGAACTGGGCCTGGATCGAGAAAAAGTCAACGTCAATGGCGGAGCGATCGCATTGGGTCATCCGTTAGGGGCGACCGGGACGCGGCTGGTAATCACGCTGCTCTACGAACTACGCCGCAGAAAGAAAAAGTACGGCCTGGGGACCGCGTGCATCGGCGGCGGCCAAGGGATCGCGATGGTGGTGGAGAACCTAAACTGAGGTCCCTCGACTTCGCTCGGGATCTCGGCTGCGGGCTCCAACGCCCGCAAGACGCCTCGACATCGGCGGCGGCCAAGGGATCGCGATGGTGGTGGAGAGCTTGAATTAACCACAGAGGGCGCGGAGGTCACAGAGGCTTTGCCCTTCCTCTGTGTTTCTCTGTGTCCTGTGTGGTTAAAAGGAAGGTCTGATGGAAATCAAAAAAGTTGGTGTTCTCGGTTGCGGCCTGATGGGATCGGGCATCGCGCAAGTTTCCGCCACCGCCGGTTTTGACGTCACCGTCCTCGAAGTTGACCAGAAACTTCTCGACAAGGGCTTTGCCGGGATCGAGAAGTCGCTGGCGAAGTTTGCCGAGAAAGGTACCCTGAAAGAAACGCCGCAAACCGTCCGCGCGCGCCTGAAGGGCACGACCAATCCCCAAGATTTGGCCAACTGCGACATCATCATCGAAGCAGTCATCGAAAACGTCGGTGAAAAGAAAAAGACGTACGCCGCGCTTGATGGCATTGTGAAGAAAGACGCCATCTTCGCCTCGAACACTTCATCCATCTCAATCACCGAGCTGATGACGGCTACAAAGCGTACTGACCGCTTCATCGGGCTGCATTTTTTCAATCCCGTGCCGCTGATGAAACTGGTGGAAGTGGTGCGCACGATCGCCACCGCTCATGAGGTGTACGAAGCCGCTTACGAGTTCGCGAAGAAGCTGGGCAAAGTTCCGGTGCGCACCAGTGACAAGACCGGATTCATCGTGAACCGGCTGTTGGTGCCGTATCTGCTCGATGCCATCCGCGCTTACGAAGAGGGCGTAGGCTCGATCGAAGACATCGACAACGCCATGAAGCTGGGCTGCGGCTATCCCATGGGCCCGTTCACTCTGCTCGATTTCGTCGGCCTCGACACGACTTACTACATCACCCACGTGATGTACGACGAATTCAAAGAACGCCGTTTCGCCTCGCCGCCGCTGTTGAAGCGTTTGGTGATGGCGGGCTGGTATGGGAGGAAAACGGGCAAAGGATTTTATGATTACGCCGACCCGAACAATCCGAAGCCGAATAAGCTGTAGGAAAGCGCCTCTCCACACGTAGAGGCAGGTGTCCTCACCTGCCTGCGGAGCGAAGCTCCGCAGGGTTGGCGAGCGCTGCTCCCCGACCAGACTGGGCCCGGGACTAAGTGGAGCGGCAAGTCAGCGCTTGTAAACTTCTCTGCGGTGGCCGATGCGAAGGACGAGAACGACAAGCCGCTCGTGCTCGAACGAGCAGATTATGCGGCAGTCTCCAACTCGATATTTCCAGAACTCGCTCAGCGTTCCCTGGAGCCTTCCTCCAAGTGTCCGCGGATCGTCCAAGTTTTCGACGCGCTCGTGCAGAAATTTAAGGATTCGGCGAGAGACGGGCTTGTCGAGCTTAGCAAGCTGCTTCAGCGCGGTTGGAGAAACCTCAACCTTCCATGCCATAGCGCCGCATTACTTTTTCGAGCGGAATCGGCTTGCTCCGTCCGGAGCGAACCTCCTCCAATGCTTTCTCTGCCAGGTATATATCTTCCAGATCATCCAGGTATTGAAGAATGGCCTCGCGCGCGTAGTATGTCTTGGTCCGACCGGTACGCTTGGCCAGGCGGTCAAGGCGCTTTTCGAGTTTGTCGGGTAGGCGGATGGCTAGCATAAGAACCTCTGCTATACAATTATAGCAGGTTGCCTGGATGCACGGTGTTGAGATGCATGGCTGTCCGACTCCACTATTGCCGCGCGTAGTGATGGCGGGCTGGTATGGTCGCAAGACCGGCAAAGGCTTTTATGATTACGCCGACCCGAACAATCCGAAGCCGAATAAGCTGTGAATGTGTGCCGCTGATTTGCGCGGATGAGCGCTGATTTCCCTGATTTTGTCATCCTGAGCGCAGCGAAGGACCTATGTATTCCGGTGTTGCTAACAACGTACATAGGTTCTTCGCTTCGCTCAGTAATGACAAGCTGATAAGTGCGAATTTATGACCTTCTCTAACATCCTCGTCGAAAAGAAAAACGCGATTGCCTACGTCGCCGTCAACCGTCCCAAGGTCCTCAACGCGCTCAACATGGCTACCATGGAAGAGCTGCGCACTGCGTTTCATGATATCAAGAGCGATGATGACGTACGTGTAGTCATCCTGACCGGAGCGGGCGAGAAGGCATTCATCGCCGGCGCGGACATCAGCGAACTGGCCAAGCACGACGCGGTTTCGGGCAAGGAGTACACGCACCGCGGGCAAAGCGTGCTCAACCTGATCGAGAATCTGGGCAAGCCGGTGATCGCCTGTATCAACGGCTTCGCTCTCGGCGGCGGATGCGAGATTGCCATGGCCTGCACCATGCGCCTCGCTGCCGAGAATGCGAAGCTCGGCCAGCCGGAAGTGAAGCTGGGAATCATCCCCGGCTACGGCGGCACGCAGCGCCTGCCGCGTCTGGTAGGCAAAGGCCTCGCCATGCAGCTCGTGCTTACGGGTGAGATGATCACTGCGCAGGAAGCGCATCGCATCGGCCTGGTGAACGAAGTCACGGTTTCCGCCGATCTCATACCGCGCGCCGAAGCCATCGCGCAGAAAATTATTGCCAATGCACCGTTGGCGGTCCAGTACACCATGGAAGCCGTGAACAAAGGCATGGAGATGACCCTGGCGGAAGGCTTGTATCTTGAAGCGGTGTTGTTCGGCGTCTCCTGCGCGACCGAAGACAAGAAAGAAGGCACGTCGGCGTTTTTGGAGAAGAGGCAGGCGCAGTTTAAAGGCAAGTAACTTCTGGCCACGGATTGACAAGGATTCTCACGGATCAAGGACGATTCACCACAGAAGTACGAAGGCGTAAGGGCCACCAGATCCAGCCCCGAAGGGGCGGCATAGGTTAGCCCAGGGCGGAAGCCCTGGGTAGGCAAAGTAAACTGATTCACGCCCCGCACGGGCGCTACCACCGCCGGATGATCAAATACATCAATCTCACAGCGCAGGTTCGAAGCGAGAAAGATTTTGACCTGTTGACGAAGTTGCTTTCCGCCCTGGGGCTTCAGAATACCGAAGTTGAAGACTATCCCCATTTGCGCTTGCAACCATTCATTCCATCTGGTTCAACACTGGAAGTTGTTTACCGAAAGAAGCCCCACCAGCATGCTGATCTTGAACTTGTGATATTGGACCCAGATTCTGCCGCTGAGATTATCAAGAAAATTGGACTGCCCATCACAGAAGATCATTCCGGACCCGACCCTAGCCATCCAGTCCGAGAGTTTCGAGTGGATTTGCCGGGAGGGACAAGCCTGTTGTTTACTGGCCTTCGCACGACCGCCACGGAGCCCGACAACATCGGAGTGGAGGGAAAGCTTAGCGCAAGCGGTAAGAAATTTGCCATAATTGTTTCCCGCTTCAATTCCTTCATCGCAGAGCGGCTATTGGCGGGTGCCATCGATGGTCTCACTCGGTGCGGCATTGCGAGCAGTAAGGACATTCGCATTGTCCGCGTTCCCGGCAGCTTCGAAATTCCCTCTGCCGCGCGCACACTCGCTGAAACCAAGAAGTACGACGCCGTCATCTGCCTCGGATGCCTGCTGCGGGGAGACACAGCCCACTACGATGTCATTGTCAACGAAGTCACGCGCGGCATCGGACAATCGGCGCAGGAAACCGGCGTGTCGCACGCCTTTGGCGTCCTCACTTGCGACACGTTGGAACAGGCCATCGATCGCGCCGGCTTGAAAATGGGCAATAAGGGTTTTGAAGCGGCGCTGGCGGCGGTGGAAATGGCGAATCTGAAGAAAGCTATCAGCCGTCAGCCTTCAGCTGTCAGGAAAGGCAAAAAAGGTGCCAGGTCTCCGGTGTCTGGTCTCAGGAAAACCCGACAGAAGAGGAAGCGATAGTCATCTCCACACCTACCACTCCTGTAAACTTAAGATTCCGACCTCAGGAACAATTGCTTGCGGCCTGTGACCTGGGACCTAAAGACCTGAGACCTAAAGACCTAAGACCCGAGACCTGCGACCTAACCCATGGGCACCCGCCGCAAATCCCGCGAACTCGCACTGCAAATGCTCTTCCAGGCCGACATGGGAGGGCAGGAGGCGGCCGACGTGCGCCGCTCTTTCTGGAGTGAGCGTGACTCGGTGACAGCCGACGTCCGAGGATTCGCCGACGACCTCTTTCGTGTCGCCACCGATCGCACCGTGGAGATTGATGGATTAATCGAGCGTCACGCCGAGCACTGGCGCATGGATCGTATGGCTGCCGTCGATCGCAACTTGCTCCGGGCAGCCGTGGCGGAATTGCTGGGTTTCCCTGAAACGCCACGGGCGGTAATCATCAACGAAGCCCTGGAAATCGCGCGCAAGTTTTCCAGCCCCGAGTCGGTGCAGTTCATCAATGGTGTGCTGGACAGCGTGGGTCGCGACTTGGAAAAAGCAAAGGCATAAAGCCTGCCGTTCGTCGTAGGTCGCTGGTCAAGCCCAAAACCATCGTTAGCGAAGCAACGATATTGGCTAAGGACCAACGACTAACGGCGGTTTCCTAGGGCTTCACCGCAATCAAATCTGGAAGACAAGTGAAGGTCACTCCACTACACAACCCGGTCGGCTGGGATGCGGTGCCTGGCGGGAATGAGATCTGCAGGATGTCGCTATTCGCCACGGTGCTCAGCAAGTGAACCTGCCCATCATTGGCCGCGACATAGAGCAGGGTTCCATCAGGAGTGAGCGTGGCGCGAATGGGAGTTGCCGCTCCGGTTAGTGCGACGGACGGAGCTGTCTGGTCGCCAATATTGAAAATCATCACTTTGGGTACAGACCCCGAGATCACATATGCCCTTGACCCATCGGGTGCCACCAGCAATTGCGTGGCTACAAAATCGCCTGCGCCGAGAAGGAAGGATGTCAGGGAGTTGCTGACAGGCGGGGTGCAGCCGGTCGGGGCGGAGCTAACGTCTATCAGATCGATGCCCGGCGAATCTACCGCCACCACGTGAGTCGAATCTGGAAGTGCCTTTATGAAGCTCGGGATACCCGGCGTGGGGACGGTCGAGGCAAGTCCGTTATCGCAGGCTCTCCTTACAATGATCGAGGACGGCGATGGGGAGCAAACCCCGCCAGCGGAAGCACAGGTACCCACGTACCCGAACGCGCCGTTGCTCAAGAACGAGACATCGGTTCCGATTGTGCCCGATGGGCCTAACGATATAGATTTCAGCGCCTCCAAGGCCGAGAAAATGTACAGAGTACTTCCCGCCACGATATATGCCTTCAGGTTATCTGGAGAGAAGTCGGCAGCGGTTGCCCCGGTTATATTGAGCGCAACGCTGCTGTGGCTCGTGCCATTGCTAGTGAAGATGAACACCTGGTTGGGCGTGGCAAGCGTATCCGACACAATCACCGTGTTGCCATCGGGAGAAACTGCCAACACTTTTCCCGTCACCGAGGTGAACTCACTGACGGTTGCGGAATTGGCTGTGGGATTGAGCACCATCAATCCCTTAGTCCCCAGATCTCCACGATCAGTACCCAGGTAGGCAAATCTGCCTTGCCGATCGAAGACTAGAGAATTCGGCGTGGCCGGAAGATTGATTGGTGCTCCTACGGTAGTTCCGGGAGAAGTGGTACTTGCTGCCGTGGTGATGGGTATCGTCGCGCTGACGCAACCTTCTGTGGTGCCGCAACCCGTGCTTGCAACATACGCTGTTGAGCTCTGGGTCGCGGTGGTCGGGGTGACGATCAGGTCCACCACGCTTTCGGGATAAATCGGCAGGACGGGAAGAATCCCAATATTGCATGTTGGTGGCGTACACGACGCAATGATGCTTGCGCCGCCCGCCTGCGGAGTCGTGACGCCGCCGGTGGAGGAGACAGCGGCGATCGCTGGATCCGACGAACTCCAGGTCAAGAACGTTCCAGTAATGGTCGCGCCCAGGGTGTCAAGTACGGTCGCGGTAATGGTTTTCGAGCCACCTTTGGACACGATCACGGGATTGCTGCTGCTGCCGTTGACGGTCAGCGTGATCGATTGGACTGGGCAAGTAATGAAATTAACCGGGACGCTGTTCACGCTGCTGATGCTGGCGAAAATGGAAGTCATCCCGGGCGTGACTGCCGTCGCCTGCATCTGGCCAGGCAACAACCCACTGACAGGATTGCTAAGGGTCACCGCGTTAGGTATGGCTACGGTGGTGTTCAGGGTTTGCCAAGTAAAGGTTCCTACGGTTGCAGTGATGTCTGTGCCTCGGCTGAAGGCGGAAGCCTGATAGTTGGCGGTCAATCCTTTCGAGATACATGGAGGCGGCGGGGTCGGCGGCGAGGTCGGCACTGGACTAACCACGACGCTGTCAATGTGCTGGTGTACATACACGGTGGTGGGAGGGCTGCTGATTCCCATGCTGGTCGCGACGACTTGAGCCGTGCCCACCGGCCCCGGCGTACAGATTTGCGGAGCACCCAATGAATTCCAGGTCCCGGCACAAGCGTTGCCGTTACTGGCAATAGTCAGCACGGCGGGATTGCTGGATTGATACGAAACCGGTTCGGCAAACGCGACGCCTTTGCTATTTTCGGGAGACCCGCTAAAGCTTAGAATCGACCCAACCTCCATGGACGCGGTTTCTGCCGGGGTGAGCTTGATGCTGGCTGGCACCGGGAATACTGTGCCCCGAGTGGCACTGCTACCGCAGCCAGATAGGGCTACAGTCATCGTAATTAGAAGAGGGATTGCAAACCGCACCGAGCCCCACCTACCCATGTACCCTCCCCGCTCCGTGACTAGCTATGGAGCGAGCACGCTTTGTTTTGGAAAATTTCCAGTGTAGAGGCTGCGAATCTTTTCATCAAGTTGAGCCGTCTTGCGGGCGTGAGCGAAGCGGGAGCCCGCAGGCGAAATCCCGAGCGTAGCGAGGGATCTTCCGTCTTGTTCCTGTTTTTCCGGGCCCAGCCCCGAAATCCCGAGCGTAGCGAGGGATCTCTTAAGCTCTGTTCTCTTAGTTTCTCCTTGATATTGCTCTGCCGCTCGATGCTAACCCGTCCGAATTCTCACTTGCTCGTAAGATGCGGCAAAGTATGGTTGACGATGTGCCACACCGTTGCTATAGTTGTAAGGTTCCGCGAGTTAAGTCTGGCTTGCCTGTATGCGGTTGGTTTTCTTCTATGCGTGCGCGCGTAGAAGGCGCCGAGAAAAAGCAGCTGAGCTTTAGAGATCCACGTCTCCGAAAGGAAACTCCTTCTGGTGACGCCCTCGCTGAAACGTCCTGCGCACACCTTCACCCGTTTGGAAGGCTATGTGGGACGGTGCGGGCGAAACGGAGTACCTCCCGAGGTTGGTTAATGCGGGCCTGGTGCCACCGTCGTCGGCGTTTAGTCTGAACGGGACACCGAAATTTCTCGCTGGAGTTGTGCGTGGCGAGAAGCATGGTTGGTCGATAGCCATCCAGCCCCTGAATCAGGGAAAAGCATGAGCAGCGTTATTCCGCAAGCGTGCGCGTGACTTGGCGCGCGCTCGAGGGAAAACGTGGCCGAAGGAGCAACAAAGAGTGCCCACCTTCAATCAATTGGTGCGTGACGGCCGCAAGCGGCCGCGCTACAAAACAGCGAGCCCGGCCTTGCAGGGATGCCCGCAGAAACGCGGCGTCTGTACTCGCGTCTATACGCAAACGCCCAAGAAGCCGAATTCGGCGTTGCGGAAAGTGGCTCGGGTTCGTCTGACCAATGGGATCGAGGTCACCACCTACATCCCGGGTGTCGGCCACAATTTGCAGGAGCACTCCATTGTATTAATACGCGGGGGCCGCGTGAAAGATTTGCCCGGCGTGCGCTACCACGTAGTGCGCGGCACACTCGATGCCGTCGGCGTGGCGGGCCGCAAGCAGAGTCGTTCGAAGTATGGCGCGAAGAGACCGAAAGCATAGTCACGAGCGGGAGCTAGAAGCTGAATGCCAAGAAAAGGACATATCGCCAAGCGGACAGTCGAAGCAGATCCGGTCTACGGTTCCGATCTGGTGACGAAATTCGTCAATTCGATGATGTGGCAGGGGAAGAAGAGCACGGCGGAAGGCATCTTTTATGAAGCCTTGACCCGCATGCAGGAGAAGGGCGGCGATGAAGCCCTTAAGCTCTTCAAAAAAGCGGTCGAGAACGCGAAGCCATTGCTCGAAGTGAAGACCCGCCGCGTGGGCGGTGCCAATTATCAGGTGCCGGTAGAAGTGAATGCCGACCGGCGTACCTCGCTGGCCATTCGCTGGCTGATTACCTACGCCCGCGGACGTGGCGAAAAGGGCATGATCGATAAGCTGAGCAATGAATTGCTGGATGCCGCGAATGGTCGCGGCGCAGCCATAAAGAAGAAGGAAGACGTCCACCGCATGGCCGAGGCCAACAAGGCCTTCGCCCACTATCGCTGGTAACGAGATATCGAGAGACATTAAGAAGGGTAGAGACTTGACCGGTTCTGTCGTCAACGAGCAAGAGTCGCGAAGGGAAGAGAGAAAGAAATCTGTGTCCCGACAGGTCCCATTAGACCGGTGCAGGAATATCGGCATCATGGCCCACATCGATGCCGGCAAGACAACTACGACCGAGCGCATCCTTTTCTATACCGGAAAAACGCATCGTATCGGCGAGGTGCACGAAGGCACAGCCACCATGGACTGGATGGAGCAGGAGCAGGAACGCGGCATTACCATTACCTCGGCCGCAACCACCTGCACCTGGCGCGACGTTCGCATCAATATCATTGACACCCCCGGCCACGTGGATTTTACCGCCGAAGTGGAGCGTTCTCTGCGCGTTCTCGATGGCGCCGTTGCAGTGTTCGATGCAGTCCATGGCGTGCAGCCGCAATCGGAAAAGGTCTGGCGTCAGGCGGACAAATATGGCGTGCCGCGTATCTGTTTTATCAACAAGATTGACAAGATGGGCGCCGATTTTGAGCACGCCATCGATACCATCCGCAAACGCCTCAACGCCAAGCCTATCGCCATCCAGATTCCCATTGGCCAGGAAGATAAGTTCAAAGGTGTAGTCGACCTCATCGAAATGAAGTCGATTGTCTGGCAGGACGACACCATCGGCGCCGAGTACGCGACGGGCCCAATTCCCCTCGAGTTGCAGAAAAAAGCCGAAGCCTTCCATGCCCAGTTAGTTGAAACCGTCGCGGAAAATGATGATGAAATGCTGCACAAGTTTCTGGAAGGCGAGACCATTTCCGCCGAGGAGCTACGCGCGTCTCTGCGCAAGTCCACGATTACCCTGAAGGTATTTCCGGTCGTGGTCGGCACCGCATTCAAGAACAAAGGCGTGCAACCGTTGCTCGACGCGGTGGTGGATTATTTGCCATCGCCCATCGATGCTGGCGCCGTGACCGGCACGAATCCCGATAACGGCGAAACCATTACCCGCAAACCTGCTGACAACGAACCTTTTTCCGCGCTCGCCTTCAAAATCATGGCCGATCCTTTCGTAGGCCAGTTGACCTTTATTCGCGTCTACTCCGGCCAGGTCAAATCCGGTGACTCCGTGCTCAACGCCGGCCGCGGACGCACCGAGCGCATTGGCCGTCTGCTCAAGATGCACGCCAACAAACGTGAAGATATCAGCGAGATTCTGGCCGGTGATATTTGCGCCGCCGTGGGCTTAAAGAATGTCGGCACCGGCGACACTATTTGCGACGAAAAACATCCCATCGCTCTCGAGTCCATTACCTTCGCGGTTCCAGTCATCTCGGTCGCAGTCGAGCCTAAGACCAAAGCCGATCAGGAAAAGATGGGCATGGCGCTGGCTCGCCTCGCCCAGGAAGACCCGACTTTCAAAGTCCACACCGACCCCGACAGCGGTCAGACCATTATCAGCGGCATGGGCGAACTGCATCTCGAAATCATCATCGACCGCATGATGCGCGAGTACAAGGTCGAAGCCAATGTGGGCAAGCCGCAGGTGGCCTATCGCGAGACAATCCGCAAGAAATCCGAAGCTGAAGGCAAGTACATTCGTCAAACTGGCGGCCGCGGTCAGTACGGTCACGCCAAAATACGCCTGGAGCCGCAGGAGCCAGGCAAGGGATACGAGTTTGTCAACGATATCGTGGGTGGCTCGGTGCCCAAGGAATTCATCAAGCCGATCGACCAGGGTATTCGGGAGGCCATGGAAGGCGGCGTCCTCGCCGGCTACGAGATGGTCGACGTGAAGGCCATTCTCTACGATGGCAGCTATCACGATGTGGATTCGAATGAAATGGCTTTCAAGATTGCCGGTTCGATGGCATTTAAAGAAGCCGCGCGCAAGGCCTCGCCGGTGCTGCTGGAGCCAGTGATGGCGGTCGAAGTAGTGACCCCGGAAGATTATGCCGGCGTCATCATGGGCGACCTCAGTTCGCGTCGCGGACGCATCGAGGGCATGGAACATCGAGCCGGTTCGCAGGTGATCAAGGCCATCGTTCCGCTGGCGGAGATGTTTGGCTACGCGACACACATGCGCTCGAGCACACAAGGCCGCGCCGAATACTCCATGCACTTCGCGCGCTATGAAGAGGTGCCGCGAGGTGTAGCGGACGAGATCATTGGCCGGGCCCAGGGAAACAAGTAGGCAGACACGCGGGCGAGGGCGCCCGCGCCACATGGTTCGTATCAGGGCACGGCTTCAGCCGTGCCGTACGGGTGGAACCATTCGGGGCTTTTAGCCCCTGAGGGACTGGAAATGGCGAAAGTCGAGGCGTTTGCGCGGCGTCTGAGCCGCGGGCCCAGATCCTGAGCGGAGCGAAGGAACTGTCGAGAAGAGGACGGAAGGGAAATGGCGAAAGAGAAATTTGAACGCAACAAGCCGCACTGCAACGTAGGGACGATTGGTCACATTGACCATGGCAAGACCACGTTGACGGCGGCCATCACCAAGGTGTTGCAGAAACACAATCCGAAGATCGTGTTCCGGTCTTTTGATTCGATCGACAACGCGCCGGAAGAAAAAGCCCGCGGCATCACCATTGCCACGGCGCACGTGGAGTACGAGACCGCGAACCGGCACTACGCGCACG
>JABCYV010000117.1 GCA_013290025.1 Acidobacteriota bacterium
TGGCCTATCTTGTGAGATCGCTCGGATTCGAACCCGAGTCTTCCTCTCACGACTGGCACGTTCAACCTAGTTGTCAAAGAACCGAATCGCCTTCCGCCTGAGCGGCGCGCTTTCAGTCCAGTGCGGAGACACACAAGTGCGAATCCGCCTGTCCTCGAAACTTGTTCAAGTTACTCGTTCCGCCGCACCCTGTCAACCCATTGTGCCCACAGGATTTCCACCTGTTTTTCACAATTGGGGAGCTGTGCTTGCGTAGCGACGGGCGCCCTCGCCCGTCCACCAAAGCTCTTTGAGCGCGCAACAGAACGCATCTTCCGACCACCCAGTGCCTTTTCGGCACCAAGCGTTTTTCACGCATGCGCAGACGGAAGATTATTCACTTGGTAAAAGATCTTGTGGAGGTTCTTGCGAAAAACGCTTAAACCCTTCGAGGAACTCAGCCCCGAATGAAACCCCGTGGCCGGGGCAATTGACTAGTTTCGTATTTGATGCCGGACGCGCGACGAGAGTTTCACAAAATACGCCCGGCTAGCCACACACTGCTCTCGGTGGACTGTTTATACCAGATGAATAAGAGGAGCGCAAGAGGGTGTTGACGAAGTTGGTGCGGAGGAATCGGGGCACAAGAGCTAGGATGAACCAGCAGCTGGCGTTGCAGGCTGTCTCCAGATCATGACACCATGCGTATATTCTCTGGTTTCCTTATACAAGATCATGTGGCTCGAAAATCGCGTCGACTGCCAGCCGGGTAGCTGCTGGGTGATTAGGTGGAGCAACTCGTCCGCCGGCATTCCGCTCCTCGGTACGACGACAATGAGATTGTTGTAGTCGGGGTGACCTAGGCGATACTTCTTGTTCACGGCTTCGTACCTGAGAAGAAATGGCAGTTCATCCTTGATCTGCACCAGAAGCTCCCTGAGGTTCCGCTCACCTACTGCCACATTCTGGCAAGGCCAGTCATATCGGATCGGAAATTGACTGTCGAACCCATCGGGTGGCTTGTTCGTCGTCTCTCGGTCTCGGCCGGGATCGTGAGGTCCGAAGCTAATTCCGTTCCATTCGCAAAGGTTGCGCTGCTGCTGTTTGTAGTGGCGGATGAGAGAGGCTTCGGGGGCAAGCGCCGTCCAGTTTGGATGCACTGCTAGCACGTGAAGGTCATTTCGCTGATGTCGATGTTGCGTCGTCCCATTATTTTGATTCGATGCTCTGAAAGCCGGCCCCTTACCAAAGTTGCCTCCCGAGTTCTTGCACAGGTTTTCCTCGGATATTTGCTCAAGCACATTCGACACTAACGAAAGAGCGCGGCGAATACAAGGCGAACCTGCAGCACTCTTGGTCGTAGTGCGAGCGTTTGGGAAGACGCGATCTGAAGGAGTGATTCGAGAAGAGGGCAGCTATGCAGGGGCCTGAGTCTTTTTTCCGTGCTTACCCAGGACTTCGTCCTGGGCTGTTAACTCTCGCCCCCTTCCGGGGCTTGGAAATCATTTCATAGCCACCCACGGCTTGCGCTCTGGGCTGCGTTCTTGCGCCGCTTCGCGGCTAAATTCCCCGACACAGAATGTCTGAACCCGCGCCGCCGACGTCCCGGGGCTTTGATTGAGCGATTTCGATCGGCACTGGTTCATCACTCCCTCACTGAAACTCTAGCGCCACAAACTTCGCTGGCTGCTGCCCCACATTCGTCACGGTGTGTGTGTAGCCTCCCTCGATCCAGGCGATGTCGCCGGCCTTCAGTACGCGGAGGGTGGCGGGTTTGCCCTCGACGTCGCTGCGCAAACCGAGATCGGTGACCGCGACCACTAAGTGCGGGCCGGCATGATGATGCTTGGGGATCACGCCGCCCGGCTGCAGGTCGAGTTCTGAAACTCGCACCCCGTCCTGCACAAACATGATGTCTTTTGTCCCTCCCTGGAGCACTTGCAACCCGCGTTCTTCATCCCATTTTGGCAGAGGCGTTTGGTGGGCCTTCTCGTCCTGCAGGAATTCGATCGTCACGTTGCGGAAGGGCGTGTCCGCAAGATTCTTGGCGATGTGGGCGAAGTTTCCCGGCGTGAAGTGAGTTTCGCCATCCTGCAGCTTGAGAGTGACGGGCGGCTTGCCTGCGACGTCGTTTTCGACTTCCGACGCTCCCAGCGACACAAAGACATAGTCATGGCGATGACGGTGCATCAGCGTGGCTTGGTGCGGCGCGACCTCGACCTTGAAAACACGGACGTAAGCATTCTCAAGTGCCGCGTGATGGTGCGGTTCGGCCGTGATCTCGACCTCGGATGCGGTTTGCGCCGCGAGCATGATGCCAAGAAACAAAAGAGCGCAAAGCAGTCGTCGGCTTTTCATGAGGCGAAATTCTAACACCGGCTTGCAGCGATTGGCGGACTACCGCCGGATAGCGAGGAATGTCGCAACAAGTTAAACTTATCGGCAGTAACTGGGTCAATATGAGATACGCGTTTGTTTTTCTGGCCGTCGTCGGGATTGTCGCATCCTCGCTGGCGTTGCGGGAACATTACCGGACGGAAGGCTTCGCGCCTTGCGACATCAACGCCAAATGGGACTGCGGGATTGTGAACCAGAGTCCCTATGCGATGCTGGGCGGAATTCCCGTAGCCATGATTGGAATAGCCGGATATCTGCTCATGGCTGTGCTCGCGTTGAAGCGCGCCTATCGGCTGCTGCTGGGAGCGGCCGTGATTGGACTGGGATTTTCTCTTTATCTGGCTCACATCGAACGGGACATTCTGGGGGTTTGGTGCGTCTACTGTGTGATTTCACTCGGGACGATTACCCTGATGAGCGTGCTGTCTTTGGCGACCGTGCTCGGGCAGTCGGCCCGGCGCACGCCTGAATTGAGCTAACGGCGATGGCCGACTTAGGCAAAGTTCTAGTTGTCGTGGGAGTGGCGCTCGCGGCGGGAGGATTGCTTTTGATCCTCCTTGGGCGTACGAGCCTGCCCTTGGGACGGCTTCCGGGCGATATTGTCTATCGCGGAAAGAACTCGACGTTGTATTTTCCGCTGGCCACCTCCATCTTGCTCAGCGTGGTGCTATCGATTTTGTTCTACGTGATCAGCAGGTTTCGACGATAGATGAGGCTGACTGAACATTTTTCTGATTCATCCAATCCTTAAGTAACAACTCCTCTCATTCAGCTCTCCGCTGGCAAATCGGACGGCCCCAGGACTGAATCGCTGCCTCAGGTCTGCGGTAAACTCCTTCCCATGGCTTCTGCCGATCAACTCGGATTCAGTTTTAGACCAGCGGATCGGCGTGTCTGGAAGGTGCGCGACCTGGTCGCCGCAGTTCGTACACACATTGAACGGGAATATAGCGATACCTGGGTGGAAGGTGAGATTTCGAACTTTCGGGCACATGATTCCGGCCACCTTTATTTCACTCTGAAAGACGAAAATTCACAGCTCAGCGCGGTGATGTTCCGCTCGCAAGCGAAATTGCTTCGCTTTCGGCCAGACAACGGCATGCAAGTCGTGGTCCGGGGAAGAATCACGATCTACGAAGACCGCGGTCAGTTGCAGATTTCCGCGGAATACCTTGAACCCAAGGGCGCGGGTGCATTACAGATTGCGTTTGAGCAGGTCAAGGCCAAGCTGGAGGCGGAAGGGCTGTTCGATTCCGCGCGCAAAAAACCGATTCCGACTTTGCCTCGGCGAATTGGGATTATCACCTCGCCGCAAGCGGCCGCTTTGCGAGACATCCTGAACATCCTCGAGCGGCGCCATCACAGCGCAAATATCTTGATTTTCCCTGCACAGGTTCAGGGAGAAGCTGCGCAGGTCGAACTGATCTCCGGAATTCGCTACTTCAACCGGTCCCGCAGCGTGGACGTGATCATCGTTGCTCGCGGCGGAGGCTCGGCGGAAGATTTGGCTGCATTCAATCATGAAGGGTTGGCCCGGACTGTGGCCGCTTCTGAGATTCCCGTCGTCTCCGCCGTTGGACACGAGACTGACTTTACCATTATCGACTTTGTGGCCGACCTGCGCGCGCCCACGCCTTCCGCGGCCGCAGAGTTGGTGATTCGTGCGCGCCAGGAAGTGGACGAACAACTCGAGGGCCTGCATCATCGCTTGGGGAATGCGCTTCGCTATCACTTGTTGATGGCTCGCCAGAAACTAACGGAGCTTGCGCAGCATGGAGCCTTTGCCCGCATGACTGACGCCCTTAACCGGCGGCAGCAAAAGCTCGATGATTTGAAGCATCGCCTGGAACGCGCCGAGCGCACAATATTGGAGCAGCATCGCCGGCGCTTTGAAATGGCTGCCGCCGCGGTGCGCCATTATGACGTGCGCCGAATGTTGGCTGGCACTCGCCAGGAAATCGAGGCTCGGATGGCCGCGATCGCGGCCGCCATCCGAAATCTACTTCTGCAACGCCGGTCGCAAGCCGATCAACTCTCCGGTCAGCTTGAGGCGCTCTCTCCCCTTGCCATTTTGGAGCGCGGTTATGCCCTGGTTTTCGACTCTTCGGGAAGACTCCTCAAAGATGCCATGCAGGTAAACATCGGAGACGAAATCTCGGCCCGCTTGGCACGAGGCGGTATTACCGCGACCGTCAAGAGAAAGAATGTGTAGGCGGTTGCCCCTTGATGAAGCAGGCTGCAAATCCTGGATTACAATGAAGCAGGTGTTGGTCTTTAAGTTTCCGGGGAAAGGATTCGTCTGGTGACGCCGTTTTCAGCGCCGTGGCCACGTGTGTCGGTGATTTCAATCATCGATATCGTGCTGGTCGCCGTCATCATTTACGAGTTTCTCGCCCTCATCAAGGGTACGCGGGCAGCGCTGATGCTGATAGGTGTCGCGGCGCTGGCACTAGCCTTCTATTTCTCCCGGCTGGGCGAACTGACCGCGCTGAATTGGCTGATCAGCACACTGTTGCCTTATACAGTTTTCGCGCTGATCGTGGTTTTTGCCGGTGAGATCCGGCAAGCACTGGCACGGCTTGGACGCGGGCTTACCTTTAGTCGCGCGGCAGCCTCAGAAGCCGACGCCTATGACGATATCGTGCTGGCGGCCAATCTCTTTTCTCAGAATCAAACTGGAGCGCTGATCATTATCGAGCGCGAAATTGGGCTGCGTACTTACATCGAGAGCGGCGTGCCTCTCGACGCTCACATTTCTTACGACCTGCTGGCGACCATCTTCCGTCCCAGCGCCCCGTTGCACGACGGCGCCGTCATTGTGCAGAAAGATCGCATCGCGGCCGCGGCGTGCTTCCTGCCGCTCTCCATGAATCCAGTGCTGTCGACTCAACTGGGAACCAGGCATCGCGCCGGCATCGGTGTGACTGAAGAAGCCGATGCCATCGCTGTGATCGTGTCCGAAGAAACCGGGGCCATCAGCCTGGCCATCGGTGGGAAGATCGAGCGGGACCTTACCGTGGAACAGCTGCGAGAACGTTTGGGAGGATTGCTGGGTCGCTACGTACCTTCATCAACGCTGCCGACGCCAATCACCGACGCGGATGATGCGCGGGAAACCCCGGGAGAAGAGAGTCAAAGACCGATTCTGCCGCGTACCGCGGATGCACACCTTCGCCATCGAGCGGACCGCTAGTTATGAGCGACTTTCTTTATCGTTACGTCGTAAATAATCTGGGCCTGAAACTGATCTCCCTTGCGCTAGCTGTGGGATTGTGGCTTGCTGTCGTGCGCGATCCCGTGGCCGAAGTGGCACTCGATGTGCCCATTGAATTCCATAACATTCCTGAGAACCTGGAAATCAGCTCGGAGAACATTCCTCGCGCCGAGATTCGATTGCGCGGTCCGGGGCGGATTGCGCACCGGCTTCAGCCATCAGATGTCACTGCCGCAATTGACCTCAACGGCCTGAGGCCGGGTGAACGGACTTTCGATCTGACTGCGCAGCAGATCCAGCATCCCAGGGACCTGGAGGTTGTGCAGGTAGTGCCCAGCCAGTTTCACCTGGCGTTCGACACGCGACTTACTCGCCAGGTAGCAATCCATCCCCGGGTGGTGGGCAGCTTTGCGGCCGGGTACAGCATCGAGCGCATCGTCGTGGAGCCTCCCACCATAGCTATCAGCGGGCCGAAACAGCGCGTCGAGGCAGTCGAGGCCGCTATCACGGACCCGCTGGACGTGAGTGGAACCATGGACCGGGCAACATTCACCAGACATGCTTATGTTTCTGATCCTTTAGTCCAGGTCGCTAATCCAAAACCGGTCCGCGTGACGGTTATCATGGAAAGGACTCCTGGCGCCAGCAGCGGGCACTAGACGTCACCCATCGCCATGACATCGCCGAGCCGACAACTCTTTGGAACCGATGGCATTCGCGGTGTGGCTGGCGAATTCCCTCTAACTTTGGAAAGCACCCACCTGATCGGCCGCGCCCTGGGCCATGACCTGGTTCGAACCAACCCGCGGGCACGCGCGGTGATCGGGCAGGACACGCGAGAGTCGAGTTCGTGGATTGCCGATCGGGTTGCGCTAGGCTTGGCTTCTTCTGGAGTTGAGGTGCACAGTGCAGGGATCATAACTACTCCAGGCGTGGCTTATCTCGCGCGCTCTCGCCGATACGCCGCTGGCGTGGTCATCTCTGCGTCGCACAATCCCTGGACGGACAACGGCATTAAGGTCTTCTCCGGTGATGGCTACAAGCTGCCCGACAGTCACGAACTCGCGATCGAACAGGAAATATTCTCGTTGCTCAACAATCCACAGTCTCTCACCGAGCCATCCACCAGCTTCGCACCCAGCTTGCCCGGGGAAGCAGCGCTGCGCCGTGACTATATTCACTGGCTGACCACGAACATTAGTGCCGACTTGAGCGGGGTTCGGCTGCTGGTGGACTGCGCGAATGGCGCGGCCACCGCGGAGGCGCCAGAGTTGTTTCGGGCCTGCCGTGTCCAGGCGACATTTCTCAGTGCGTCTCCTGATGGCAAGAACATTAACGAGAATTGTGGTGCACTCCATCCGGAACGAGTTGCGGCAGCGGTGACAGAGAAAATAGGTCGATTCGATCTGGGCGTCACTTTTGACGGTGACGCCGACCGCGCTCTCTTCAGTGATGCTCATGGCCGTGTGGTTAATGGCGATGCGATCCTTTTACTTGCGGCCCGTCACCTGCACGCGCAGGGGAAACTGCCGGGAGCAGTCATTGTCGCAACCACCATGTCAAATATGGGTCTGGAGATCGCGTTGCGCTCCTCCGGCATTCGAATGCTACGAGCCAACGTCGGCGATAAGTATGTGCTCGAAGAAATGTTGAAGACAGGAGCGATTCTAGGCGGTGAACAGTCTGGACACATCATCTTTCGGGATGGGAAGGCGACGACCGGCGATGGCTTGCTTACAGCTTTAAGAGTGATGGAAATAATGGCTCAGACTGGCAAGTCGCTTGCGGATTTGATTTCTGATCTCAAGGTTTTCCCGCAGACCATTCAGAATATGCGCGTGCGCGAGAAGGTTCCCTTTGCCCAGGTACCGGAAATCCAGCGCGCGATCGAAGCGGCGGAACGCGAACTGAATGGCAATGGCCGCGTGGTAGTTCGCTATTCGGGTACCGAGCCTGTGGCCCGGGTCATGATCGAGGCCGAGTCAGAGGAAAAAATGAAAATGTTGGCGACCACCATTTCCGGCGCAATCAAGAATGCTTTAGGCGCTAGAGGACGGTAGCGCTGCCACCGCGCTTCGAACTCCGACAAAGCTCGGCAACGACGTTTCGGGCCGCGGAACCTCACTATGACGCTTCTCTCCAATGCCGCTGCAGTCTGGAATCTGATTCTTCTCGTCGCGGCGGTCGGAACTCTGGTCGGGTTCTTGTATTGGTTCGCTTTGCGAAGAATCATTCGAGCAAGAAAGATTGCCAGCGCCCGGGATCGAAGATTGCTTCGCGAGGCCGCAGAACGGGAATCAGGCAGCGACCAATAACGATTGCTCGCGGAATCACCAGAAATATGTTTTGCGACAATCGGTAATGCTAATCCAAATCCCGCCAATTCTTGCCCACACCAATCTCGACCAGCAACGGCACCGTGAGCGGATGTACGTTTTCCATCTGCTCCCGCACCAGCGTCCGCATGACTTCGATCTCTCTTTCTGGAACTTCGAATACCAGTTCGTCATGCACCTGCAGCGTCATTCGCGACTTTAGGCCGCGCTCGCGCAGCGCAGCATCAATGCGGATCATGGCCATCTTGATCAAATCTGCCGCCGTGCCTTGTAAGGGTGTGTTCACCGCGGTTCGCTCGGCGAATCCGCGCAGATTAGCATTCTTGCTGTTGATATCGGGGATGGGCCGGACACGCCCGAACAGCGTCCTTACTTTCTGTTCGCGCCGAGCTTCCTCCAGCGTTCTATCGATGAACGCCCGCACGCCTTTGTACTTGTCGAAGTAAGCATTGATGAATTGTTTGGCCTCGCCTGGCTCGATCCCCAGATTCTGTGACAATCCAAACGCAGACAGGCCATATACAATGCCGAAATTCACCACCTTGGCTTGTCGGCGATGATCGGGAGTAACCATGAGCGGAGGCACGCCAAACACCTGTGATGCGGTCAAGGTATGGATGTCGTCGCCGCGACGGTAAGCTTCCACAAGCAGGGGGTCCTTGGAAAAATGCGCCAAGAGGCGAAGCTCGATCTGAGAGTAGTCTGCCGCCAAGAGCACGTGACCCGGCTCGGCAGTGAACGCCGCCCGAATCTCACGGCCTAGCTCGGTTCGGATGGGGATATTCTGCAGATTAGGGTTGGCGGATGACAGTCTGCCGGTTGCCGTGCCCGTCTGACCAAAAGTAGTGTGTAGTCGGCCACTAGCTGAACTAAGCAATGCGGGCAAGGCATCCACGTAAGTGGATTTGAGTTTGGAAAGCTGCCGATATTCGAGCACCAGCCGCGGCACCTCATGAGTTAGAGCCAGCGCTTCGAGCACATCTACGGCGGTTGAGATCGTCTTCCCTTTGCCATATTTCACCGGCTTGGGCAAGTTCAGTTTGTTGAAGAGCACATCGCCGAGTTGCTTGGGGGAATTGATGTTGAATTCGCATCCGGCAAGATCGCAGATTTCTCTACCTTTGGTTTCAATTTCACGTTCCAGGCGTGACGACATCCCCGCTAAAGCCTTGCGGTCGATCTTGACCCCCGCTTGTTCCATGCGGGCCAGAACCGGCACCAGGGGCAGATCGATCTCCTCGTAGAGTTTGCGCAGCCCGCTTCGTTCCACTTCCTGGCTAAGCGCAGTTGCCAGTCTACCGGTGATATCAGCTGACTCCGCCAGTGTCCCACTGAGTTTGAGGTTGAAATGGCGCAGCGCCACGTCAGGTAGCCGGTGAGATGAATAGGTCGGATCGAGCAGGTAGGAATAGAGCGTGGAATCATATCTCAGCCCACGCATCATGATTCCTTGTCGCTCCAGAACATGAATCGCGGTTTTGTAATCATGAATAGCTTTGGGAGTATCTTCGTCGGCGAGAGCGGCGACCAGACGGGAACTTGCGTCTTTCAGTTCAAATGAAACCACGACAGCCGCACCGGGTGCAGCGGAAATCGCAATGTTCCGTGAGGCTTGAGCGCTAACCGGCTGCGAGGCGAGGGGCAATAGACCGTTCTGAGGGTCGTCGCCTTGGTTAGCTTCCTCTTTTTCCTCTTCTTCGGCGGCAACACTCGACTCCGCTTCGACCGCAACCGCAAGCGCTCCATTTGGCGGAATGGCACCCAGCACGGCTTCCACGTCTGCCCCTGACGTGGCCTCGGTGTAATCAGTCTCGCCCACCTCGACCGCGGGCAGAAGTTCTTTTAATAGGGACGTAAATTCCAGCTCGGTAAACAGTTCACGCAGCACTTCCACATGGGGCTCGCCTGTCTTCATCGCGTCGACGTCCAGTTCAACTGGGACGTTAGCATCGATGGTTGCCAATTTTTTGCTCAGCAGGACATTCTCGCGGTTATTTTGTAGGGATTCGCGATAAGTCTTCCTTTCCACCTCGGCGGCATGATCGAGTGCCTGTTCCACCGTGCCGAAGCGCTTGATCAGCTCGACCGAACCCTTGTCGCCGATGCCGGGAGCGCCGGGAATATTGTCGATGCTGTCGCCGCGCAGGGCCATCACGTCGACCACCCGCTCCGGCGGCACGCCCAGAATCTCTTCGACCTTGCGCGCGTCACAGATGAGATTGTCCTTGGGTGGATTCAGCACGCACACGCGATCGTTCACCAACTGCAACATGTCCTTGTCGCTGGATACGACGTACACGCTGTAGGATTTCTCGGCGGCCTGACGCGCCAGAGTACCGATCACGTCGTCGGCCTCGTAACCCGCGAGTTCGAGAATAGGAATGCGATAGGCCTCGAGCGCTCTCCTGATGTAGGGCAGTTGCTGAGCCAGTTCGCCGGGCATTTCCTTACGGTTCGCCTTGTAACCGTGGTACTTGATTTCCTGAAAGGTCTGCGTCTTCAGATCAAAGCGCCGGACGCTGGTGATTCCTTCCGCCTGCTGATCGCGGAAGGTGGGCGCGGCCACGTCGAAGACAGCGGCCAGGTATTCCGGCGAGAAGTCATCCCGCAACTTTCGCAGCATGTTGACAAAAACATATGTCGCGGCCGTCGGCAGGCCAGTTTTGGTCGACATGCCGCGCTGGCGCGCCATGGCATGATAGGCGCGGAAGATGAACGACATCGCATCCATGAGAAAGATGCTGCCACGGTCCGCGCCAGGATTAGTGGTTCGCGGCAAAGTGGCAACCGGCACGGGTCGGCCAGTAGCTTCCTGCGTGGCCACATCCGTGGCTTTCTCCGAAGATGGTTTTCTGGGAGACAACGAGTTAGTTTAGCAGTTGGTTGGCGGCAAAAAGTATGAGCTCGCTATTCAAAGCTGAGGGTAAAGTCAGCTTCCACAAACTTGGTCGGCGGCTGACCTGAAGAGTTGTTAAAAACCAAGTAATACTTTCGAGGCTGGTCCAACGTGGAATTGAGCGCCCAATCTATCGTCTGTTCGTATGATGAATCCACCGAACGTGTGACAGTGCCTCCGTGGCCATGCTCGAAATCCTTGAGTTCTTGTTCATCCAGGAGGAGGAGGTCTATGTTCGCGGCTTCATTGCTTACCCGGTGACCCTCGGTCCCCTGCGTATATGAGGTAAAGCTACCCCGCACCTGGGGATGAAGGCATTGCGCAGGTACTTCAAACGCGAACGCCTCGTGCTTTCGCAAAGTGAATGTCTTGCGCAGGAAACGCCTGGGCGCCGGTGCCGCAGTCGTTATCACACGATCTAGCGGCGCCATTGTCTCCGGCGCATCCTCTTTTTTCGAGCAAGCCAAGCCGAGCCACAAACAGACGCCCCCCAACAAAAAGAACCAATTGCGCATGAGCTACTTGGTTTTCTTCCCGTACTCGGTGGTGTAGTGGAGTTTGATTTCGCCGCACGTACCCTGCTCAGGTGAATAGACCACGCAGGTGTCGAAAGGCCGGGAATAGACGTGCAGGCTTACAGCCCGCTGGTTAAACTCGCGCGGATTCAACACTCGGTGCACCGGTTCCAGCGGATCCACAGCACAGGGATGCGTGGGATTCATCTCCACAATTTCCGCGGACTTCAATTGACATGTCCCTTTATCGAGATCTTGCGAGAGCACGCGATAATTTTCCACGCGCAGTCTTCCGACGGGCACCGCCATCCAGCAGTTCTGATCGCGATGATTGTGCACTGAACTGATCTGACCAACTTCCCAGCAGATGGCGACCAATTCATAGAGAGGAGTCTTGTCGACCAGGTTGCGGGTGTAATGCTGGCGGTCCCAGGTTAGGTAGGGCGACAGTGTGTCGGGCGCGACCGGCGTATTCTGGAGAAAATTGAAGATTTGTTCGGTCCGGTCGAACGCCGCCTCCGGAAATTTCCTCAGCTCTGCGGCAAAGTTCCTGATCGATACCTGCCGAGACACGGCTTGTGTACTCATGTTCCACTCCTATCCGAGGACAGTATATCGCCTGCGATGGCCGAGCCAGAGACTATCAAGGAACGGCGCTGTGCCGCCGGCCTTCAGGCACAAATGCAGATCTGAATTGAACGAGTTATCAGTTCTTGGTTCTCAGTTCTCCTTATCACTCGACGAACATGCAGTCGCCGTAGGAATAGAACCGATATTTCTCTTTCACGGCATGCTGGTAAGCGCTAAGGACGTTGGCTTTCCCCCCGAACGCACAAACCAGCATAAGCAGAGTTGACTGCGGCAGATGAAAATTGGTCAGCAACGCGCTCACCACGCGAAAATCGAAGCCTGGAAAGATAAAGAGATCAGCTTCGCCACCGCCCGCCTGCACTCGGCTGCTCTCGGACACCCTCGCCGAATGCTCAATCGCCCGGACCGTTGTGGTCCCCACCGCCACCACGCGTCGGTGGGCATCCATGGCGCGGTTGATCTTCTCTGCCGTCTGGGAATCGATGTGGTATGACTCCCGGTGAAGCTGATGATCTTCGAGTCGCTCAGCTCGCACTGGTTGAAACGTGCCGAGGCCCACGTGCAAAGTGATTTCCGCGGTCTCCACCCCACGCTCCCTGATGCGATCAAGAACGGCCAGGGTGAAGTGAAGTCCAGCAGTGGGTGCTGCCACCGAACCGCGCTCGCGTGCATAAACTGTTTGATAACGCTCCCGGTCTTCTGCTCGGTCTGACCGATTGATGTATGGCGGCAGGGGCACATGCCCCAGTCGCTCGATCGCTCCGAAGAAATCTGCGACCGGACGAAATTGAATCTGACGCTCTCCAAAACTACCTCGGGCTGTTACCTCTGCCTCAAGTTCGTCTTTATCTCCAAAGAACAAATGCTCGCCCACACCGATCTTTCGTCCCGGCCGCACCAGACACTCCCATTGGTTTGGTTCTTTGGAAAATTGCCGGGTCAGCAGGACTTCCACTTGGCCCTTTAGGAAGTCACGTGCGGCGGGATTGCTCCGGCTGATCGGCTGCGCTTGGGCTCCGCTTCGCCTGCCGAAAAGACGGGCGGGAAACACTTTGCTGTCGTTGAAAACTACCAGATCATCTGGGCGAAGAAGATCCGGAAAGTCATGAAAGCAGCGATCCTCGATTTTGCCTGCGGCACGGTGAAGGTTCAGAAGTCGAGAACCTGCTCGCTCCGCTAGTGGCTCCTGGGCGATCAGTTCCGGGGGTAGTTGATAGCTGAAATCGGAGACCAGCACTTATCTGATTATAGATTTTCCACGACTTACAACCCGACCGCAAATATCTTGTAAACCTTTGTAAACGGAATTGTTTCAGGCGTGCTAAGTGCTGTACCATACGCTCAACAAAGGGGCTGCTGCTCAACTGTTCCCGAAATGCCCAGCGAACGGCAACATCGCCGCCAGATTGTCCTCTATGGCCGGAAGCTGCACGAGTGCGGCCAGGTCGCGGCCATGGACGGCAACCTATCAGTACGGCTCGACGACACGCGCATCCTGGCTACGCCGACCTCCATGTGCAAGAGCATGATGCGGCCTGCGGACCTGGTCATCGTGGACCTTGAAGGCCGCCGTCTGGCCGGGCGTCGCGATGTTTCCAGCGAGATTGCGATGCACTTGTTGATTTACAAGCGACGTCCGGATGTCCGGGGCATCGTGCACGCGCATCCCCCGACCGCGACCGGTTTCGCCGCAGCTGGCATAGCACTCAACCAACCGCTCGTGTGCGAAGTGGTCGTCGGCCTGGGCTCAATCCCGCTAGCCAAGTACGGCACGCCCGGAACCCCCGAGCTGTCAGAAGCTCTGGAACCGCTGATCCCTCAATACGACGCCATTCTCATGTCGAACCACGGCGTGGTCACATACGGGGCCGATCTCCACCATGCCTACATGAAAATGGAAACGGTCGAGCACTTTGCACAGATCGCGCTGGTGACGCATCTCTTGGGCCGCCAGCAACCTCTGGGCAGTCAGGATTTGGAAAAGTTAATGCTAGCGCGCAGCAAGTATCAGGGATCGAAATCTGCAGCTCCCATGCCGTTGGCGGTTCCCCAAAAGTTGCCAAGCGGAAACAACCACGATCGTCCGCAGCCTGTTTCCTCGTCTCACGATACCTCCAAGTCGCGGCGTGTGGCTGCTCGCTCTCGCTGACTTGCCGTGGGAGAAAACTTTCATTCACCGCCGATCCTGAATCTCAGGCCCGCGCGAAAATTAGCTCCTAGCGCCGGATAGCCGACCACCTCGTTGTAGTGCTTGTCCAGCGCGTTCTCGATATTTGCATAAGCAGTGATTCGCGAATTCAGCGCATACCAGCCGCCCAAGTCCACGCGCGCATATCCGGCGGCATGATTGATCCCTAGACCCAGAAAATCGGAGTCGAAACGCCGGCCCACAAAACTGCCGCCAAGATTCGCGCCCCAGCGACTCCCAAGGTAGGTCAGCAGAAGAGTCCCCGAGTGTTTCGGGCGTCGTAAAAATGGATTTCCGGGGTCGAAGACAGGATCGCAGAAATTCGCCGGAGTACAGAGGGGAGCATCGAGAATCTTGGTCGAAGTGTAGGTATAAGCCGTGCTCAGCAGCAGCCGGGAACGGATTTTTCCCTGGACTTCGAGTTCTGCCCCCTGGGCGAAGGATTTGTTGACGTTGAAGAATTGACCCACTCCGGTCTGCGGGTCAGCAACTCCAAACTCGATCTGATCGTGAAACAGATTGTTGAAATAGGTCGCAGTCACCGAATACTTGCCAAAGAAATTCTGCTGGATTCCAGCATCGAACCCCCGGT
>JABCYV010000118.1 GCA_013290025.1 Acidobacteriota bacterium
AAGTCTGCGTTTACTCTCGAGCTGGCCCGCGCAATAGAACCGTCCGCGGTCACCAAGGTAAAGCCTTCGACGTTGTCACAGGAGAGTCCGAAGAGCCGCGTGAGCCATCCAAAGCCGCCGCCCAAGATCAGCCCGGATGCGCCCGTATGAGAAACGACGCCCGAAGGGAAAGCAAGTCCGTCCTTCTGAGTGGCGACGTCAACCGAGCCGAGCAAGCAGCCTCCAGCGAAGCGGCTTCGACGAGCCTCCCGGTCGACGGTCACCTGTCGCATTCTCGACAGGTCGATGACCATTCCATCGTCGCAGGTACTGAAGCCCGCAAGACTATGACCACCGCAGCGCACTGCGGTCAGCACATCGGCGGACGCGGCGGCCCGGACTGCGGCTTGCACGTCGGCAACGTCGGCGCAGCGCGCGATCAGGCCGGGACTGCGTGCCACCATGCCATTCCAGATACTTCGGGCCCGGGCGTAATCGTCGTCCCCGGGACGCACGAAATCCCCCCTAAACTGTCCCTTCAATGACGAACAAACCTCTTCGACGGCACTAGTCATACCGCCATCTCCTTTTCGTCTGGCCGCGAATTAGGCAGGTTCGAGCCGATGGCTGATCTCAATTACTTCAGCGCTCTGGGTCGTCGTCCCAGAGTTGTTTGATGTTCTTCCACTTGTCCTGTTCTGGATCTGTCGATGCCGACTTGTATGAACAGCCGGGAAAATCGTGCGCGGGGGCCGTGAACGTCCCGCGCTCAATCAGGCGCTGGATATTGTCACGATAATACTGGTCGACCCTCTCGTGGTTCTCCGGGTCCTTCTTCATCCACAGGTTTTTGGGATGGATAGGTTGGTCATACATTTTCCGAAAGATTTCAGTGCGCAGATCCTTGATCCAATTGCTGTTCAGATTTCTTACTCGGAACTGACGCAGGGCTTCGATATCGATTGTCGCGGCAACCGCCGTGTTGTAGCCAGAGGGAGAGTAGGAAACCACGCTGCCCATGTAGTCGACGATGTGCGAGTGGCCGCCTGCCACATCGAACGGGTGCGTCATGGCTGGGTGAAGGAAAACTGGGCCGACGTTGGGGCAGACCATATACACCGAATTGAAATGCGCGTGGGCCTGATTCTGAATCATCCAAGTGCCACCGCCGGGATAGCCGCTGTTCGTTAACGGAATGGCCTCGCTGGGGCGATACACGACTTCCGCACCGTTGAATGCAAGGGCGCGAACCGCTTCGGGATATTCACCGTCGCTGCAACAGATGGTTCCAATGTTTCCGACGTCCTCGGTCCTCAGCACGGGATAGAAGGCATCGATGCCATCACCGAAGATCTCAACCCACCGATCGTAAACGTCATGCGGTGTGCACGAACGCTCGCGGCAAAAGATGTGGTTCTTGGCCACCTTGTGCACGAGCTTTCCCTTAGGATCGATCACAAATAATGTATTGAAGAACCGGTTCTTCATCACTTCTGGCCAGCGGGCCTTGCATTGCGCAACGATGTATGTCTCGTAGTGACTGGCTAGTTTGGCGAGACGGTCGGTCTCCTCGCTCGGAATCTCGATGAACAACTCGTTCGCAGCGATGGCGTGAGGCACATCGAAGGCTTCGTCCGTAAAGCCCGTCATCGCTCCCTCGGCCAGCGCTATCATCTTCACCGGCATGTTGATGCTCACCACGGACATCGCGGCGTGGATGCCGTCTTCAATTATTTTGAGGTTCTTCGCGATATCCTTGCGGCTGCCTATTCCGTAAACGACCGTGGAAAGTCCAATCGCCATGTACGGGGCTACGGGAGTCGGAGGTTGTTTGCGACCACCCCGATTGCGCTTGTCGTTATTTGTCCGAGTTGCCACGTCCAAAATTTCCGTCGAAGTACGTTTAGTTGCGCCCCAGCCAATGAACGTTAGTAATACAGTTCTGCCGGACCCTTGTATTCCTGGATAGTGTTACCACCGTCAATGACAACCATCTCGCCGGTAATGTAGGAAGCGTTCTCAGATGCGAGAAATGCAATGAGAGCGGCCACTTCGTTCGGCGTGCCCGGCCTCCCCAACGGAGTATGGGCGCCTGCGACCAACTCCTGTTTTGTTGAAGATCCCGTCTTGACCCATCCCGGAGCCACGGCATTCACCGTAATCCCCTGCGCCGCGACTTCCAAAGCCAGACTCTTGGTAAGGCCGATCATGGCAGCTTTGGCGGCACTATACGCCGTCATTCCTGGGTTGCTGACGATTGGTCCGGTAACCGATGCCACGTTTACAATCCGTCCGTATCCGGCTCGCAGCATGTAGGGCAGCACCGTCTTCGCCATATTGAAGGCCGTCTTCAAACTGATGGCGATGCGATAGTCCCATTCCTCCTCATCTAATTCCGCCAGACGTTTAACCACTTCGGGGCGACTCACTTGCGCCATTCCAGCATTATTGACCAGGACGTCGATGCGACCATAGCGCTCTACCGTACGCTCGACAAAGATTTCAACATTTCGAAGTTTCATCAAGTCGGTGGAAAACGATAGCGCTTCGATCCCGTAATCAGACAATTCGAGTGCTCTATCTTCAATGCGTCGCGTTGTGGAAGTGATAGCAATATCGAATCCCTGTTGACCTAAGAGTCGCGCAGTCGCAAAGCCTATTCCTTCGGGGCTTCCGGCTCCGGTCACGAGGGCGACTCTTTTATCCTTATCCATGCTGGAACCAGGCATTTCTACCTTTCCGCAGGCGAACTCTCCGGGTTCGTTTTGAGCTGAGCAATACTATTAACCATGAAGTTTCTACGGATCTTCAAATACACCAGACTCATGATCGCAAGGAGCAGGCCAAAGATTGGAACCGAATATTGGAGGCCTTCCACATACACGGTAGCGCATGCGACCGCAACAAGCGCCATAATGCCAAGGTAGTTCGAGATCGGAAACAGCCGGAGCTTTAAAGGCAGGTCCTTTACGCGCGCACCAATGGATCGGCGGAACCGCAGGTGGGCCAATAGGATGACGATCCATACGAAATACATTCCAGCCACAGCCGAGCCGTACATGAGTAGAAACGCTCGTTTCGGCACGTAAATCGCCAGCAAAATCGCGACCGCCATGCCTAAACTCGAAGCCGCGAGTGCACGAAGCGGAACCCCACTGGCGCTCAAGCGACCGAGCGGTGCAGGGGCATAGTGCCCGCGCGCCAGAGAAAACAACATTCTGGTAGAAAGGTAGAGATTGGTATTCGCGCTTGAGAGAGCAGCAGTAATAACCACCAAATTCATGATCAACGCTGCGTAGGGAACTCCGATCGCTGCAAAAGCCCGGACGAAGGGGCTGCCATTAAGCGTTCCATCGCCGCTCTGATTCCAGGAAGCCATCGTTACCATCACGCCGATGGCCAGGACGTAGAAGATGATGAGCCGGAAAACGATGGTGCGCATAGCCCGCGGAATCGCTTCTTCCGGCCGCCGCGCCTCTCCTGCAGTTACTGCCACCGCCTCAATTCCCATATAACTGGCGATGACAAGAGTAAGCGCCAGCCACACGCCCCGCAGACCGTGGGGCAAAAAACCGCCGTACGCAACCAGATTTCGCAGTCCAAGCGCTGGACGCGGAGACACTCCGGTGATCAGCGCAATCCCAATGATAATGAAAACAATGATCGCGGCGACCTTGACCAGGGAAAACCAGTACTCGAACTCTCCAAAATTCTTCACCTGGCTGGCGTTGATCGCTATTACTCCCGCAGAAACCACCACGACCCAAAGCCACTGTGGCGTCCCTGGAAACCAATATTGGAAATAGATGGCTACGGCAGTGACTTCGGCGCCAATCGCCACGACCTGAATCAACCCGTAGGTCGCACGAACCGTGAAACCAAACCAGGGACTGAGGTAGCGCTCGGCATAGATACCAAACGAGCCAGCCACAGGATGAACCACCGCCATCTCAGCCAGAGAATAGGCCATGATCAACGAGAGGATTGCCCCGACTAGATAACTGAGAATGACCGCAGGCCCAGCCAGGCTGATCGTGACGTTACTACCCAGAAAGAGCCCGACTCCGATGGCGCCACCGATCGCAATCATCGCGAGCTGGCGTTCAGTCAATTTTCTTTGCAAATTCTGAGATTGGTTGCTCGATATTGCATGAAGCTCGGTTGACGGGAAACCATCCGCGATCTTCATCGCGCCAGTACCACGTTCTTGCCACGCCGAAGACCCCTACAGGACTCCACGTTGAGCCAACTAGTCACAGGCAATTTCCTCCAACGCGGTCAAGAACTGGACCACCTCTTCATGATTGTTGTAGTGCACCAAAGAGGCCCGAACTGCTCCGCTGTCGGGGGAAAGTCCGAGACGTTTCATCAATCTTGGCGAGTACATGTGGCCGTCCCTAACCGCAATCCGCCTGGCAGCCAATTTGGTCGTGACAGTGGCAGGTGGAGCGTCTCCAAGATTAAAGCAGAGAGTCGGTCCCCGCTGGCGAATAACTTTCGGATCCCGAACCCCATAAACCACCGCTCCTTTGATAGACGCAATTCCCGATAAAAGTGCCCCGGAAAGTTTGCTTTCATATTCCTGTATCTTCTGCATCGCCCTTACCAGTCTTTCCCGCCGCGAAGTCGTGAACTCATCTTCCCTTACCGGTCCACCGAGCTCCGACAAATACTCGATCGCGGCTGTCATGCCCGCAACATTCTCATAAACGAAGGTTCCCGCCTCAATTTTCAAGGGTGGAGTATTGGGAATGAAATCTTCACGGAATGTCGGCAGATTGCTGAGAGCCGTGTGGCGTCCCCACAGAAAACCCATATGGGGACCGAATATCTTGTAGCCGGAACAAACCAGGTAGTCACATTTCCATGCTTGGACGTCGATGAGCGCGTGAGGCGCGTACTGAACGGCATCGAGGAAGACCTCGGCACCCACTGCGTGAGCGCTCTTTGCCACCGCAGCCACATCTACAATCGTTCCGAGGGCGTTCGAGGCTGCGGTGCATGCGACCAGCCGTGTCTTCGAAGAAAGCAGTTGCTCAAGGTCTTCCACGTACAACTGGCCGTCATCGCGTACTTTCCACCACCGTATGATGGCCCCCTCGCGCTCCAAGGCCAGCCAGGTCGCGATGTTGGCCTCGTGGTCCAGGTCGCTCACAACGATTTCACAACGGTCGTTTAGAGTCTGGCCGAGCGCGAGGCTGATTACGCGTATGAAGGAGGTCGCGTTCATCCCGAACGCGATCTCGTTGGGATCGGCCGCGTTCAGAAAAACAGCGACAGTTCTTCGAGCGCGGTCGATCGTGGCATCCACTTCCTGACTTTCCCGGTAGCGTCCACCACGCTGTACGTTTCGCGTGAGCAGGTGGTCGTTGATGGCGTCCAGTACCTTCTCCGGGATTTGTGCGCCGGCAGCATTGTCGAAGAACATCGAACTTCCGCTGCGATCTAGTGCGGGAAACATCCGTCGCACATGCTCAACAGGGAATTCTGCCATCTTCAATCACCGTTCGACGTGGCCGCACCCGTGACCAGCAGGTCGAGGTTCTGCTCCAATACTCGTAGTACTGCCTGTACATCATCCAAAGTGTTGTATACGTGGAAGGAAAGGCGCAAGCCATCATGACGGCTAGAGCACACGATTCCGCTGGCGGCCAGCTTCTCGACCAGCACCGCCGCGTAACTGCATTGCAAAACAACGAGCGGCCCGACGCTGTTGGCCGGTACCTTAGCGTGCAGGCCTAATCGTTGCGACCCGTCCAGCAGCGCACGCGCCAGGGTCTCGATGTGCGCTGCCACGTTGTCTAGTCCAATTTCTTGTAGAAGTTCGATGCCTTTCATGGCCGCATAGATGTTTGGCACGGTGGGAGAGCCGGCTTCGAACCTTCGCGCAGAAGGAGCGAGATCGAGATGCTTCACATCGAAGGCAAACGGATCGGTTTGCGCAAACCATCCCGTAATCGTGGGCTCGAGTGATTCTATCAGCTCTTTCCGCACATACAGGAACGCCAAGCCTGGCGGCCCGAGCAGGTATTTCAGCGTTCCGGTCACGTAAAAATCAAGTTCCGCCGTCCGCACGTTCACGGGACGAGTGCCACAATCCTGGTAGTCATCCAACATGATGAGGGCGCCATTGGCATGCGCAAGTCGCACGACCTCATGGACCGCCGATCGAAAGCCATTCATGAAACAAACGCCTGTCAGTGGAACGATCAGAGTATCGTGGTCTATCGCGCGCTCGTAGTGTTCGGTTGGAATGCGATTGCCAACGGCACTGACGAACTCGACCTCAGCGCCCCGCTTCCTCTGTGCCAGCCAAATATGGCCCATAGTCGGGAACTCGAATTCGCCCAGCACCACTTTTTTTCGACGATCAAACCTCAACGCACTCGCGACGGAGTTAATCCCTGCCGACACGTAGGGCACAACCGCGACTTCATCATTCGTGGCGCCGATGAAACTGGCAAACTGCGACCGCGCCGCCTCGTATCGTTCAACCCAAACATCCCACGGCGAACCATGCTCATGCCAACTGGCGACGTACTCCCGAAAACCGTCCTCCACCGCATCCGACAGCGCACCCTGAGAGCAGCTGTTCAGATAGATCTTGTTACGGAGAACACGAAATCGCGATCGGACAGCTCGGACTTCGGAATCGCTAAGCATGGTTCGACCGCCGTTCGTTCCTTAGCCCGAGAGCCAACGGACAGGAATTCTTGTACCACTGAATGCTTGGCTCTCGCGCTAAAGTATCGTGCTACGGGATACTGGATTCGAGAGAACAGATGACCAAGGTCCGGAAAGAAACCCGGTCGCGAATCGTGGGGCGGGAATGCGTCAACCTGCCGGTTGCGAGCTTGCCCCGCTCCGCAATTCGCAAAATCTCCAATGACTCACCCTGTCCATTCTTCGTAAAACGAGTTAAGTTGCGCCTGTCGAAGCTTGGACTCCCCGAGCAATCCTCGCTATCGCTGCCAGGCTCATGTCGACGTCTTCTTCGGTCGTGGCCCAACACGAAACACTGATGCGCATCGCAGTGTTTCCGTGCCATTGCGTGCCGCCGCACCAGCAGGTGCCGTCCCTCTGCACTTCGGCAATTACCCGGCCAGTCGTCTCCGCATCGCCGAATGACACCATGACCTGGTTCAGCACCACATCGTTCAGTACGGTATAACCAGACTGCCGTAACCCCCCGGCGAAGCGTTGCGCCAGCCGACAGTTCCGTTCCACCAATTCCGCGAGTCCGCTGCGTCCCAAAGATCGCAACGCGGCCCAAACCTCCACCGCGCGGGCACGTCGCGACGCCTCGGGAGAGTAATTTGCAGGTTCGCGTGTGTTGCCGGTTTGCAGGTAAGCCGCACTGACCATCATTGCGCCCCGAAGGAACTCCGCATCGCGAACGAAAGCTACCCCGCAGTCGTATGGCACATTCAGCCACTTGTGGCAGTCCGTGGCCCAAGAGTCGGCGTCGCAGAAGCCGTTCATCAGATAGGATCGTGCTGGCGCGGCCGCCGCCCATAGCCCGAACGCGCCATCGACGTGAACCCAGGCACCGGCCCGATGCGCGGCAGAGCAAATCTCGGTCGCCGGATCAAAATTGCCAGTATTCACGTTGCCTGCCTGCAGACAAACGATGGTCCGATCATCCATGGCTGGAAGGTCTTCGGGTTTGATGCGGCCCTTCTCGTCGGTCGGAACCCTTGTTATTCGCGCCCGTCCAAGGCCTAAGAGCGAGAGGACTTTTAGCACCGATACATGAACTTCCGCACCCACGACAACGGCCAGCACGGGAGCACCGAACAAGCCAGAGTCTTCAACGTTCCAGCCGGCGCGTTTGAGCAGTGCGTGCCGAGCCGCAGCAAGAGCAGTGAAGTTCGCCATCGTGGCGCCTGTGACAAATCCGACACCGCAACCAGCCGGCATCCCAAATATATTGCACAGCCATTCAGACGCGATTTCCTCAATCTTCACCGCTACCGGAGACCCTATAGATAGACCCGCATTTTGGTCCCAGGCTCCGGCCAGCCAGTTTGCCGCCAGTGTCGCCGGCAAAGCGCCGCCAGTAACAAAACCGAAATAGCGTCCGCCGGTGGAAGCTACAGTAGCCGGCGAACCAAAGTCATCCAGCATTGCCAGAACAGAGTTGGGATTAGAGGAATTTTCTGGCAGTGGTCCGCCGAGTACCCGAAGCCGATCGACATCTTCGGGCAGCGGTGCGACACGTCGGCCCGCAATGCTCGATGTGTAGCGCTCAGCCCTTTCAGCCGCATCGGACAGCAATGCCTTCATACTTATCTCCCATCATCAATCAGAGTAGCATTGCGCAGTTAGTCAGACCTTCGGTTGGGATGAGAAGTTGGGAACGCTCGCGATGGGATCGACCGCTATTCCTGGCCGACTCTCGCATTTTTCCGACACAACCGAATTACTTGTTGTGACTTGCACCCTTATGAATTTCGCCGAGACGCCGACTAGCGTTCTGGCTTCCTCCAGATGCCGCGATCGTGCATAAGCCGGATCTGGCGCTTAATCACCTTCTTCCGGTATTCCGCATGCTTCATCGGTTCCCGTTTCAGATAGAGGTTCTTGGGATAGATTGGCTTCTCGTAAAGTATCTGGTAAAGCTCGGTGCGCAGATCTTTGAGCCAATTATCCCACTGCGCCCGCGCCCGATGGTCACGCATAGCCTCAACATCGATTACTCCGGCCACGTAGGTCGAACCTCCACCGTACTCCTGGCGGCCCACGATCTGGCCTTTATAGTTGATGATGAAAGATCGCCCACCAAATGTGTCGATGGGTGTAGTCTCTTCCGGAAACAGGTAATAGGTTCCGAGGTTTGGCGCAACGATATACATATTGTTATCCAGTGCGCGCGCTCGGCTCTGGATTTCAAAGATTTCGTTTCCTGTCGCAGGATGAGGATAGGAAGCGCGATATACGACCTCCGCTCCGTTTAGTGCTAAAGCACGGGCATTCTCCGGATACGAACCCTCGTTGGCCATCATGATGCCCAAGCGGCCAATCGCTGTATCCGCCACCGGCCAGAACGCGTCCAGATTGCGCCCATATTTTTCGATCCACCAGTCGTATACGTCATGCGGGCACACCGAGTGTTCCACCGGGAATAGCGGTGAAACCTTGTAGTGCTTCAGAATTACTTTCCCCTTCGGATCGAGGATGAACCCAACGTTGAAGAAGCGATCTTTCAGGTCGGGGTGGCGGGCTTTGGCCTGGGCCATGATGAAGGCGTCGTACTCGCGGGCAATCTTGCCCAGTTCTTCGGTTTCTTCGCCCGGTATGTCAATCGCACACTCACGCGCGAACTTGACGTGGTCCAGATCGAGCACTTCGTCGTTGAAAGCCTGCAGAGCTCCCTCCGGAAAGGCGATCAACCGCACCGGGATATCGAGAGCCGACAGCCAACTGGCGGCCTTCACCAGGTGTTTCAGGTGGTCGAGATTGATTTTGATGTCTTTTCGGCGACGAATTCCGCGGACCACAGGAATCAAGCCAACGGCGCTATAAGGTTTCACCACGGGTTTCTTCCTTATTGGATTGTTCGAAAGCAAAACTACCGGCCCGGCGCAAAGCTAGTGGCGAGGGGACTGGGTGTCTCCTCGCCCGTGGTACTAACTAGAACGTGACTCGGAACGAAAGCTGGAACTGGCGTGCTTCAACGGCGAATTTTGGCGAACCGAATGTGGGGTTGCCAGGGCTCGAAATGTGGTCGCCAAACTCTTTCGGCACCGGACCGGCGAAATCCGCCAAGCCATACACGTGATCCACGTCCAGTACGTTGGGCCGGTTGAGGACGTTGAACACTTCAAAACTGGCTACTCCCCTGATGCGTTCGGTGAACGGAATTTCCCGTTGTAGACGCAGGTCGACATCATACAAAGGATCGCCCTTGTAGGAGTTGCGCGGACTCGTGCCTACACGGTCGGGGAATGGGAACCCGTCGCCGTTGGTATCGAATCCGGCGTTGATGCTAAACCAGCGGGCGCTTTGCAGGCTGGTGAGCATTGAGAACTTGAAGTCGCGCACCACGATGGGCCATTCCTTTGGCGATTCCGTCAAGAACGCCAAGGTAAAGCGGTGACGAACGTCGTTGTCGCCGACGGCCCGGTCAAATTCCGGATGCAGGTAATTCTCTGGAGTGTTCGGCAGGTTGACCGTAGTGGAGATGTCAATGGACTTCGAGTAGGTATAGTTCGCCAGAACGTTGAAGTGGTGCGAGAGCGCCTTGCGCAAGCTGAGAGTGCCTGCGTTGTAGAGGGAGAAGCCAATCGGCTTCACATATAGCACGAAGCCAAAGTTCGGATCGGCAGGCCCTCCGGGAGTAGGCGCCCCAACATTGGGCGGTAGCGACGCAAGACACTGAGCGGCTGTCGTATTACAAAAGAATTCCTTCCCGCTGGGCAATCTGGGGCAGTTTGCTTCAACGTGTCCCGGACAGTCACCGTTGATGCTGGTGTAGACCGGCAGCCGGCTGGCATGCATCCACTGATATCCCACGGAAAGATACCAGTCCTTGCCGACCTGGTGTTCAATTTCCAGGCTGGCTTGCTCGGAGAAAGGCTGGTTGAATTTCTTCTGGGCATAGCCCAGCGGGACCTGCTGCAGCGCATTCGGCCCAGGATATTGCCCAGTTTTCACGAATTGCTGGAAGTCTGCTTTAAGGGTTCCCGGGAACTGAACGCACGCCCCGGGCACCAGTTTTGGGTCGCATACCCCCACCGCCCCGGACGGCCCGAATCCGATCAGGTTTTGGCTGGGATTCTTGAACTCTGGCAAGAACGGCTGATTCATATAACTGAACTCCGAAGCACCGACCCAGCTCACCAGAATATCGCTGTACACAAACGGCCCATCGAACAAACCGAAGCCGCCGCGCACCACGCCCTTGCCCCCATGAAAGGCGTAAGCGAACGCAGCCCGTGGCTGAACGTTGTTGTAGTTGGTGGGGTGGAACCCGCCGACTTGCTTTAGTTCGGATCCGGAAGGAAGGCTATCAACGTCGTAACGAAGACCCAGAGTGAAGCTAAGGTTGGACCTGGCTCTCCATTGGTCTTGAACGTAGCCTGACCACAAAAGGTGCCGATAGGAAACCGTGGTGGCATCATTAAACACTTGTTGGCTCGGGCCCGCGTACAACCCAGCCTGGAAGTTGGGATCCCTATTCGGAATCTGCTGGCCAAAGAGCGATCGCGGCTCCAGAAACAGGTAGGCCACCGGCGTTCCTGGCCCGAAAGGTGGAGCATTGAAGGGTGGAGCACCGAAGAAGCTCTGTGGGCTAAAAATCGCGAACCCTGGGCTGAACAGCGGAACTTGCGTGCGGGTCCAGACCGGCTGAATTTCGCCGCCGAACTTCAGAGTGTGCTTGCCGAGCGTGTATGTGAGGTTCTCCCCAAGCTGGAAGTGCTGCTCGCGATAGAAGCGGACGCTGCCCACAAAACCACCGGATGACAGCAGGTCAGAGATGCCTAAAGCGGGCTCCAATCCCAGGCCCTTGGGTATGAGATTGAAGTTCCGATTGTTGTACTGAAGCAGAGTTTCCGAGGTCAGGCGTGGGTTGAATACGTGAACTAGGTTGGCATAGAAGGTCTGGTCGCGGACCGGATTATCGCGATACGAGGAAGGCAGACCTTCTCCCGGTGCTGCTCCGCGCGCGTTCTTTTTGCGAGAATCGTTGAACAGGTAGGTGATATTCAGAAAGGTCTTCTCGCTCAAAACGTTGTTGCTTTTGCCTATGAACTTGTCGTAATCGTCGATCGTCAGGAACGAATTCAAACTCTCCGGCTGTAAACCGAGGGACTGCTTCACTGCGTTGATGCCCCCGATACTGTGCAAAATGAAAGAGGAATATAGCGGTGATTCCGCGCGTCTCTGCCCTTCGTATCCTAGAAAATAGAAGCTCTTCTCCTTGCGGACGGGGCCGCCCAACGTGCCGCCGAACTGGTTGAAGCGCAGGGTATTGAAACCCGGCGCCGACAGAAGGTTCTTGGCATCCAGGTTATTGTTGCGAAAATATTCGTACGCGGTGCCGTGCATATCGTTGGTGCCGGACTTGGTGATGGTGTTGACCACCGAGCCCAGGTTGCGGCCGGTATCAGCCTCATATGGGCTGTCCACAACCCGGAATTCCTGCACCCAGTCCTGTGAGGGGCTGATCCGCTGCACACCGGAGATGCTGGTGGTGTAGTCGATTCCGTCCAAAGCGAAGAAGGAAGTATGGCTTTCGCGTACTCCCGCAAAGCTGAGCTTTAGCCCTGTCTCGGTGAAGGGCGACTGTGCGCCCACGGCGGTGCTCCTGCCTACGTTCACGGAAGGTGTGAGCAGTACGAAGTCGATGAAGTCGCGGCCGGAGATGGGCAGATTGTTGATTTGCGGAGTGTCGATGACCTGGCTGATGTCGGACTTTTCTGTGTCAATGCCCTGGATGACGTCTTGTACTTGCACCTCTTCCCTGACCGTAAGCCCCAAGGTGACCGGCACCGAGGCAGTCTGTCCGACCGTTAGGGACACCGATAGCTTTCGCGAAGTGAACCCTTTGGCTGTCACCGTCAGTTCATAGGTGCCCGGGGGAATGCTAGGGATCACCGATAGCCCATGCGATTCGGTGACATCGCTTCGGTTAACGCCGGTTTGGGCATTCTTAAGTGCTACCTCAGCGCCCGGAATTACAGCTCCGGTCTGGTCATTCACCGTTACTTTCAAGATGGCCAGTTCCTGGGCTTGAATAGCGCCCGACAACAACAGCAGCAAGACAACGATCCCAACTAAGCAATGCGAAGTCCGCTTCATTTGTCGCTCCCTCGCGGTTGAAACGTCGCCACACTGAGCTACCAATCGTTCTACTGTTGAAGTGTTCAACACACTAACCGCTTGAAGCTTCTCCATACATTCGCAATTCCCGGTCGCTGATTCTCGGTTACGTTTGCCCGGCGCTGATTGGCCGTAGACGCTGGTTCGTCAAAGGCTGCCGTCCTATCCGCTTCATGCAGGAGCCCAAAAAGACCATGATCTTGCGGGCCAATTCAATAACCGGCGCCACGCGATTGTCAAGGTTATTTGTGCGTGAATTCGGAAACTCCCGGACTACAAAACGCCTTTACGGTGTGGAACCTGCCATCCGCTTGATCATGTTGTCAGCTTGTGCTTGGTCAAACCACCAGGGGGAGTAATCCGGCGGATTGTTGAATCCGTTTGCAATCTTGGCGGCCAGGGGAGGAATCTGGCTCGCAGCACCCATTAGCTGCAGGATCTGTGGTGCCGGTGGAATCAGTAACGAGTTCGTCCACCTCACTACCCATTGCGCGTAATCCCAGAAAATATCAAAGGTCTGCGGCATCCACGGAGGGTCAAACGGCTTGTTGCCGCGCTCTAAAATCCGCTGCAAGTAGATGCTGGCCGCCTTGCTGGCCGTGTTCGAACCTTGCCCGGTAATCGGATCGTTGGTGGCTACCACGTCCCCCATACCGAGTGCCAGCCCGCCCGAGGGCAGCTTGCAGACTGGCTTGCGGACGACCGGCGCAAACCTGCCGGCCAGGATCCCATTGTTGTCGGTCAGTTCGACGTTGCGGCAGCGTTCCCCTTCTAGCGGCATAAAGGTGTCCAGAACCCATTTACTCTTGACCAAATGTTCTTCCGGAGTCTTCACATCATTCCAGCAGTCCATCGGACCGCCGGGAACACCTTCAAACACCATGATCTCGCACGGCCCAGTGGTGGTTAGCGCGGGGAACACGAAGTATTCACCCACTCCCGGCACGAGGTTGAAAGACACGGCGGTAAACGGTTTACGCGGAATCATTTTCTTGACATAGGTCAACGCCAGCGCCCGCATGGGCTGGTCGTAGGGAGACTTTTCCGCATCTCGCTCGAACAGTCGATTTATCTCTCCTTTACCCGCGGCAACCACCACCAGGTCATGGCTCTTGCTGTAACTATCGACATCCTTAGGACCGGCGTCCTGTATCACCAAATTTCCGCCACGCTTGGCAAACTCTTTCATCCAGCCCGCGAACTTTACCCGTTGGTCGACCGACTGTCCGTAGTGATCGAGCTTGGCCTCCCAGAACAGAGCTTTCGTTTTGTCGGGCCCGGGAATGGTGAAGGCGATACCATCTGTAATTGGGCATTTCTTTTCCCAGAAGTTGATTTCTAATTTCCGCTCATTCTCAAGCGAGTCATGAAACATGAACTGGCTCGAAGTAACTCGGCCACCCATGATCTGCTCCGGCGTGCGGTTAGAAACTACCGTGACCTCGTAGTTGTTCTGCAGCAGCCCCAATGCCAACTGCAACCCTGATTGACCACCGCCAATGATGGCAACTTTTCTCATGGGTTCGCTCCGGATCCGATTCCTAAATCCCTCGTACCAAGTGCCCAAATATAACCGATGCGTCAAGTCTCCAATACAAGTGGCACTTGTGGGGATGGGACCATTCGTGAAACAGCAAACGTCCAAGCGAACCGGTCACTCTTGTTCGCCGGCTAGCCTCGTGGTAGCTTTCCCCTGCTAAAACCAGTTTCACAAGCGGGAGACGAGTATGGAAGGACTGACAGGGAAGGTCGCTATTGTCACCGGTGGCGCGACCATCATCGGTGCAGCCGTGGTGCGCGCTTTTCATCGTGAAAGCGCTAAAGTGGTGATCGCAGACATCAAC
>JABCYV010000119.1 GCA_013290025.1 Acidobacteriota bacterium
ACCATCGATGTCAGCCAGGTGAAAGATGGAGATCGAGTGATCTGCCGCGGCACTTTCGACGACAAAGGCGTCCTGCACGCCACCAACATTTCCAAGCGGCTCACCGGGGCCATGTAACTGAGGCGAGTTAGTCGCGATTCGGGCTCGGACGAGGGATCGAATCACTGTCGGATAGACGGAGATGATGGTCCGTCTATTCGTTGTGCGAGCTGGCGCGCCTCATTCTTGCATGAGTAGCTGTACGTCCGTGCGATGGAGAAGGCCTTCACTTAGGTGATTTTTCGCAAGGGCAGTACGCCGATTGGCCAAATGCATAGCGCCATCCGGTCGGAGTCCGCACATAAGTGTCACTGAACCACAGCGTGTGGTCGAATGACTTCCCGTTCTTTGTGCCCTTCTCCCATAGCTTAGCGGTGACCACGGCGGTACGTCCCCAAACGCGAACGGTCTGTTCCGTATCTTCTTGATGCTCGTAGACCGTATTCCTGCCCCGTGCTTCCCTGAGTAAGTCAGCCTTGTTATAGGTCTTGCCGGAAGCGGTCACTAGGATGAAATCATCAGTTAAAATGCGGTCCATCGTGGCCGCATCGTTCTTTTTGACGGCCTCCTGATACTGAGTGTCGAGAGCCGCAACGAGATCCTGATCGTCGGCTGCAGACGCCTTCGCTCCACTTATTAAAATCACTGTGAGCATGCAAAATGCCACTCCGGTTGAGAACAATATCTTCATCTTGATACACCACCTTCAGGTTGCGGACAAAACTCAAGCCTCCGCGAGTCAGGCTTGTGCTTTCTAAACATCAGATCAAACCACTGGTTCCATGTCTTGCCGCCATCGGTGGAGGTGACGGCAGTCTCACGAACGCCGCCATCTTCCGGCTTCCAGGTGCCACGGACGTGTCTCTCCGCACCGCTTACGGTATGATCCGCGCCGCTCAGAACCATCTCTCCACCTTGCCTGTTGCCTTCGATGATAAGCAGCTCGCCTCGATTAGTGACCCAACTCTGATGCCAGACTTTTCTTGAGGCGTCGTAGATGCTGAAACTCTGCCCTTTGTGTCCATCGGTGCCCTGATAGTCTTCGCGCAAGACGCAGCCATCAAGAATGAGGTCCACTCGGACGCGTGCGACTGGCGTAGTGCCAGCGACCTCGAATGCGTCCCAATCACCGACCCAGAAATCGAACTCGTGATATGCGGACGCCACACAAGCTGCACGCGGCGCCGTTTCGGCAGAAAAAACCCGACCACCTAGCAAATGACCGCCTGAGCACGAGACAACTGTGAGAAGTATGCCTGCCTTGAGGCACCCGACTACCGAACTCATCTTGATGTTCTCCCTTTTCGTTCGAGGTCCGACTCTGCCGCTATATCAAACGGCACTAACTCGGATCGTGCCACTGCGCGCTTCAGGTCCAGGATTTCTTCCGGCGAGCCGTAGCCACGACGGTGGGCCTGACCGGTCACCGAATATGACTTAAACTCCCTCCAACTCCATCGTGTGGAAGTATGCGGCCTGCCACAGGAACAATACAGGGTCCATTCTGCCGGAAAACCCTTGGTCAGTGGGATTAAGTACGACCCGTTGCGGTACGGAGTGAAGCCAGGCAGATATCGAGTATGGCATTTTGGGCACTCGACGCAATGACGAACCCGGACCATCACGACTGCGTCCTGCCAACCGTCACCTTCGCCCCGCCTCAATGAAGAAACGGCCGAACGTTCCCGCCTGTCGGCGGAGACTTTCGGGAGCAATCATGTTTAGCAAATTGCTATCGGCAGGCCTGGCGGCTCTGGCTTGGCTGTCGGCTCCGTGCGCCGGAACTGCCAAAAAAGCTACCGTCGCGCCGGTATTTGTGTCACGAGCAAAGCCCACAATCTCACCTTCGTCGTTGATGTCATTGGCTAGCTCGAGATGCAGTGAAGAGTTGGGTTGAATCAGCGCATTCAGGTCCGTTATCGAGCCGTGCTCGTAAAGAAACGCCCTTCCGAATGGATCATCCGCGCCCCCAAATGACTGGCCCACCACCACCCCATGGTTGTTTATTCCCCAAGCCCAGCTATTACTGTCATCACCGATCGGGGCGATAGATCGGATACCATGCTCCTTGTCCCAGAAGAACGCGACCGGGTTGAAGGCACCACCTTGAGTGCGGGCCTGGTTTCCAAAACCGACGACTTGACCGCGATTGTTGATAGCTGTAGGAGTGTTCCACGCCACGCCTCCGTCAAAGTTGCCTAGGTTAATTGGCTTGCCGTCTGGCTCCCAGAGCACCGCGTGCTGAGCGCTGGTCCCTCCAACCGCGTTCGAGCAGAGACCTGAAATACCGACGACTTGGCCTCTGTCATTGATGGCGGTGGCTGCTGAATCGGGGTCAGGCGAGAGCGGGGAAAGCTGCGTCAGTTGGCCCAATTCCGGCCCCCAGACGACCGCCTCAAACTGAAGAAATTGGCTCACGGGAGGCGCGTTGTTGCAGGTTGGATCGTGAACGCCATTCTCCGCCCATCCAGCCACCTGGCCGTGATTGTTGATACCAGCGGCATAGCTGTCGATGCCTCCAGGCAATGGCGGAAGCGGAGACATCACACCATCCTGCCACACGAACCCGAGACACACGTGGTTGGTGATGGTAGGAAAGTTAGCCTGAGCGCAACTCCAGGCTTCGCCCAACGGATTCATATCGGCGGTTTCGGCGATGCCGGCGAGTTCAGTCCTGTTGCTCTTGTTCGGCCAAGCCACCGCGCTGTTAGGTCCTCCGAGGGTCCCGAGATCGAACGGGGTTCCGAGCCATAGTTCGGCGTGCTCTGTGGTGTTTCCGGCCTGGTAGGCATCCCCGGCTATCCAGCCTATGTTGTTGATGCTGGCGGCTGCGGCAACGTTCCCGCCGCCGGGATCTCCGAGATTAAACACGTAGTATTTGGGTGGCTCGTGGTCTTTATGCTGAGCCTGAACAAGTCTAACTGGGATCATGAGCACAGCGATTACCGCGACTGCAGTCACATACGATCTCTTGGTTTGCATATTGCCTCCATGGCCGGTTGCTTTTGAACGCCGAAGAACTGGGCTGCCGGCTCGCGTTTCGTCTCTACCTCTTGGGCGAACCTATTCAGCACGATTGCGACGATAACGAAATCGATGCCGCCGAATTGGACATTCGCGGACGCTGATCCACAAGAGCCGGACGTTTGCGGACGTCGAACTCGGATCGGCAGTCGGTGCGCGAGCGGTTCCGAGAACGGCCGGCCGATTCACTTCATGCGGCGATATTATTGGAGTGTGAACCGAAAGCGTCCAAGGTCCGAAAACGTCCAAGTTCTGACTTCAGATTCACCTATGATTCGGCTCACGAAGAGTATGAATCTGAGTTGGCAGGTCTGTTCGCGGGCGAGATTGTCGCGGGACGCACGGTTTGATGGCAAATTTTTTATAGCCGTGCTTAGTACCAGAATTTATTGTCGTTCGATCTGCCCGGCGCGAACCTGTAAAGAGAGCAACGTCCGTTACTATCCAACCGCTGCTGCGGCAGCCGAGGCAGGTTTTCGTCCCTGTCTTCGCTGCCGGCCCGAGTGCTCGCCGGGAACTCCGGCATGGTTAGGCACTCCAACAACCGTGTCCCGGGCTTTGCGCTTGATCAGCGAAAGCGGTTTGGAAGAGGCTGGAGTGGAGGGTCTAGCCGAACGAGTAGGAGTCGGATCACGCCACCTTCGCCGTTTGTTCATCCAGCACCTGGGGGCGACGCCGAGTGCGGTGGCCCAGACCCGGCGCCTGCACTTCGCCAAGAAACTTATCGACGAAACGACTTTGCCCATGGGCCAAGTCGCGCTCGCCGCAGGCTTCGGTTGCGTAAGACGCTTTAACGCCGGGATCCGCAAGGTCTACCATCGAACTCCAACTCAGATCCGACATTTGGTCCGTCGAACAAAGATCCATCCTGAAGACCAGTATCTCTTTCGTCTTCCTTACCGCCCTCCCTACGACTGGCAAAGCATGCTGACGTTTCTGGCCGCACGCGCTACGCCCGGCGTCGAGGCAGTGGACAATGGTATTTACCGGCGTTCCATCTCGGTCCAGGCATGCCCGGGCTATTTCGAGGTTTCACTCGACAAAGCCAAAGACTCTCTGTTGGTGCGCGTTCAGTTCGCCGATCCACGCTCTCTGTTCTTCATTACTGAGCGAGTACGTGCCATGTTCGACCTGAACGCAGATTGGGCTGACATTGTGAAAAGTCTGAGAAGCGATCCCGCGTTGAGACGATACGTGGAGGCCGATCCTGGGCTACGGGTTCCGGGCTGCTGGAATGGTTTCGAACTCGCCGTGCACGCGATTCTTGGAGAGCAAATCAGTGTCAACCGCGCAACGCCACTCTGTGGCCGGATCGTTCAAGCGTTCGGGCCGCGATTTACGGCTGCACCTGGCCTCACCCACCTTTTCCCGCCGGCTGAGGTTCTTGCCAATGCAAACCTTCGTGGCATAGGTTTGCCGAGTGGCCAGGCTGAGGCCATCAACGCGCTCGCCCGCGTCGTTTGTGACCGGCAGATCCATTTTGAAGGCGTCGTAGATTCGGAAGACTTTCTGACTCGACTCAGTAGGGTTCGTGGCGTTGGAAAATCGACTGCGCAGTATGTAGCAATGCGGGCGCTCACCGAGCCGGATGCGTTTCCTTCCGGTGATCGCGGCCTTCAGCGCGCCTTGGGTGTCAGGAGTTCTCGCGAGCTTGAACGGCGGGCGGTGGCCTGGAGGCCTTGGCGAGCCTACGCAGCGATGTATCTCTCCAAAATCAAGTCTGAATGCCAGGATCGCAAGTTCAAGCAGGCTCCGAAGATCATCATGCGAGAAGCTAACGACTCCGATATGTTGGCAACATCGGCGGATTAACGTCAACCAGTGGTACCGAGGATTTTTTACACCGCGTTCAGACCGCGGGTACGTGAGACCTCTCAGACTGATTGCCCGGTACGGTCGCTTCGATTGATTCGGCTGTCGCGGCAGTCGACCGGGATTCGCAGATCTCGAAAATCGAATCCAATCCGGTGACTCTCAATACTTCCCGCACTTGTTGAGTGGGGTTCAAGAGCCTGAGATAAACACCAGCAGCTTGCAGCGCAATCAAAGCTCCGACTCCGGCAGCGTCGATTGCGTCAACCTTACTCAGGTCGAGAACGACATTTCGCGACTCCTGCCGCACAACCGTGCACAAAATAGAAGTTTCATGACCCCGTACAATTCTGCCCAGGCAACGCAGAACTACGACCCCAGCGATATTTTCGGCAGTTACCGTCAACATGCTCATTCTCCCGAAGCGCCCGATCTAACAATCCGCCAATTGTAGGCGAATAGAAAGCGAAAATCAAATCCCTCCCTCAGTAACCAACAAGCCGCCTTCATCAGGAGGCTTCCTCATGCACTTCAAGCTCTCGGCTCTGCGGCGGGCGATCCAAATGGTCCGCAGCCCCCACTCATACCTTGACGAAATTTTTCGCGTTCTTCAGGGGTCATCTGTTCCCATCGCTCCATCATGCGGCGACGCCAGTACATGTGTCGGCCAGGTCGGCCCCGGAATCCGCCAAAAAGGATCTTGCTCAGAACGAGAATGCCGACCGCCTGCCAGAAATTGATCACATGCCAGCCAAAAAGAGCCGGCATGAGCCAATTCCACAGGCTCATCAATACGAAACTAAATACGATGACGAACAGTGCGGCGAACAGCGCGAACTTCAGTCCGCGTACAATCCAATGCCTTTTCATGTCTCTTAACCTCATTCTTTCCTGAAATCATCATAGATGGCCTGCAGGCGTTCGCGCAGGTGCAGGACCGCGTAATGCTTGCGGGAGAGCAGCGTGTTCACGCTGGCGCCCGTTCGTTCAGCGAGCTCTTTGAAGCTGTAACCCAGCAATTCGTGACCGACGAACACCTCACGCTGTTCTTTGGGCAGTTCGTCAAGGGCGGCGTCCATCTCCTCCAACAGCACACTTCTTGCGTAGGCCGATTCCGGCCCAGCATCCGGCGACGGAAGGAGTTCTTCCCACCGGAGATCCTCGCCGTCCACTGTCCTACCTGCCAGTTCATTGGACCCTTCCCACTTCTTGCTGCGAAATAAGTCTGTGATCCGGTTGCGAGCCACACGGAACAGCCAGGCGGTAACCTGCTCCACCGGCTTCATCATCCGGTACGCCTCGACCAGTTCGTAGAAGACTTCCTGCAGGATGTCTTCTGCGTCACTCTGGTCGGCCACTCGTTTGCGGATGAAGTTGCGAAGCCGAGGTCGCTCCCGCTCGATCGCTTCAGAGATCCGCTCATCTCGCTGCGCCATCATCCACTGTTTTCTCAGCGCCTCATCCATCTACCCGTGTAGACGAACGAGCGAGAGAAATATTTTACGCGCGTTGAGCTTGTAACCTGCAGCTCGGGCCAGCTAGCTCGCAAAGGGAATGCCGTAACGAGGTCAAATAACAAAACAGCAGCCTGCTGTAGGAAGCTGGGCGGAACTCCGACCACCCCTCAAGCCAAGACAATTCTCTGACAATCAATTGACAACTGATCCGGGAATATCACCCACATGGCGGAGTTTCACATTCAGCAGGGTTACACCAAACTATTTTAGGATCGGAGTGTGAACACTTGAAAAAAGAGAATCTCACCCCAACTGTCTCAACTGAAACCACGGCTACAGAAGATCTCGACGCCCGCTGGCAGCGGGTTGTCGAGCGACGCTCATTTCTGAAGGGAATCGGGATGGCAGGTGCAGCGTTGTCGGCCGGCACACTATTGGCGACCGAAGGTATAGCACAGACCTCATCGAGCACGGGGAAGCTCTCGAAAGGCGATGTTGCGCTCCTGCAGTTCGCTGCATGGGCCGAAATTGTCGAGAGCGATCTGTGGACACAATACGCGGAACTCGGCGGAGTCGGACCTTCCGGCGGTGGCGCCGCACAATCGAGCGAGGAATTCCAGAAATTCATCGGGGGAAATCCAGCCTACACCCTGGCGCTCCAAAATCTGGATGGCGACATGCCGCAGTACATCACCGACAACACGGATGATGAGCTGAGCCACGCAGCCTTCCTTAAGGCTTTCCTGAGATCCAGGGGCGAGGTACCGGTCGACCTCGAACCGTTTCGAACGTTGCCGAGCAGTCAGGCGACTGGGGCAAGGCAAATCAAACGGCTTACCAGCCTCATGAATCTCAATGTTGACCTCAGTTGGTATACGCGGTATCGCAGTGGGAAGAACCCCGATTTAGGTGCGGCGTTCAAGGGGCCATTCGTCATTAAGAACCAACCGGCCATTCCACTGAACGACACGGACACTCCTCCTTCGACCAATCCAGCAATTCCCATCACAGGTCGCGATGCCGAGCGCATACAAGCCATCGCCAACACCGCAGGCTTTCACTTTGCGTTTATTGAGCAGGGTGGCGCGAGCCTCTATCCGACCCTGGCCTTTAAAGCCACCGATCCGACAGTTCTGCGGATCCTGGTGAGTATCGGCGGCGTCGAGATTGATCACTTCGGACTGTGGCACGATAAGGGCGCTAACGCGGTGTCTCAACCGTTAGCCGGGGTGGTCGATCCTGTGACCGGGCTGACATTTCCGGATCTCAACAACCCTGCCACAGAACTCACCCAGACCAATAAGATCCTGCCCGAGCCATGCAACTTCATCAGCAAGAGTCTGCCCCGGTGTTCGGTGATCCGGCCGACCTCGACGCAGAACGGAGGCGCAGTAGCGACGGTAAAGGCTTTCACGGAAGACGGACTCTTTATCGGTCAAACGCCTGCGTTTTTTGAGTTATCGATGCAGTTGGCCGTCGCAGCGGACTCGGTTCGGCGCGGGTTTTAGCACCACGGGATGACAGTCTCTCCCTGCTGCACTGATGGGCGTTGTGTCCGAACTCTGGCCACAGCGCCTGCATTTTTGTACCGGCGGCTTCGTACTCTGTTTGAGCTCTTCAACCAACGTAATGGAGACCGCCGCTGTCAACACATCACAATGGCGTTACCCTGTTGACTGTTTTTGCTAAGCCACTTTGTTCGATTTATCACTGCCAAGCCGCCGACTAAATGCTGTCCTGGCCAGTGCCTCCGCTATGTTTTTTCGGAGACCCGACCTTGACTGAATGCGTTCCAGGCAGGCTCGCGCTTGTCTATTACCCATTGCCAAGTGCGCTGGCCGCTATCGTTGGCTAGGGGACGGGCCTCTCCATAGCTGGCCAACCGGTGGAGCACGGTTGATGCCGATGCCAACGGATCCTTGTGCCGCGCCAGCAAGGCCGGATTCCTCCTGCTGATTTCCTCGCACACCTCTTGTGTCAGCAACGGCCGGCCAGATTCCATCAGTATCATGCGGCAGGTCTTGGTGAATCCCGGCTGTCGGGTGTCCGAACGGTGATCAATGAGTTCCAGCAGTTCATCGCCAATCACGTCATCGCCGAACAGATTTGCCAACCCCAAAATTGTCTGCTTGATGGTGCCAATTCTTTTAATGATCGCGGCGCGCTGACTTAATAGCGACTCGAGTTCTTGCTGTGCCCGCTCCATCACTTGTCCAACATGTTCCGCGCCCGAGGTTTGGGTTGACATAGGTTTTGCACTACACCTTTTCGGCCTTGCGACCAAATCAAATAAGGCAATTAAGGAGGCTCTTGAGAGCCTCCTTAGGACTGCTGCTTTTTCACGAAAGCGCCACTAGAACGTGAATTTAGCAATGACCGCTATCGTGCGCGCGTTGCTCGCGAACACCGATTTTGGATTGTTGAAGTTTGCGTTCCCAGGCGTCAGGTAGTTCAAGTAACCACCGGCACTCGTAAGGAAACTATTCACATCGTTCACCCCCAACCCAAAACCTGGGTTGCTGCCCGGAATGTATTGAGGATGGTTGAAGATATTGGCGAACTGCGCACCCAGCCGGAACTTGAACCTTTCGGTGATGTTTATGTCCTTGTAGGTGGCAATGTCCCAATCGTTAGTTGGCCTAGTGGCCAGTGTATTGCGCCCGCTGGTGGCCAGTGCACCGGCACCGGCACGGATGTACTGAGCGTTGGGATTGTTCGCCAGATAGGCTACAACCTGACCCGCGTTAGGACCCGATAGGGCGGTCAAGGCGGTGACATCGCTACCCGTACCCGCAACTCCGCCGGGGTTGAGAATAGCCCGATCGCCGGCGCTATCGCTGTTGAGGTTCGCGTCAAGAGCGGATTGCACGTCGGCCCATTGCGAAGACTCGTAAGTGTAGATTGGACTGAAGGCCCAGTTCCCAACCACGTTTTTCATAAGCCAATTACCGCTCTTGAAGAAAGGCAGGTCATAGACTGCCGCCAAGGTAAAGCGGTGGGTGCGGGAAAGAGGCGACACAGATCTGTCGGCGCCGATGTCCTGGAAGTCTTGCGGACGGCGCGGAGTAAGACTAGTAGTGAAGAAATCCGCTGTGCTGTTGTCAATCGTGCGGCTGTAGGTGTAGGCCGCCTGGAAGGTGAGGCCATTGCTGAAACGTCGCTGGAGCGAACTCTCCAAACCATGATAGTTGGAACCGCCGATCGGCAAATCGGCTGTGATGCTCCTGGCGAGACCTGCGTTGGCATATTGAGGCAGGAGGCTGCTCCTGGATTGCAAGCCGCTTACGCAGGCACCACTAGCGTCAGGAACGCATAACGCCAGCGGTAGAGCATTCAGTGTGGCCTGAGACGGTGCTTGCAAGTACGTGGGTAGAAAGCCGGTAGTTGCAGTCTCCGGCGTGTTGCTTACAAGCGATTGTCGGTTGATTCTGGACTGAACATCCAAGTGCACGCCGCGCGTACCAACGTAGCGGACCTCGGCGGTGTAACTCTTGCCAAACGCATGCTGGATGCCGAAGTTCCAATTAATTGAATACGGCCATTTGGTTTGTGGTGGGATCCATGTAGAAGTAGCGGCAATCGCATCGGTCTTAGACAGGATAGTTATGCCAGTACCGCCGCCGCCCCGCAACCCGCCCCCAGCCAGGAATGGCTTTGTGCCCACACTCAAATTCGGGACGTCAGCAGTGGAGCCGACCTGGGGGGGAACACCGAGAATGCCGATGTTGTCATAAAGCACGTCATACGCCATGCCAAAGCCAGCCCGAATTGAGGTGTTCCCGCTGCTCCCTGGCGAATAGGCAACTCCGATGCGGGGCGCCCAGTTGTTCTTCGACGAAGTGGGTGCAGTAAATAGCAGGGGTTCGTTTACCCCCGGAACAATGATTTGAGGCTGACTGGAGAGGTTGTTCAGAGCCTGGCGCGCCGTGCCCAAAGGCTGAGTGGTGTACTCGTAGCGCACCCCAAGATTCAGGGTGAGGTGCTGGTTGAAGCGCCAAGTGTCGTTCGCAAACCAGTAAACCGCTTTCTGATTGCCGTAGTACGTGCTGGAGCCGGTGCTGCGCTCACCAATGATGTCGGGCGTAAAATCTTCCAGAAACATTTGCGTGCTGTTGTACTCGTAATCGCCGCGCTGGCGCTGAGTAAAGCCCTGCGGAGAAATATACTGACGGTATTCGCCGCCGAACTTGAAGCTGTGAGCACCCCTGGTCCAGGTGATGTTGTCAACCACGCCGTAGAAATTTTGGATCGTAAACGAAGGAGCGCTGCTGTTTGGTCCGATATTGACGCCGCCCAGATCGTTCAGAAGAATGTTGGGAAAGGCATCCAAACCGGGATAAGGGAAGTTCCCAGCAGGAAGGGTGTTCGCAAAACGATTGAACCCTACCCGGAACTCGTTCAATACCGCGGGCGTGAAGGTGTGATACTCACCGAGGGTGAACAAGCGGAACTTGGAAGGCTCAACCAGATAGAAAGCCGGCAGACTGGCAGTCGTATCGAGCTGGTGCAGATCGTTGTAAACGTAGCGCCCACGAATCTGGTCTTTCTCGGATAGGTTTAAGTCGACACTTTGAACAAAATTCGTATAGTTTTGGAATGCGGATGCCGCGAGAGTAATGCTTCCAACCTCAACGTTACCGACGGCACAACTTCCGTTCGCCGGGGCTTTAAAGGCTCCTACCTGTCCTGGTTCGCCAGGGCGCGCTTTCTGATCGTATTGAATGCACCCGTTCGCCGCCGGGGCCGTCCCCAGATACTGCTTGAAAATTGAAAAGTTGGTTGCGTTAATCGTGGGATCTGTAGCGATAGCCGCCAAGCCCGCCGCCGTAGGTGTCACTACCGGAATGCCACTGCTTCCGGTAAACCCGATCCCCTCGCGTTCGAAATTGGTAAAGAAAAACAGCTTATTCTTGATGATCGGGCCGCCAAAGGTGGCTCCGTAGCGATTGTTATCAAGACGCGGGTTCTCCTTGAGGCCTTGGAGTATCCAGAAGTTGTCCACCGCGTTCAGGTTGCGATTTCTGAAATATTCATAAAGCGAACCATGGAAGCTGTTGGTGCCGCTCTTGATATTGGTGTTGAACTGGCCGCCAGAAGAGTGCCCGAACTCGGCGTTGAACTGATTCGAAAGAAGCGTAAAGTTTTCCACCGCATCATTCGGAATGGTGATCAGAGATCCGGTTACGGTTTTGAGGTTATTGTCTACGCCTTCCACGGTGAAGTTATTATCGCGTGGCCGCTGACCACCGACCGACGGACCCATCCCCATGCCCAACGCACTCGAATTCGTTACGCCCGGGCTCAACAGCGACAGGTTCAAGATTCCGGCGCCCACTCCACCTGCGGAGGTAATCCCCAAATCCTGCGACAAGCGCGCGTCATAGCTGGATGCCAATTGCGCCGTCGTCGTGTCAACCGTTGGGGCCTCTCCCGAGACTTCTACAGTCTCAGTTGCAGCTCCCGGCGCAATAGTCACGTTAACTGTGCCAGTGCGATTCAGTACGACTTCTGCCACTTCGGTAGTGGTTCGAAAGCCGTTGGCTTTCACGGTGAACTTGTAGTTACCGATAGGGAGGTTGTCGAACCGATATTCGCCGGTGTTGTTTGTCCTATTGGTGATAGCTAATCCGGTAGCTACATTCGTGGCAGTCACCTCGGCATTCGCAACTGCAGCGCCGGAAGAATCTACTACCGTGCCCACCATGTTGCCGCTGATGGCTTGGCCAAAAGATAGAGTGAGACCAAAAGTTACCAGGCTCAACAGAGTAATTACCAACACGAATGTTCTAAAGATGATAAAGGTTCGATTCATCAGCATTCTCCTCAACTCATGGATGGACACTTCCCCCAGTTAATTTCAATTCCTGGGAACTCGACAACTCTTGCACGGGTCTAGATCAACGACCCTTTGAGTGTTTGCACGAGCCTAACCAAGACGCATTGGTCGATTTGTCAATCGCTTACATCAACAATCAGGTTTGCCATTATGAAATCTCAGATGTCAAACGATTGGTCTCACAGCGCATGTCCGCGCCTCAGATGCTTGTCTGTTAAGACTGGCCCGGCAAATTGTCGGAGTACATCAACCCGGAGAGGAGTTTCGAAGAGTCCAGATTTCGGGAGATTCTGGAAGACTATGTGGGCGATGGAGTCGTTCCGAAACCACGTTCGTCGAAGCAGGGTATTGTTTAGCTACCCAGACGGGGGCGAGTGAAGAGAAGGTACTATCTCGATAAGTATCGGTAATGCAGATGCACAGACAACGTTTACTCGGCAACAAAACCGTCCGTGCCGATCCACGACTGGGCAAGGAGTTGCAGATTCTTCTTGTAAGTGCGGGTGACTTTATATTCTCTTCCGCCCTTCATGCGGAGTACATATTCGCCCGCCGGCCTCGGCTGAATTTCTTCAACCAAGACCGCGTTCACCAACACAGATCGATGAATCCGCACAAACCCGTGCGGATTGAGTTTCTCCTCCATCCTCGCGATGCACTCTCGTAGCATGTGCGAGCTTGATGTGTGGTGTAACAAAACGTAGTTTCCCTTGGCTTCGACAGCGACAATGTCCGCTGCATCGATAAGGAGAATCCTACCCTTAGCCTTGATCGCAATCCGCGCAGACTGCAAGCTTGCGAGCGCCTGTAGCCGCTGCAGCACGTCAACGGGGCTGAGCTCTTGCCCTGATGCGTGCCCTAATGTGGTCTTGAGAGGATCGCGTATCTGCCCTCTTGGAATACCCTCGAGAACTGGGTCGGCCCGATCGTTCTTAAAAGGGTGCAAGGATGGTCCCTTATGCCGTCGCACACTACATCGAATTCATGCGTGATCCAAGAAACAGTAGCTTTGCGTAGTGGTCTATTACAATAACCTGTATATGTTGCGAGACAGCCACTGTTGAGAGATGCCCGACTGAGCATGTTCCCGCCACGTTCCTCCGACCACTCACTGGCCTACCGCAGGAAGACAGGCGACGTATCGCCGGTTATATCACTGGTTTCTGAGGCCATCTCGATAACTTGTCTCCGCGACTCTCCGTATTGCCCGTCCCGAGGTGGGGCAGGTTGAGATCCTGTTCGCAACACGCCTGGACTCTGCCGCGCGAGTCCCTGAAGCAGTTGCAAGACGACAACCAAACTGCATACCAAAAGAAAAGGTCGACTATGTTTGAGTGCATTCATCGTGACTTTGTTCAATGCGCTTGCCTATTCCACTTATCCAAGATGCGTTAAGAACACAGTTCGCTAACCGAATCTCTTCACACTGGCTGACCTTAATGCGCCTTCTGAGTTTCATCTGCGGCTTTCACCAGCGTCTCTGTAACAATCAAGTTCACTTCCCAGGTCTTGCCCCCGTCAGCCGAGAACGCCTGATCAAAACGAGCCGAATTCGGAGTGATGTCTGAGATGCCAAATCGAACCAGAATAGTTCCGCCATTGTATGTTTCCTGATCGATGAACTCGCCGCGCCCGTCCTTGAACTCGCCGACCGCAGGCGGGCTCAGCGTACCAGCTGCACTGTTAGCAATATTGATACTCCACTGGTGGGCTTGGGGATTGTAGAGGCGGAGGGTCAAAAGTTCGATATGACCTGCCGGACCATCAAGCTCCACTTCACCCAGGTTGGCGCGGCCATCCCAAACTCTCCGAACCACGCTTCTCGCAAGGAGACTTCAACGTCGATTTCCCTTCCGGGTACACATCGGGATGTCTTGATGAAGAACATGAGCTCATCTACGAAAGGTGAGACTGCAGCGATTTCACTTCGAATGGACTGTTCTACCCGGAGTACAGGGTCGGCAGAATACGAAATACCAGTCGACGATTTCAGCTTGTGGTCTTCGCTCATTATCTTCTGACCTCCTTTGCTGTTCTTCGGCCATGAGAAAGCAAGACGACGAAGAATTAAAGGACCGATTCCCTTGGGTCAGGTGCGTTGGTAATTTGCCCCCAGCTGCTCAGCTCACTACGCTTAGGTAGGGGGAACCGATGCGATCAACATCCAGAAGGTGGCTGTCCGTCTCTACGATATTGCTGTTCGTCTTGTCGGGCATCGCGCTCGCTGAAGGGCACGGTCACGGCAGAGGTCACGACCGCGACGACGATGACGAAGGAAGGCATTACTACAGCGACCACGACCGCGACGAGATGCGGGGTTGGTATCACGAGCATGGCGACCACCTCCCGCCCGGCCTTGCGAAAAGAGAT
>JABCYV010000120.1 GCA_013290025.1 Acidobacteriota bacterium
TCGAAACAGTTGGCCTGCGGTCCTTAAGGCCTTGTGCGCCGGCCCACTGTAGGCTCCTGCGCCGCGCTTGTCAAAGGAAGCCTCGACTAGCAACGGTTCTTACACCAGCCGTGATGCTGGGATGGATCGTCGGCAAACCTTCCCTTACCAGATTATGGAAGGTTAGCCCGTGATACGAGACCTTACTTGCCTGTGTGGTTGTATAAGACGGCCAAGTGTCGAGATGCTTTCATGGCTTGGGCATCGGAATTACCGCAGCTTCGCGTACCCGCCTTTGGCTTGGTCCGGAAAAGATCGCCGCAGGAGCCGTGAAGACTATGAAAAAAGTTCGCTTACTTCAAGCCTTCCACGAGATAGAGGTCGGACAGAATACGGTGATAGCCATACAAGCAGGACTTGCCGTCCGGCGTGATAAGGATGGGACCAATGCGGCTTACGCCTGCTGAATCGGAAGGCATGAGCTCCTTCCACAGAGTCTTGTGGCCCGTCGACAAATCCAGCCGGTAGACTTTAGCGGGCAGATCTCCCGGCTTGTAGAAATAGATTGCCTTTGCGTCGTCACTCCATTGAATCGGTTGCTCTCCCAGCTCAATGCCTGGAACGGCCTTAGGTTCTCCGCCTGCAACCGGGTAGAAATACGCCTTCTCATCGGGTCCAACGCCAACTACCTGCTGACCGTCCGGAGAAAGGACCAGAACGAGAGGATCGATTCCTTCGGATGAAATGGGCACCGGCTTTGCCTCGGAGGAATCCTGGAGGTAAATACGGGCAGCGTGACCTGGTTCCTTGCCGGAGAAAAGGAAGCGGCGGCCATCTGGAAGCCACCTTGCCCGGCTGTGATTGATGGAGTCGTGAGTGAGAGGCTTGGCCTCGCCCGGACCAGTCGGGAGAAGAACAAGTTGGGCGGGAGTGGAAGGCGGACTGGCAATAACCGATTTGCCATCAGGTGACACGCTGATGGCAAGGCCATCCCCCAGGCGGACAGCCGAGATCTCACCGATCTTTCGCTGATAAACGGAGTAGTTCGGGCCTCCGCCTTCACCCGCCTCGGTGAAGAGCAACAGCTTGCCATCGGGCGAGATGTCCGATGGGTACGAGTAGTCGAACCACGACAGATCGCGCTCCTTGCTTTCACCAGCGGCGAGGCCAATGAGTTCCCGCCGCCAGGTGTCGCGGGAAAGGAGTACGCGCCCATCCTGCCAAATATCCTGTAGCGACAGAGTGTCAGGAACCCGTGCAATGAGCCGATTGTGTCCGCTCAACGTGGCACCGTAGACGGCGCGTTTAAGGCCGAGCCGGTCAGCCGTGAACCATATTTCCCGGCCGTCAGCAGACCAAGCTAGTCCTTGTATGGTTTGGAGGTCCGTAGCCAAGGTCTTGACGTTTCCGCTTAGGTCTACGACGCGAAGAGAACCTCCGTCATCGCCGGGCAGCGGATGGTCCAAGAACGCCACCGAATCGCCTTTTCTTGAAACTCTTGGATGGCTGATCCAGCCTGAGGTTTCGAAAAGCACCTTCCCGATGGGAAACTCGAGCCGGTTTCGACCATTCACATCCCGCACGATCGCCAGGTTGTTTCCATCCGGCGACCAATCCGCCCACTGCACGTTTTCCAGTACAGGGCGTGGAGATCCACCGTTGAGTGGCACTCTGGCCAGCGTGCCCACCTGGGCATAAACTCCGGAGGGCCGGCTGTCCATCGATATCGCAATTTCGCCGGAAGAGGAAATAGCCAAAAGCGCAGCTCCACCGAGATTGAGGGACCGCGATTGCGGGCTTTCGGGGCTGGTAATAAATAGATCGGTTGGAGATCCCTCCCAGGAAGCCCCGTATACGACCGACTGCCCATTGGGCGTAAAATGCGCGGACCGAATGGTACCTCGGCGGAAGGTGAGCTGATGGTAGAGCGGCTGTGACGTCGGCATCCAACCGGCGCGGAGAAACCAGCCCGCAGCGGCGCCCAGAATGAGGACGGCACAGGCGATCAATCCGGTCGATCGGATGGAATAGCCTTTTCTGCCTGCGGCCACCGGTCTCACAGCTCGGGCTGCCTGCGCCGCTGATACCGCACCTTGCGCCGCGGCACTCCGGTTTGAGTCCACGTCGCGCTTCAACCGCCTTAATTCGGCGCGTATCTCAGAAGCCGTCTGATAGCGCAGCTCGCGGTCCTTTTCCAGGGCCCGGCCAATGATCCGGTTGACATCGGGCGGCAAGCTTGAGTTGAGCTGGGGCGGCGGCGTGGGAACGCGATTGAGGATGGCCTCGAAGATGACGGCGGAGGTGCTGCCGCCAAATGCTACTTCGCCCGTGCACATCTCGTACATGACAGCCCCGAAGGAGAATAGATCCGTGCGGACATCGAGATCTTCCCCACGAGCCTGTTCGGGGGACATATAGGCGGCCGTGCCCACGGTGCTGCCTGGACTTGTGAGTTGCTCGTCCCTAATGTCCGCTATCGTCGAGCTGTTCATCGAAGCTGTAAGATTGCGGCTCGTGTTAACTTTGGCAAGTCCGAAGTCGAGAATCTTCGCCTGCCCGCGGCTGGTGACGAAAATATTGGCCGGCTTGATGTCACGATGCACAATGCCGTGGTTGTGGGCCGCATCGAGTGCGTCCGCAATCTGAATGCTCAGCTCCAAAAACTCTTCAATCTTGAGCGGCCGCTTCTCGACCTTGTGCTTGAGTGTCTGACCATCCAGAAACTCCATCGCTATAAATGCTTGCGCATCTTGCTCGCCGATGTCGTAGATGGTGCAGATGTGGGCATGATTCAGGGCCGACGCGGCCTGTGCCTCGCGACGGAAGCGGCTGAGGGATTGTGGATCGCGCGCGACTTCGTCAGGCAGAAACTTCAGGGCGACAAAACGGTGCAGGCGCGTGTCCTCGGCCTTGTAAACCACGCCCATGCCGCCGCCGCCCAACTTTTCGAGGATCCGGTAGTGCGAGATGGTTTGGCCGATCATTCGTGAGATGCTTGGCTTTCGGGCCGCTTCATCTTACGGACACGGCATCCCCTAGTCAACGCGCGCTTAAGCCCGAGCGTGGGCGCGATGACTCCCGGGTGATCGGCAAATCTTACCTTGGGATTACTTCAGGGTAGCCCGTGATCCAGGAGTTTCTGAGATCGATTCATACAAGCCGACTTGCAGGTACCTTTAGCGGGTGACCGCATCTCAAGTTGGCGGAAGGATGAGCACGCAAATTCTCAGCAAACGCTCAGGCGCAAAGTTTGATGTTCTCGGATGGCACGCGCAAGTGGCTGTTGAACAACTCCGTTTGCCAGAATTGGGCAGAAACCGCGTCGCGTCTGGATGCCTATAAACGATCTTCTCGGCTTTTTGGATACATTTCGGCTCACAGATTCTTGGCCGGTTTTCGTTGAAATTGAATGTTTCAACGGCCACGCCTCTTATCGCTCGACATTCAGTGATCGGTATAGATCAGGTACTTTTGCCGGACCCGCATGAATTGTTGCAGATCCGGCTGATAGTCCTCGGCAATACACCGCGGATCTTTGCCGGACTTAAGCTCCTCCAAGGTCGACTCATTCCCCAGCAGATCGATCAATCGATCCAACTCCCAATCGGCGGGATAGAGCTTCAGCAGCGCGGAGCCAAGTTCCAATCCAAGTTCCGGCGCATCGAGAACAGACCGGTCAGTCACGATCATCTGCACCCCGCCAACGCGCTGTCCGCCTAACTTGGCATCTTTGGCGGGTGTAAACCAGGTTGGCACGAATCGGACACCCGGGATTTGGCGTGCATTCAGATACTGCGCGAATACCCGTGGTCTGATCCACGGCGCACCAAACACCTCGAACGGCGTATCCGTCCCGCGACCGACGGATACATTCGTATACTCCAAAATCCCGATCCCGGTGTACAGCGCGGCCTCATTCATATTCCGCATATTCGGCGACAGGTTGATCCAAACCAGATCGGTGGAATCAAACCAGTCGCTGCGCGTCCATCCCTTTACGGGAACCACCGTGAGCTTGGCGTTGATGTGGCGCTCGCTGTTAAACATCTTCGCCAACTCGCCCACCGTCATGCCATGGCGAATCGGTTCCCTCGTGTAATCGACAAAGTTGAGGTGTTTGCCATCCGAGACAGGTCCTTGCACATGCACACCGGTTAAAGGGTTCGGCCGATCGAGCACAACGACCTCGGTGCCGGTGATCGCTGCAGATTCAAGTGTGTAACCCAGGGTAGACTCGTACGTATAGAAACGGGAGCCGATGTCCTGGATGTCGATCACTAGGACATCCAGCTTCCGGAGCACGCTTTCGAGTGGATGCCGGCTCGCCGTCGTGTCGCCGTAGATGCTGTAGATATGTACGCCCGTGGCGCGATCGACTGAGTCGCCCACCGAATTGACGTCGAGTTCCCCGGTCACGCCGTGTTCGGGGCTGAATATCGCCACGAGCTTGATGCCGGGCGCTTTGGCGAGAATATCAATCGTCCTGCGGCCCTCGACATCGAAACCAGTGTGGTTGGTGATAACACCGACTGCGCGTGGGGAGGACGGGTCGGAACCCCGGACTTCCCGGAAACCATCCTGTTCGAGGACGTCGATCCCGTTCATCACGATTCCATTGTTTGGGGCTGGTCCATGCGCAGCAATTTGTGGCCGGCAGAGACCATCTCCGGAGGCTGCGCTGTTCGATACTCCGGGCTGCGATCTGGACATAAGCAAGACAGCAGTGAAGGTCACGAGAAGAAGGATTCTGGCACTCACGCGGGAATTGTAGTCGCAATTGCACCCGGGGGACAGCGAACGATTCAGTTGCGATTCGCCAAGGAGGCGTGCAACTGGGCGAATAAAAAACACTTTTGATGCACCTTATTGGAAGGGACGAGAGCAAGCCCGCTTTTACCGTTACGTCAAACGCGGTCCTGTGCAGAATGCTAGGAACGCCCGAGACCGTGTCCTATTAACACATCAGAGCAAGTAGCCACCAGGCAAGAGAGGGGTACTCCTGGCTCAAAGCATCGCCGAAACTCGTGATTCCTCATACCGCGAGCAAACCATTTCTCGACAGAGCCCATCACAGCTGTCGAATCAGGAGGTCAGGATGGAACGCACTGTTTCTACCGAAGACCTAAAAACTAAGCTAGACCGCAAAAGCTCAGTCAAAGTCGTTGAGACGCTTGCGCCAGAACGCTACCGCGAAGCCCATATTCCCGGAGCGCTGAACATTCCCCCGGAGCAGATCAAAGACCTCGCTCCGAAGCTGTTGCCCAATAAAGATGTCGAGATCGTCACCTACTGCGCAAACACTCATTGAAACGCCAGTCAATACGCCGCCCGTGAATTGGCGGCGATGGGCTACACCAACGTGGCGCATTATCCAGAAGGAAAGCAGGGATGGATGGAGGCGGGGTTGCCTGTAGAAAAAGCTCCTGCCTAGACGTACTGCCCCGCCCACTCTTTCTCGAATCAGGTGTACGCGTTTAACATTGATGGAGTTGCGCCCGCAATTCGTAAAAATGCTCCGATCGTTGGGGCTTGCCTAGTCGTGGTCGGAGGAAAGGACAAACAAGCGGAATCCCTTGCGAAGCGGTCAGCCACACAACGGCAGCATAGGCAGGCAATTCAGACTTGGAAACCTTCAGACCTGCCCGCTTGGCTCACGCGGGATGTTTACGTCGCTCAGATTCAACCAGCACTTGCGGACGTTGCGAAGTCCCGAATACGTTCGGTGCTTGGAGTGAGTGAACCGTACGCATCAGATATCCGAGCGTGCAAGCGCATTCCGCACACGCGACATTGGCTAGCGCTGGCGCAACTCGTCGGCGTTTCGGCGAATACGTGAGGCAGGTTACTCACACGGACTCGGGGCGCAATGTTAGGGACGTGAGGAAGCCGACGTCAACGTGGACGCACGCGAAACGCGGCGCAGAAGCGGCGGCGGAATTTCAGAAGGTCGTAGATCATCGTGGGATCGCTCCGACGGCGCCCGAGCATTCGCTGGCCAAGCTGGGCTTGGGCCGGGCGTACGTAATGACCGGGGACACTTCAAAAGCGCGGGCTGCGTATCAGGATTTCTTCGCCCGCTGGAAAGACGCCGACCCCGACATCCCCATCCTGAAGGAAGCTAAGGCGGAGTACGCGAAGCTGCAATGACGATCTCGTAGGGACGCAGGTTCATCGCCCCTCATCTGCAAAGTGCATTACAGATAAGAGATTCTATTCTTCAGGCTTCAACGAACGCGGACTGAGCCTGGGGTTATTCTGCCGCTGCACTCAGTACAGCACTCCCCTTCTTTTTACCAAGTTTGCCGAGCCGCTGAGCGATGACACTCTCTTCAGCGAGAAGGCCCATTAGACCAACGGTTAAGGCCTGCTCGCTACGATATTCGCTATCCAACTCTTCTTCCGTAACTCTCTTCGCGAGCTTCTGTGAGTGAGCGATTTTGCAAGCTGCCACTTCGCCGAAGACCTGACGCACTGTCTTGTCCACTTCCTCAGAGTACACATCAGGATATTGGACTCTGTGATATTCAACGACCTCTTGCAGGATAGGTGAGTCTACGTTGATTAGAACCGTTGGACCGTCGGGATCGTTGGGAGCCCAAAGTGCGAGGTGCCATGGTTTTTCGAATTCATCCTCATGTGCAAATCGGAAACGTGGCACGTCAACTGGTTGGTCGCGTTCGACGCCCTGTTCCAGGCCCGCGGGTGTCGCGCGACGTCGGAGAACCTTGACGATCTTGCTATGCCTCCTCCGTTTGACACCTTGGCGGTCACCGTCGAGCGTTACATCCTCTGGAACCTCTAGATCAGAATCGGTACTCGTGACATCCTGACCTTTGTCAGTCTTCTTCGCGACGAGCACCTTCATACGCCAACGATTCCCAAATTTATCTTGAAGCCGCTTCCGGTAATCCTCATCTTCGATGGACCCGCTACCATTGCCACGCGCGCGACGAATCGCATCAATGATCGGTTTAGGCATATGTTCCGCAAACTCCAAACCCCAATCAGAAAGCGGGAGCTCGACCCCCTTTTCTCCGTTTCCGGTGAAAATCAAACGATTGCGGCTTTGATCAGGATGGACGCCCCATCTACCGTTGCTGGCTTGGTACAGCTGAGGGTCGAGAATAATCGTAAGATTCTGCTGCACCTTGCTTTCGATGATCCCAAACCATCGAAAATGCACCTTGTGCGAGGTGAGGTGAAACAGTTCGTCTTTATACCGAACCGCGATGTAGCCACCCTTCTTCGCGTAGGAATGGATCGCTGGACGCTCTCCATCCCATAGGTACCATTCGGCGCTCACCCGGTCGTCGTCGAGCAGCATCACATCTGTGTTGCTGAGCTTACCACCCGTTGATTTCAGGTCGGCTAGATAGTAGCGTGCTCCCAAAACCTGCCTGTTGTTAGGTCGCCTCGAATCATCTTTGTCCGCGGCCCCTTGAGGCCATTGGCTTTTCTTCTCACTTCTAAGCTCTACGACTTTGACTTCTATCTTAGAGAGATCCCAAAAGCGGCTATTGAGATAGACCGATAAACCCTTAATATCTTTCTCACCGGCTTGGGGATTTCCCAGTATTGTGTCCGGATACTCCTCACTCCCGAGCAGTACGATAATCGTGCCGTGTTCGACAAGCCACGTCGGACGAAGGGCTGACCAGTCGATATCGTCGACAACCTGCGGCTCGACCACGCAGATCTTCTCGCCATCGATCTCGAACTCAACGAGCTCATAATCTCCGGAGTTGGGGTCCAGCACGATCCAGATCATCGACCCGCGACCGTTCTTGTAGGACACGATAACTACACCCTCGGGGTTCCATGGAAGCGAAGCAATTTTTGCGCCAACCCCGAAGTTCTCGTGAATGCCGCCGATTTTTCCCGCGCCTTCACCAAGAGTAGAGAAGAATTTCAGCAGCTCTTCACGACTCATTCCCGTGCCATTGTCAATAATCGTGCGCCGGTATGCACCGGTTCTCTCGACTGCGTGCCATTCGATCCCGAATTCGATCTTGGTTGCGCCCGCTTCGAGTGAGTTCTTAAGTAATTCGCGAGCCCATTGGTAGGTCCCGCAAGCCTCGAACATACGGTTTACAAAATTCGAGGCCCCGGTTATGCGGAGCTTCATGATGTCCTCCTCTAGTTTGGACTAGTGTCGGGTTGGTTTGAATCAGCGTGGGACATGGGCGACTCGCACATGGCCGCTTGCCGGTCGCAAACAGAACACCCTAATGATAGCGCTGTGTTCCAATTGTTCAAAGGAAAAATGGCCCGCAGAAACGGCGGGCGACGTAGAACCGGTAGCCAACTCGTTAGCCTGCTTCCGCGTCCTGCAATACGCCAGCTAGTTCCGCCAGAGCCTGCCGGTGCCGTGCATGCGGACGGCGTCGGCCCGCGCGGATCGGAGAATGGTTCTTGTCATTGCTCTTTCCCGAGAACGCTTTGTAGTCGCGGCACGAGAACTACAAGAATTGTTCGCGGACGGCGGAGCTGGCGAGGCCGTTGGCCTCAGAGTTGCTCTCGCGAGGGATGTGCGAAATGGAGAAGTGGAATGAGTGGGCCAACTTGCGACAGATCCAGTTCAGAGAATACAGACGCGGGCTGCGGCAACTGTACTCGCCCCTCATTTGCTTAACCAAGACTTCGGAGTCAGAGTAGACGTGAAGGGTCTCGGCTCTTAGTGTCAACGCACATTGCAGGGCTTCCAGGAGCGCAACATATTCGGCCACGTTGTTATCTTGTCGCCCGATCGATTTCGCAATTCTGATCTTGCCGTCCTGGGCACCATCCATCACCACCCCAATACCCGAAGGGCCAGGATTCCCCAGAGAGGCGCCATCTACGTAGGCTACGAGATTTGACATTGAGTCCGTGTGCTACCGCCAACATGCGTTAGATCGCTCCCACAGTCAAGCTGTTTAACTGGTTCCCATGTAACACTGCCACGATTTCCACGGAGTTGTGCAAGACTTTGTGCAAAAGCGGGAACAAGTAGATGCTAGGTTCAGTAAACGTGCGCGTTTCAACACATTGCACTTCCGAATGTGCAGGGCGGCCGTGGTCGACCTTGCACCGAAAAGGGGCATTGACAATGATCAACCAACCGTTTAACTTTCGCCCCGTCGACGATCGAAAGGATTGGTTCAAATAAAATTAGCCAGTCCGAATTAGATTGGGTGATCAGCTCGGCAGGGTAACCTGCAGGGCAACCAGACCCGAAAAAACCGACTAACTCTGCGAGGGGTAGTTGGGGTTTGGGACTGTGAAAGCAGTGATCGCATCAAGGGCTGTGACGGTGCATGCTCCACGCTGTTGGCTCCCTCGCAGGAGCTGGTAGCTAGAGCGTAACCAATGTCACAGCCTTTTCAATTTGGTTTCCCCTCCTCTGCAACGAATACCCAAAGAACTGAGCTGGCAAGCTCAAAATCCCCAAGCAAGAATCCCAGAGGCGAACAAATGGCGAATATGATAAATTGCCATCGTGGCACTTAAAGCCCGCACTGTCGTTGTCCACGATCTGAACCAGATCGAGCACGCAATCGATGTGACCGCCGAGTCCCTGTACGAAGCCATTGCCCAGGCTCTCGCCGCGCTGCGCGGTCACGACTGGGTCGGCGATATCGGAAAAGGACTGACCACCGTAACCGTGAAGGTCCGGCATCCTGAGGTTACGCATGTCGTCAAAATTCAAGATTTTGAAAACTGGCTCAACAGAGGCTGCAAGAGCCCAGCAGACACGGCGCTGAAGGCGCGGTTGCGGCAGATGCTCGGCATGGGCAAACAATAATAATAATAATAAGGAGGAGGATTCAATGCGGTGGGCCGGGGCCTTGCGCCACGAACTCAGTGCCAGAAACCAGCAGATCGCGGTCAGGAATGGCTCAATACACGAACTGACCGCAAGCGAGATGCCCAGCGTCATCTTTGGGTGCAAAGAAAGCCGGCAACATGGAAATTTCTACCCCGCCTCCTACCAGAACATCTGCGCAAACCCAGAATGGGCGCGACGGCTAGCCAAGGTCCATACCAGATCGCGAAAAGCACTGCCTCGAGCGGCCTGGAGATGGAGGGAACTGGACTGCGCGAACAGCTCGGATGCGCTGCTCATGAATGTCTTTTGTAGCCGGCGCACGCTTATCAACCCTGCCTTGAGTTCCATGCTGGGAGTCCCTTCCGGGATGGCGCCGCAGTTTGGATTTAAACCGGGAATTCCCTTTCGCAACGGGATGACGGACCGCACCGAGATCGACATGAAACTCGGAGACCTGTTGGTCGAAGCCAAGCTGACGGAGACGGATTTTCAAACGGCACCGGCAAGAATGATTGCGAGATATCAGGACCTGGAGGAAGTTTTCGAATCGGGAGAACTGATGATGTCCGGCGATGTCGTCCCCGGTTATCAGTTGATTCGCGGGGTGCTCGCTGCCTGTGCGACGGGCGGATCGTTCTGCGTTTTTTGCGATACAAGGCGGCCGGATCTGATCGAGAACTGGTATTCGGTCATGCGGGCGGTCCGAAGCTGTGTTCTCCGTTGTCGGCTGCAATTGTTGACCTGGCAGGAACTGGCCGCTGTGTTGCCCAAGTCTCTGCAGAAATTTCTGAGGGCGAAATACGGCATCGTGCCCTGAATCCGGTGGCGCCATCAGCCGGGTATCTCAGGAATGCTGCGAGCGAGGCGGCTAACCTCTGACTAAGTAGGTGCAACACCTTGCGCGTGAGAAGTCGAAAGCTGGATGAAATCGTTCGCACCAATGATCCGGAGGATCATACCCACGAGAAGCGGGAATCGTCGCCGGGTGGGGTCATGCATGATGGTTGGTGCGGAAAGATGATAGCGAACGCCGCGAGACGCAAGCTGGCAGCCGCCAGCGACTAGTACATTCCTGACCCACTCGCATTCTCGTCCGTAGGTGAGCGCGATCGGAAGTCCGTTGGGTTCTCGAAAAACGTTTACTGGTGTCCGGTAGACCCTGCCTGACTTCCGACCTACATGCGTAAGAATGCCGAAGCCGGGCAATCGGGCGGCGAATCGGCTCGTGATTCAGTTCGTAATGGCTAAGTTGAAGGCTGCAACCCACCTTTTGCGGAAGCGGATCAGGAGAATTGGAACCAGCAGGATTCCCACAAGGCTGATCAATGCGGCGATGACCATGGGCATGGGTGGTGCAAGGGCTAAGAGTGCAATGTTAGGAATGTGAGGAAGCCGACGTCAACGATGGCGGGCACACTAACGGGGCGGCGGGAAGGTCCGGCAGTTGTCGGACAACGAGGAGCCTTCCCCGCCCGAGTTCCCAACTTCCGATTTGCCAACTACTCAAGAACTGGCTGTGTCGTAACACAATTAGGTCTTGGCTGCGAGGCGAGCTGGGTCAGGGGTATCGCGAATGCGTCCGGCCTCCACATCGGCAAGTACCGCGCGGAGCCAGCGTAGATCGAGGCGACACTGCTCCGCCATGTGCTGCATCAGGTGCCGGCTACCGGTGGGCAGCATCTTTACCCATTGCCGATGCAATTTCCGGATCTCCGCCAGCCGCGCATTCTGCCTGTCGATTTGGGTGCGCAGAGCCTCGGCGACCAGGTTGAGGTCGGCGAGATGCAAGAAGAGCATAGGGCCGTAAAGAGTCTCCCGAAGGTCGCCTTCGGCGGCAAATTGCGCGTGCAGTAGTTCACGAAAGCGGTCGCGTCCGCGCGGAGTGATGCGGTACACCGTACGCATGCCGCCCCGAGCCACGCGCTGGTGGGCGACCGCGGTTAACAGGCCACATTCGGCAAGCTGGCGCACAGCGTAGTAGAGCGTGCCGATATCTACATCGGTAAAGCATTCGATCATGGCCTGGGTCAGACGCCGCTTGATCTCGTAGGGGTGAAAGTCACCGCGGTGCAGAATGCCCAAAATATATAGTTCAGCTTTCATTAGTCTAATTATACTATAATGTTTATAGTAAGGTTTACATTAAAGGAGGATGCGTAATGAAGCGTTCCATTCTCGCCTGCCTCGTAGGACTCCTCACGTGGCTTGTCGTCGTCACGGTGATCAACCGTGTGCTACGCCTGAGCCTGCCGAACTACACCGCTGCCGAGCATACGCTCCAGTTCACGCTGGGCATGAAGTGGGCACGCCTTTTGATGGCGATCGTGACCTCGCTGGTGGCTGGTGCCGTAACACGTTGGATATCCCCATCGAGCCGCTGGGCGCCGTTGATCGTCGGCAGCGTGGTGCTTGCAATGTTCGGGCCCTGGCACATCGCCAATTGGAGCAAATTTCCCACGTGGTATCACCTGACATTTCTCCTGACGATTATTCCGGCGGTGCTCGTGGGTGCACTGCTGCCACCGCGCCGGAACAAGGACCTGAACGAGGTTTACTCCGGACCGAGATAAAGTTTCATCGCCGAGTATCAAAAATTGAGCCAGCTACTGCCGTGTCCCGTGGCTCGAGGCCAGCGTATGATGTGGGGATCCTCGAAGCAAAGCCAGCTCAGGCGTGATTGCCCGCTCCGGCCCATGTAGCAGCTGCTCTCGATGAGTACATAAATCGCCAAGTCACTTGTCGAGCTCATAGTCTATGTGATTCGTCGTTCTTGGTGGTTGACGAGCAAACCGGAAGGAACCGAATTACTTCTTGTTGGCCCACTCTCCGACAGTTACCGATTACACCCACTTCTACATGCAGCGCGTGATGCACCCAACTGAAGAAAAAGCTAGTTAGAGATAAATTTTCAGTACCGTATTTTCGACGCCGAACTCACGGCTTACAAATGGAACGCACACCACTGGCAGGCTCGCGGCTTGGGACACGGCTATTGCAACGAAAGGCGCATGGCTCGATTATTTTTGTCGAATTGGGTGGTCAGGACCTTCTCGCTGCCCGGGGCAAAACTCCCACGGATGCTTCCCGATTGGTCATATGAATTATCCGCGGATAGGACACGCACACGAATAAGATGTTCTCCGCCCGCCACTTCTACCGAATCGGAAAAGTAACCCTGAACACCCTTAAGCAGGAGCATGCGCTTCTTGACGGCGCCGCGCAGAGAATAGCTATAGGTTAACTTGTCATCGATCCACACAGAAAGATGGGCGGTTCCAAAATGATGTTCAACCGAGATGCGCATTGTGGAAGGGAGGGATTGCTGTAGAGCTTGCGGAGTCTCCGCCGCTTCGCCTAGCGTCTGAACGTCCCCAGCGGAATTGCCAGTGACTCGCCCCCTTAGGCGGGTAGGCCGCCAGCGTTTCGTAGAACTTGCTTTAGCGTCCGGCGCATGTTCCGATACGGTGATAGCCAGGACAGTTGGGGAGCTGAGCGTTGTTTTGTGCAGGTCGGGAAGAACGGATTCTGTTGCGGCTACGTGAGGAGCATTGATTGGAATCGCTTGCCAAAGACCCACAAATGCCACCGTAAGAAAGCCAAGAGTGAGGAATGCGATACTCACTTGCTGCCACGGCTGACTGAAACGAACGGTTGCCACTTCCGCATTTGAGTGCGAAGAGTTCTCTCCTCGGGAGCTGCCCGTCTTCGTTGTAGCTCCGGCAGTACCCGTCAAAGAGCGCTGCGGAGAGAGGCGGACCCGGCTCGCTCGCTGGTCTTTCAAGCGCCTCGCCGGCAACGGGCACTTGCTGCTCCGTGGCGCGACGCCTCCCCGCAGGTCTTGAAGATCCAGGGCCATTTCTATTCCCGTCTGGTAGCGTTGTGCCGGGTTCTTAGCAATCGCACGTGCAATCACATGGTCGAGTTCAGGAGGGAGTTCTGAGTTGAATGCTGTGGCACGAAGCGGATCGCTGTTGACTACCTTGAACGAAATAGTAAGGACGCTGTTGCCTTGGAACGGCCGGTGCCCAGTGAGCAGCCGGTAGAGGATCACCCCCAGCGAAAACAGGTCGGAACGCCCGTCCACGGGATCTCCCCTCAACTGTTCGGGCGACATGTAGGCCGGAGTTCCCAGAGTGCGCCCGGTCTGCGGGAGGTCAAGTGCGTTCAGCTTGGCAATCCCGAAATCGGCAATTTTCGGATGACCGTCTTCCGCCACGATGATGTTCGACGGCTTGACGTCGCGGTGGACTATCCCCTGCGCGTGAGCATAATCGAGCGCTTCCGCCAGTTCCTGAGTGACCTGCAGAGCCGTATCCAAAGGCAATGTTCCGTTCTCCGTGCAGAGCACGTCTTCCAGAGAACGACCGGACACATACTCCATCACGATGTAGGGAGTCTGGGTATATCGATCTTCGGCAACATCAAAGATGGTGACAATTCGGGAGTGAGACAGGCGTCCGGCCGCCCTGGCTTCGACAACGAAGCGCCCCCGGTATTCCTGTTCTGCATCGGGCGCCAGACCTAAAAGAGATACCGTCTTGATGGCAACTGTTCGATCGATTCTCGGATCTCGGGCGCGGTATACGACACCCATGGCGCCTCGCCCAAGTTCGGCGTCGATCTCATACCGGCCTACAAGTGTGCCTACACGTGTTG
>JABCYV010000121.1 GCA_013290025.1 Acidobacteriota bacterium
TGCTACATGTTCAATCAACTTGCGCCTGGAGCCCGAGAAAAACTATTCCATGAGCTGTTCCATCCATCAGAAATGGGACTGAGTGTTGGCCGCATCTGCGTTGGATCGAGCGATTACGCGACGAAACTTTACAGCTACGATGAGGGCGAACCTGATCCGGAGCTCACGCGATTTTCGATCGAGCACGACCGCGAGTACATTCTGCCCGTACTGCGCCAGGCACGTCAGGCGAATCCTGACCTGTTCCTTTTTTCATCTCCATGGAGCCCGCCCGGCTGGATGAAGTTCAACGGCACCATGCTGGGTGGCTCGATGCGCAGTCACTACTTCGCGGTTTACGCGAAATACTACCTGAAATTTCTGCAAAGCTATGCGGCCGAGGGCGTGCCGGTGCAAGCGCTCACTTCGCAGAACGAAGTGGACACCGATCAGGATGGCAGAATGCCTGCTTGTATCTGGCCGCAGGAGTACGAAATCCAATTTTTGCGCGACCATCTGGGCCCGCTTCTGGAAAACAGCGGACAACCGACTAAGATCTGGATTTTGGACCACAACTACAATTTGTGGGGACGCGTGGTGGACTCGCTGCAGGACGACAAGCTTCGCAAATACGTCAACGCGGTCGCGTGGCACGGCTACTATGGCACTCCCGACATGATGAGCAAGGCTCATGACGCCTATCCGGAAGCAGAGATGCATTGGACGGAAGGCGGACCGGATTACGCGGATCCTGGTTATCTGACAGATTGGTGTAAGTGGGCGGGAACTTTCAGTGCGGTACTAAATAACTGGTGCCGTTCTATTACGGCATGGAACCTGGCTCTCGATGAGCAGGGCCGGCCGAACATAGGACCGTTTCCCTGCGGCGGCGTGGTAACGATCAATTCGCAGACCAAGGAGATCATCCGTAGCGGACAATACTGGGCTTTTGCTCACTACGCCCGAGTCATCCGTCGCGGGGCTCGCCGCTTTGACTCCCAGAGCACGGCCGCTGACCTACAGCACGTTGCGCTTGAAAATCCAGACGGCCAACAGCTACTGATCGTGACCAACACGGGACCTGCAAGGACGATCGAATTGCGGCTCGCGAATAGGGCGGCTTCGGTTCTACTGAAGGCAAATTCAGTGACCACTCTGGCCTGGAGGTAGGTTGCTCCCAGAATTCCGCCTTCCCACTCGTGGGCGGAATCGGGTTATCGCCATAAACGGACAGTTCCATGAGTACTCGCCAACAATTCTGGAGATGACGGGCTATCCGGTACTAATCCACCCTTCGGACAAAAACTGATTTTTATAGCAAGCTGGATGGGGATAGTTGACGAACCGATCGTCAGCACTCAGAACCCAGGGTTGTGAGGGCTATGGCGATATTTCATCAGTTATCCCTTCCAGGCTGCAAAAACTTCGATTCTGTAGCTTCTAATGATAGTCATTTCGATAGCTTCCAAAGAGCCTCATGTACCAAATCCATATGCGATACTCAACAGAATCCGACTTGAGGTTGGGGCATTTGGGATGGCTGACGCTTCTGGAAACGACACCAACTCGCAGGCAACTCATAAAGACGCGATGGTGCAGCGCTACCTGCGGCGGCAGTCTCTCTGGTACCGCCTTTTGCGACCGCCACTGCCCCTGATCGCAAACCCTCACGAATCCTCACTGCCACCGGTAAAGGAAGGCCCGAAATTGTTCGTGGGCGGAGCTGGTCAAGCGACTCAGCCCGGATTCCTGAACTTGGACCTTGTTTACTTTCCCGGAGTGGATCTGGTCGCCGACATTGAGTGCCTGCCATTCCGTGACGACTCTATCGTTGCCATCGAATGCGACGCTGTGCTAGAGCATGTGCGACGGCCGTCGAATGCGATTTTCGAGTTTGCGAGAGTGCTTCGTCCCGGTGGATTCCTACACGTGGTTGTTCCTTTCTGTCATCCTTTCCACGAGTACCCTAGAGATTACCAGCGCTGGACGATTGATGGATTGAGAGAACTGTTGAGTGAATTCGAGATCATCGATATCGGGCTTCGAACGGGGCCGACTACGACTCTACTGAGCTTCATGCTGGAGTACGCGAAAATGATCAGTCCCAGGCCGTTTCGGAAAGTTGCTTACGGCGTCTCCTGCTGGCTGCTTTGGCCGCTCCGCTACTTAGACGTGTGGCTCATGCAAAGGCCCGAGGCGACAATTATGGGCAATCACGTTTACGCACTGCTGCGAAAGCCAATTCCTGACGAGCGGCATGCCCATGACTGTTGAAGTCACGTGTTCGCAAAAGGCGCAATGCACCACGGGCCAGTACAAATATCTTCCCACGATCACGCAACTGTGGTTGTCCACCAGATAGTTGGCCAGGAGACGGTGGCTGCACAAGACTCGCGTAGGTCGCGTCGGGATCGGTTGTGGACACCAGTTTCTGTTCATGCACTGGCTCGTCGGTCGGATTTTGCTGCTTTAATTCCACCAGGTACTGGCGCACAGTTTGGCGATAGCACTCAGAACCGGGGTCCGATGGCGGATTATTCAGGTTGCCGTCGTGCAACACGCGTGGAGTATTCCCCGCTCCCTCTTCCTGTCATCGGTTTTGGGTGTTTGGAGCACCCCCGGCTGTACTTCCGTGGTGGAACGCTCCTATTATCCAATAAAACTGTTGCAATCAGCGTTTGCACTCATTGAAAATTGGCAGACTCTAAGTCAATGAGTGCAGTGGCGATGTTAGGACAGGCATGCGGCGCTGCCGCTCACCTTTGAAGCTCTTGAACTCGGCTATTGGCGGGTCTAAGCTTTCCTTTAGTCTCGGGGTGAGGGACGGCACAGGTTTTTACCGTTTCCACTGTCCTGGGTTCGACCGAAGGCGAACGGTTGGCAGGCCGGGCCACGTTTCTCACCCCGCGACGCAATGTCTTCCCATAGCGCTCGCAATCCTTGCGGAGACTTTACTGACCTGGCTGCTACTATTATTGCCATGAAAGAACCCACGGCTGCCCAGGCCCCCCGCAATCTAATCGGTAACTCGAACCAACCGCCGGTTGCGCGACACGATCCTGCTAAAAACGATACCACGGTGAAGATCAGGGAACTCGTGGACCGGCAGGTACAAGCGTGGGAGAAGCACGATTTTGGAATTGCCGCCCCTGACTGGCTTCCAAGCGGGGAATTGATTTCGCCGGGGGGGCATATGCCCGCTGAGGAAATGCAAACAGCGATGGCCGGTTATTTCAAGCAGTTCCGCGATTTGCGAGTCACGGTAAAGAATGTCTTCATTTCGACTGACGGGGCTAAGGCGGCCATCGAGTGGGACTGGGATGTGACTCGGCGAAGAGATGGAGCGCGGGCTGTCACGCACGATGCAATCATCCTGGACTTGGTCGGCGGCAGGATTGCCTCATGGCGCGAGTATTTTGATTTCGGCAATTCGATTGATGCAAAACCGTAGTTGCGGGAGCGGTGCTATCGGATCAATGAGTGTAACCGGGATGTTTCAACACTTGATTTCGGCAACGCGCTCTGCAGGCAATTCTTGCAGGTATCGATGATTCCGCGACTCCGCCAGCTCGTGTCCGATGCTTTAATGACTGCAGTCTTCGGGCAGGTCCTTCAGTAATGTCCCATTTTCCCAACACGGGAACATAATAGGGCAGATGGGAGGCAGGAACGATGCCGCACTCCAGCGGATTGTTCTTAACGATGTTATTGATCCTGACCGCAGCAACGCTCGGCTGCGCCAAGCCAAAGCCGCAGAGCACTGCTGCCCCGCCCCCGGCGACTGCACCCGCCCTGCAAGCTCGCAAGAAAACGCCAGGGCCGGTTAAGATGGGCGACCTGATGGTGCGAAACTGCACGGTAGCGAAGGAAGGCAATGGCAAAGCCGACTGCATCTGTCGGCAGGCTGTTACTCACATTGACGTGACCAAGAATGGTGATCAGCCCTCGCTGGCGTGCAAATGAGCACAGCTGGTCCAGAATACGCACGGCTTGCCTATCATGGCAGGCAGCATTTCTGAGCTGCCCTCGCCAAACCTGTACGAAGCACGAGCATCATTATCAGCAATTGTGCGCGACTTCGGCAGGACTGCACTTGGACACCGCCGCCTGTGAACACTTCGCTAGTTTTCTCTCATGCAACTCACCTAAATTACAAAGGTGCACGGACTGAGTTGCCTTCTCCAAACCCGATAAGCCTGGCAACCATGCGGCATTTACAAACAACTGAGAGTTGCTGGTTCAATCGCGACTGGCTTTGGCTACCGGCATTATTCGTAGCGCAGGGCTTCGATCGGATCAAGATTCGCTGCCCGGACCGCAGGAAACATTCCGCTGGCCACGCCCACCAGGGCAAGAATGGTAGTGGCAATCAAGAGAATCTTGGGAGCAACGATCAAGCGAATGTCTCCGGCTTCGGCGTGCGAAGCCATGGCGCTGTACAGGGTAAGCCGACCAACGGAAATCGACACCACGTAAGAAAGCAGAATTCCGAAAATTCCGCCGACTGCGGTAATCACCATCGCCTCCGCCAAAAACTGAAAGAGGATGTCGCGCTTGCGCGCGCCCAGCGCCTTTTCCACGCCGATTTCGCGGGTCCGTTGGGTCACCGAGACCAGCATGATGTTCATTAGGCCGACGCCGCCGATGCCGAGCGTGATGGTGCCGATGAACGTCAGCAGAATTTTTAGCCCCAGAGTGATGATGGCGAACTGGGAAAGCTGCTTCTGGGCGTCGAAGACGTGCACCGCGCGCTCGTCGTCGGGCTTGAAGGTGTGGGCTACGGCCAGGGCTTCGCGGATAGTCTTGGTCAGCTTTTCATGGTCCAGGCCCTCGGAATCAAGCCAAATGCCGTCCAAGTAGTGATTGTCCTTGAGCACATCCATGGAATTGAAGGCCAGATAAACGCTGCGATTCTGGTCGTCATCGGCTTCCTGCATGCGGGCCTTCAATATACCTATAACCTCGAAACTGACTCCGTTCAGGCGGATGGTTTCGCCGACCGCGGGCATACCGGAGAACAGTTTCTCCCGAGCTTCGGAGCCAAGAATGGCGAAGTGGCCGTGCGTCATGTTGTCCTGATCATTGAGAAAGCGACCCTCTGCGATCTCGAGGTTCCAGATGTCCAGGATGGAGGGGTCGATGCCGACGACCGGGAAACTGAAGGAACGAGGTCCGCTTTGAACAACCGTGGCTGGCTTGTCTGCCTCCCGGGAAATATGGCGGGCGAGAGGAACTACGTTGCGCAAGAGCTCGACATCGTCGTTGGTGAAGCGGATTTGCACTCCGGCTTTATTGCCGCCTGCCTGCTGCGAAGTGCGGCCGGGAAAGATGCCGACGGCGCTGGCGCCAAAGCTCTCAAAGATGTTCGCGATGGCCTGGCCAAAACCATCACCGTACGCCAGCAATAGGACAACGGTGGCGATGCCCCAGGCCATGCCCAGCATGGTCAGCAGAGTCTTGCGCAGATCGTGACGCATGGCGCCGTAGGCTTGTTGCAATAGGTCGCGTTTCATGTCCTTCTCTTATTCCCGGATCATTCTCTGCGTAAGGCTTCGACAGGTTCCAATTGTGCTGCTTTGCGCGCGGGATACAAACCGGCTACCGTGCCGGCGAGTGTAAGCGAAGCGATCGCCAGGGCTGCCGTTGCCGGTACTAATTTGGGAGTATCGAAGCCGGGCGGCTGGGGCAGCGTCCCGAGAGCCGCCATCAGCGCTGCAGCGCCGGCCATACCCAAGCCCCCGCTAAGGAGAGTGAGGAATGCGCCTTCGATGAAAAATTGAACCATGATGCTGCGGTTGGTGGCGCCCAGGGCTTTTCTCAAACCGATTTCACGGGTGCGGTCGGCGACAGCCACAAGCATGATGTTGATGATGCCGATGGCGCCCAGAGCCAGCGTGACCAGACCTACGCTGCCCAGGAATAGATTCATGGCATCGAAAATTTTGCCTACGGTGTCCACGGTTTTGATGGTATCCCACTCGTCCCAGCCATCAAGAGTCCGATAATCGAAGCCGTGGTTGCGGGCAATGATTTTGTGGACTTCGAGTCTTGAGGCTTCGTGTAGATCGCGACTCCAGGGCTGGTAGTTGATCATGCTGATGGCATCTTGGGTTCCACCGACATTCAGTGGACGGAAGTTCTCGTTCATGGTGTTAAAGGGAACAAAAATCCGCATATTGAGAACGTTGTTGTCGCCGTGCCCCAGACGTTTAATGACACCGATCACCTGGAAGCGGACGCTGTTCAACAGAATGGTGCTTCCGACTGCGGGACGGCCGGGAAATAGGAGACGGAGAGCTTCATCGCCGAGCACCACGACCGCACGCTTCTGCTCGTCGTCCAGCCGGTTTATAAAGCGCCCGTCAGCCAGCGGCAGGTAGCGGATTTCACCATAGCCAGCGGGCACGCCCATGAGCCGACCGCTGCTCTGGTAGAAGTCGCTGACAGCCCGGACATCGTCGCGCATGATGACGGGCGCAGCCGCCTTAACGTCTGGAGCATCACGCAGGATGTCGAGATAATCTTTGTAGGTGAGGTAGTATTGCCGCATGCCCGTGAAACTGCCGTTCAAGGCTGGGGCGCGGCCGGACCAGATGAACATCACATTCTCGCCCAGCTCATCGAACTGCTTGCGGTTGCCCGAGCGAAAGCCCTCGCCCAGGCCGACGAGGAGAAGCAATGATCCCACGCCCCAGGCGATGCCGAACATGGTGAGGAAAGAGCGCAGTTTATGCGCCCACAGCGTACGCAGGGTCTGGGCGAAGATGTCGAGAAGCAGGCGCATGAAATTCCCAATAATGATACGTGAAGTACGAGAGTTAAGTTCCGATGGGCGGGAGAGAGCCTTTTAGACGGATTCCAGGAGATCAGCCGTGTACGAAGTGATTCTGAAACGCTTTGAGCAGCCCGACGAGATTCGCACCTTTGAGAAAGGCAAATTTGAGGTGGTTAGGATCGGTGGCATGACGATCGGCCGTGCGACTTATGAACCTGGATGGAAGTGGTCGGTGCATGTGGGCCGCTCCGTCGGCGCGAAGAGTTGCGGCGTGGAACATGTTGGTCTGGTTGTCTCGGGCCGGGCTACGGCGGCCATGGACGATGGCAGAGTGATCGAGATGAAAGCAGGCGATATTTTCTACATCGCACCCGGTCATGACAGCTGGGTGGTGGGCGACGAACCATATGTGTCTCTTCATCTGATGGGCGCAAGCGATTACGCACAACACAAGTAATTGTCCAGCGCTTCATAAACTTTTCCTCGGGAGCCTTCTCATGCGTCATACGGCTGTTTCGCTTCTTGTTGTCTTCGTTCCAGTGGTCTTCATCGCTACAGTCGTCGCTACCGCCGCACCGGGCGTAGCGGCTGCCGAGAATGCTGCGACTCAGTCGCTTCAACAAATGTTTGACAAGGAATGGGAATACGAGATGCAGCACAATCCGGTGCGCGCTTCCAATCTCGGCGATCGAAGATGGAACGACAAGTGGCCCGATCTGAGCCTGGAGGCGATGCACGAAAAATTCCAGCACGCCCATGCAGTACTCGAGCGACTGCACGTGATCGATCGGTCCCAGCTTTCCTCGGAAGATCAACTGAACTATGACGTCTTCGACTACAACACGAGCGACTTCCTGGCGAGCGAGCCGTACAAGTGGTACCTGATCCGGACCAACACCTTTAACGGCATTCAGACTGTGGAAGGCCTGGTGAATTCGCTACGTTTCGAGACGGTCAAGGATTATGACGACTGGCTGGGACGAATCCACAACTTTCCGGTCTACATGGACCAAAACATCGGTCTGATGCGTGAAGGGATGCGGCAGCATGTGGTGTTGCCCAAGGTCATCGGCGAGAAGATTCTTACTCAGCTCAACGGGATGGACTGGGAGAATCCGACGAAACACGGATTCTACAAACCTTTCAAGAACATGCCGACGACTTTCTCGGAGGATGACAGGAAACACTTAACCACGGCAGCCCAGCAAGGAATCAAGTCCGATGTCTTGCCGGCCTTCCGGCGTCTCCGCGATTTCATGCAAAGGGAATATGTGCCGGCCTCGTTTGAACAGGTCGGCGCCTGGCAAGTGCCGCATGGAGACGAAACCTACAGCTATCTAGCTCGATCCATGACCACGACTACGTTCACTCCCGAACAGATCCACGAGATCGGCTTGCAAGAAGTGAAGCGCATCAGCGCGGAGATGGAACAGGTAAAGGAGCAGGCCGGGTTCAAAGGAACGATGAAGGAGTTCTTTCAATATCTGCGCACGGACTCGAAGTTCCACGCTAAGAATGAAGATGAGCTGCTGGAATATACGCGCGCCCGAGCGAAGGAAATCGATCCGCTGCTGGTGAAACTTTTCCGTACGTTCCCCCGCCTGCCTTATGGCGTGGTGCCCGCACCCAAGGAGATTGCTCCGGGCATGCCGGCGGCGTACGCGCAAACAGCAGCGCCCGACGGCTCGCGGCCGGGATATTTCTACATCAATACCTACAAACCGGAAACCCGCGGGGAATATGAGGTTACTTCACTGATTCTGCACGAAGCCATTCCTGGCCACACTTTTCAGGGCGGCATTGCAATTGAGTTAAAAGACATCCCGAAGTTCCGGCGCTATGGTGGATATAGCGCCTATCTGGAGGGCTGGGCACTCTATTGCGAAGGGCTGGGAAGCGAGATGGGTTTGTACGATGATCCCTACGTGCACTTTGGGCGATTGAGCAATGAAATTTGGCGGGCCGTGCGATTGGTGGTCGATACCGGCATGCACGAAAAACATTGGACACGGCAGCAGGCGATCGACTATTTCCTGGCCAATGTCGCGACTTCGGAATACAACGCCACCAGCGAAGTAGATCGGTATATATCGTGGCCGGGTCAGGCTTTGGCCTACAAGATTGGCGAACTGAAGATTAAGGAGTTGCGAGCGCGTGCGGAAAACGAACTCGGGCCGGCATTTGACTTACGAGAATTCCACGATGCGCTTCTGCTCAGTGGGCCCTTGCCGCTTACGGTGCTGGAGAAGCAGGTGAATGGTTGGATTGACAGGAAAAAGCAGCCGGCAAATACGGGTGAGTAGGGTTTGCTCGGAGTGGCACTATCTGGTGTCAGGTCTCGGGTGTCAGATCTCGGGTCTCAGGTGTCAGTTCTCGGTTGTTGCTGGTAGCAGCCAGGAGTTGTGAATCTGATGCGCGCTGAAGTAATCTGACGATCACAATGTCACCCACTCGCCCGATTCGTACGCAAGCCGCCGCGGCGGCGATTCCCCCGGTCCCTCTGACCATCGAGGGCTATAGCGTGCTGCACCAGATGATGCGGTTTCGCTGGGGTGGGTGGCGTCAGTTGGGCTCGAGGGAGAAGACTGAAATCGTGGACGAGGCTAGCGCCGTGCTGGCCAAGATGGAACAGAATGCCAGTGGCGAATCTGGACTCTATTCCTTGCTCGGGCACAAGGGCGACCTGATGCTCGTCCACTTCCGGCGATCGTTTGATGAGTTGAACCGGGCGGAAATGGAGCTGGCGCGACTCCGGCTGAGCGATTACCTGGAACCGACGACGTCATACCTGTCAGTTATAGAGTTGGGATTGTATGAGTCAACGATCAAAACTTATCGCGAGCTTGCTGATCGCGGCGTTGAACCGCACTCCGAAGAATGGAATCGCGCCATCGCTGAAACCGTGGCGCGACAAAAGGAAGCGATGCGTCCGCGGCTGTTCCCGGAGCTTCCCAAGCATCGCTATATCAGCTTCTATCCCATGGATCGACGGCGGGGCGAGGAAAAGAACTGGTATACCCTGCCGATCGAAGAACGGGCGCGGCAGATGAACGAGCACGGAATGGTCGGTCGTCGTTATGCTGGCGAGGTCAAGCAGATCATCAGCGGCTCGATCGGGTTCGACGATTGGGAGTGGGGCGTGGACTTGTTCGCCGATGATCCTCTGGTGTTCAAGAAGCTGATCTACGAGATGAGGTTTGACGAAGTGAGCGCGGTGTACGCGCTTTTCGGGCATTTCTATATCGGCGTGCGCTGTCCGGCGGCGGAATTGGGGAAGTTGTTGAGTGGCGAGTTGCCGGAAAAGCAGTAGGTTCTTAAGAACTTAAGGATAATTGGGGAACCATGGCAACCCTTGGCCTTATCGAATACGAAGACGCTAGCCCGGCCGTGCGGGCGGTTTATGACGACATCATGGCCACGCGTAAGACGGACTGGATCAATAATTTCTGGAAGGCCATCGCGCACGATCCTGCGACGCTGAAGCGAACCTGGGAAGACATCAAGCAAATCATGGCGCCGGGAGCGCTCGACCCGCTGACCAAGGAGATGGTTTATCTGGCGGTGAGCGTCAGCAACCAGTGCGGTTATTGCGTCGCGTCACACACGGTCGGGGCGAAGAACAAGGGCATGACGGATGCCATGTTCCAGGAGTTAATGGCGGTCGTCGGGATGGCGAATGAAAGCAATCGATTGTCGGCGGGATATCAAGTGGAAATTGATGATCAGTTCAAAGTGTGAGGCTGGAGAAGATGCCGGTTAAGTTCATGACGTCGTATCGCGAAGATTCAGCGGCTGTGTTTGGCTACTACAAGAAGCTGGCAGAGCGCGCCATGGAGCAGGTGGCCGACCAACAGCTGTTCGTGGTGTTGGACGAGGAAATGAATTCCATCGCAATTATCGTCAAGCACATGGCCGGCAACATGCGCTCGCGCTGGACTGATTTTCTCAGCAGTGATGGCGAGAAGCCGGACCGCAATCGCGACAGCGAGTTCGAACAACCTCCGGCGAAGCGCGCAGCGGTAATGAAGATGTGGGAGGAAGGCTGGAGCTGTCTGTTCGCTGCCCTGGAGCCTCTCACCGATGCCGATATGAGCCGCACGGTTACGATCCGGGGCGAGGCGCACTCGGTGATGCAGGCGATCAACCGTCAGATCGCCCACTATGCTTATCACTGCGGCCAGATTGTGTTGCTGGCAAAACATTTCAAGGGGCGCGAATGGAAGTCTTTGAGCGTGCCTCGGAACAGGTCCGCCGAGTTTAATCAGAAGGTTTTTGCGAAGGAAGTCAGCCAGCGCTAGGTTCTAGCCTTTCGAGTCTTTCTTGGAGCCTTGGGGCGTGCGGTCTTCAGATGTGCGGCCTTGGCGCGCGGAAAGCGAAATTCGAATCGCTTCATATCCACGCGGCGGCCGCGAAACGCCACGCCCTCAGCTTCGAGGCGAAGTCGTTGTTCGATGGCGGAATCGCCGCGCAGCCTGATCTCGCCGCCCGCGCCCACCACCCGTTGCCAAGGCAGTCCGAAAGAATGACGCAGGGTTCGCGCGACTTGCCTGGCCGCGCCAGGAAATCCCGCGGCCCGAGCTATAGCTCCATAGGTAGAAACTTTGCCGCGAGGAACCTTTTGGATAGTAACCACGATCTTCTTATGCATGACGTAATCTCAAGCGCGGAGACGCGGATTTTCTCAGCTTAAGGCTTGGTGATCAATGCCAGACCTGCCAGGCACAGTGCTATTCCCACGGCATTCTTTCCTGATAGTTGCTCGTGAAAGAAAATCAGACCGATTAAGACCAACAATAACGCGCTCGCAGTATTGCCGATCACCGAAACTAAGCTGATCTTCCAGCCCGTGCGATAAGCCAGCAGGACGGCGAGTTCCACCCCGACGATCGATATTCCTACAACGTAGCTGGCCCAATTCACATTGCGGAGGGAGCCCGATCCAGCCGCGCGCAGAGGATACAACGGCAATAGCAGGACGGTTGCAACCAATGCGGTGACATAGTTCACAGCCAGAGACAAGATTGGGCTCAAGTGCGAAGGGATGGACTTCTGGCCGACGTGGTAGAAAGTCGTGCCCAGGATCATGATTATGATAGGGAGGTAGAACATCATGAGTCGCCTGCTTTCTCCGTTTTTTACACGCCAGAAGTGCTACAGAGCGATCCATCCTTCACGAATCAACCATAGCGATCCTACCGAAATCAGCAGCCAAAGCACTACGCCTTGCAACAGTGGCCGGTGGCCAACTTGTTTCAGAGTGGCAATCGAGATACCGCTGCCGATCAGGTAGAGGGTGGCAGTGAGTCCGATCCTCGCTATTTTTGCGAGGAAGCCGTAGGCGGGGAGACCCGCGGGAAGATACGTGTTGCAGACCGCCGCCAGACAAAACAACGCGATAAACCACGGCCACTGGATCTTGGCTTTGGCATGCTTCACCACTGCAGTCGCGACCGCCACGGGCACAATCCAGAGCGCCCGAGCCAGCTTCACGGTTGTGCCTACGGCTAAGGCGATCGCCCCGTACTTGGCGCCGGCGCCAACGACGGAACTGGTGTCATGAATGGCGAGTGCTGCCCAAAGTCCGAATTGAGTTTGAGTCAGCTTCAGGGTGGCTCCAATGGCAGGGAAGATCAGCAGCGCCACTGAATTGAGCACGAAGAGCGTGCCTAACGCGATCGCCATCTGCTCGTCAGAGGCGTGAATAATGGGTCCAACTGCCGCGATCGCACTGCCTCCACAGATGGCGGTGCCGGTCGAAATGAGGAATGATGAGATGCGCTCGACTTGGAGGAGTCCGCCCAAGGCCAGGCCGACGATCATCGTGAGGCTGATGCTGAGAAAGGTATAGACGAATCCGCTGCGGCCGGCGCGAATCACATCGTGTAAATTCATCCCGAAGCCTAAACCGACGACGGACGCCTGCAGCAGATATCGAGAAAGCTTTTTCGCGCCCTGGTCGAAGGGATGGGCGAACGTCAAACCAAAAACCAGGCCCAGCGCGAGGGCGATCGGAGGAGACGCGAATCCGCTGGCGGCGGCAGCAAGGCCGAGGACAAAGACTATCTTCTGGATCATTCCTTAGAGGATCATGCTTGGATTCAGCGGATCATTCTCTATCCGAGAGGACCTAACCGGCTGGTGCGAACCAAGTCCGTCCGACCCAGCCTGCACGAACCGCGCCGACCTGAAGCGAGTGGAAAGAATCCGAGTCGTCGGGAGTTATGCCGCCGCTCCCTTCTTGAACGACTGAACGGCTGCTTCTTCGCTATCGTAAATCTGGAAAATCGTAACCAGTTTCGTAACCTGCAAGACATCGTCGACCCGTGGCGTCAGGTTGGCCAGCTTGATCGATCCACCCGCGTTCTGGGCGGTCGCGTACAGAGCCACCAGCGTCCCCAACCCGCCGCTGTCGATATAATTCACACCTTGCAAGTTCAGGACGATGCGCTTGCTCTGCGCGATCATTCTCCTCACGGTGTCGCGAAGGTCAGCGGTTTCTTCGCCGAAGACAATGCGGCCTTGGCAATCAACGACGGTAACGCCATCCACAGTTCGGACGCTCAATTTCAGTTCCACGGGACCCTCCTCAGGCTGGCAGACTGGCCACCAGTCAGGCTCACAAAGGGTATCTCTACGAGGCGAGTTTCGCAAGCGAATCGTCAGAGCGGGGTTTGGAGCGTGAAACGTCGTGTGCCCCGTATCACGTATAATCGAATTACTTCCTCACCATGAGCTATCAGGTCCTGGCCCGCAAATACCGTCCCCAGAAATTTACCGAGGTCATCGGGCAAGAGCACGTTACCCGCACGCTGAAGAACGCGATCGAGCAGGGACGCACGGCGCATGGATACATTTTCAGCGGGCACCGGGGCATTGGCAAAACCACGATCGCGCGCATTCTAGCCATGGCGCTGAATTGCCGTTCGTCGGATAAGCCTGTGGTCGAGCCGTGCGGCGTGTGCGAGTCGTGCACGGAAATTCGCGCGGGAAATTCGGTGGACGTTATTGAGATTGACGCAGCGACCAACCGCGGCATTGACGAGATCCGTGAGTTGCGGGAGGCGACGCGCTATCGACCTGCGCGCGATCGTTTCAAGATCTACATCCTGGATGAGGCGCACCAGATCACCGATGCCGCCTTTAATGCTCTGCTGAAGACGCTGGAGGAGCCGCCGGGTCACGTGGTTTTCATGCTGGCGACCACTCAGCCGGAAGACATCCCGCAGACCATTCGCTCGCGCTGCCAGCACTTCAGTTTTCGCGCGGTGGGCTTCGTGGAAATTCTCGGCCAGCTGAAGGATCTGGCGGCCAGAGAAAAGATGGAAGCAGATGAAGACGCTCTGGCGCTGATAGCTGAGGCCGGCGATGGTTCCATGCGAGACGCGCTCTCCATTCTGGACCAGGCGATCGCTTCTTCGGGAGGCCGGTTGAGCGCCGACGAAGTAAGGCAACTGGTGGGCGCGACGCCTGCCGGTGTGCTGGAAGAGGTGATGCAGGCGGTAGCCCAAGGATCAAGCGAAGCGGTGCTGCGATTGGTCGATCGGCTGATCAGCGAAGGTCACAGCCCCACACATTTCGCGCGACAGATGGTGCGATTTCTGCGCAATACCGTGGTGGCCAAGGTTGCGGGAGGCGAGTCTTCCCTGCTGCAGATTTCAAGCGACGAGCGGCAACGCGTGG
>JABCYV010000122.1 GCA_013290025.1 Acidobacteriota bacterium
GCGGGAACGCTTGCAACCCATTTTGGCCTCGTTTGCAACTACGGCGGCACGCTAACGGCAGGGAGAAAATCATGAAGTTGATGGAAGGGTTCGACAGCAACTATCGGTACATCCTGGTGGCAGCGCGCCGCGCGCGGCAATTGCAGGGTGGAGCGCCGCCCGTCATCGAAACACATTCGCGCAAGCCTTGCCGAATCGCGCAGGATGAGATCAAGGCGGGCAAGGTAAAGTGGCTGATCCCGGAAATCCCCCGGTCTCCGGCGGAAGTGGCCAATGAAATGCTGGATAAGGCCTTAGCTAAGCAATAGCCGAATCCTACTCCTCCGCATAGCAATCAAAACTGTGAAAGGCGAACCGGGTTTTATGCGCGGATCGGCGGCACGGAAGATCCTATGAAAGTTGCACTCGGCGTCAGTGGCGGAATCGCGGCATACAAGGCGGCGGAAATTGTGCGCCTGTTGCAAGAACGCGGCGTCCAGGTGCAGGTCATCATGACTCGCGCCGCACAGGAATTTGTCCGTCCGCTGACCTTCGCCGCTCTTTCGGGTCAGAAAGTTATTACTGAGATGTTCGCCGGAGAGAACGTCGAGCCCAATATCGATTCGGCAGTCGAACACATCGCCGTGGCGCAGTCGATTGATGCGCTGCTGGTCGCGCCCGCAACCGCGGATCTGCTCGCCAAGTTCGCCCAGGGCATTGCGTCTGATTTCATGACCACACTCTATTTAGCCACCACAGCTCCCGTCGTGGTAGCTCCGGCCATGAACGTAAACATGTGGAACCATCCAGCTACGCGGACGAACGTGGAGATCCTGAAGGCGCGTGGGGTGCGGGTGGTCGAACCGGACGAGGGATACCTGGCCTGCGGCATGACTGGTCCCGGCCGGCTGGCTGATAACGATGCGATTATTGCCGCAACCATGGAAGCGCTCGGTGCCTCGCAAGATCTCACAGGTGAGACCGTATTGATCACCGCTGGTCCCACCCGAGAGAAAATCGACCCTGTGCGCTATCTGACCAACCGGTCGAGTGGGCGCATGGGGTACGCTCTGGCCGAAGCAGCCCTACGCCGCGGCGCGCGGACGTTGCTGATCAGCGGTCCTACCTCGCTGACACCGCCGGGAGCGGCTGAAGTCACGCGCGTGGAATCCGCTGAGGAAATGCGCCAGGCAGTCCTGAAACTTTTGCCCGAAGCCACCATTGTTATCAAGACCGCGGCTGTGTCGGACTATCGGCCGAAATCTCCCGCGTCGCAAAAGATTAAGCGCACTAGTCCGATGTCGTTGGATCTCGAACCCACAGTAGATATTCTGGCGGAAGTGGCGCGTCACAAACAAACGCAGATTGCACGACCGCAGATTGTTGTCGGCTTTGCGGCCGAGACTGAAAATGTTCTGGAAAATGCCCGCAAGAAACTGGCTTCCAAATCGCTGGATGCAATCGTGGTCAATGACGTCTCTCAAGAAGGCGTCGGCTTCGATTCAGAGCGGAACGCGGTTACAATCATCACCCACGGCGAGGTTGTGGAAGTGCCCGAAACTACCAAGTGGGAAGTGGCACAGCGCGTGCTCGATCAAGTAGTCCACCTGCGCAAGCTGCAGAACATCCCCGCCAGTGCTGGAAAGTAACGCGTGCTGGATCCCGAACTCCGCCGCGCGCTCGCCGAACGCATCCGCTATTACAACGAACTGGGTATCTACGACTTCTATCGCCGCGAAACGCCCCCCATACTTACGGCTAGCCCCGAACCACAAGATCTCGGACCGGAAGAAATGACGCCTAGAGCCAGAGCTGTTGTTGACGTCTCCCTCGGCAAGGAATGCGGATTTGAGGTGGGGAGCGCGAAACCTGAGACCGGGATCGCTGACCCGGCCAAAGCGCTGCGCATCATCCGCGAAGACCTGGGTGACTGCACCCGCTGCCCACTTCACAAACAAGGGCGCAAACAGATTGTCTTCGGCGTGGGCAGTCCGCAAACCGATCTCATGTTTGTTGGCGAAGCTCCCGGCGCGGACGAAGATCAACAGGGCGAGCCCTTTGTGGGGCGTGCCGGCCAGTTGCTCAACAACATGATCAAGGCCATGGGACTGCGGCGCGAAGACGTGTACATCGCAAATATTATCAAGTGTCGCCCGCCGGGAAATCGCACTCCGGAGCGCGAAGAATGCGAAACCTGTTCTCCGTTTTTGATGCGGCAAATCGCCGTGATCCAGCCGAAGGCCATTGTGGCGTTAGGCGCAGTGGCGGCGAAGACCTTGTTGGCGATTAATGCGCCCATGTCCGAGCTGCGCGGTCACTGGTACGACTTCCGTGGAACGAAACTTGCAGTCAGCTATCATCCGGCATTCTTATTGCGTGATCCGCGACAGAAAAAAGAAGCCTGGAAAGATCTGCAAATGGTGATGAAAGAACTTCGACTTCCCATGCCGGCAAAAAACACAGAGTGAGGTATCGCGTTGCCGCGCAACCTCGCGCTTGCTCTAGTTTATCCTTCCCCATGCATGCCTGATTTCTGCGACGTTGCTTTGCCGGTACCACTGGACACCGTCTTCACCTACCGAATTCCAGACGGCATGATTCCGGTAGTCGGCGGCCGAGTGGTCGTTCCCTTTCGTCAGCAGCGCCTGTCGGGGGTGGTGACAGAACTGCACGATGGCAAACCGAAAGTTCAAATTAAGAACCTGTTCAGTGTGCTTGATGCGGCGCCAGTTCTGGACGAACAACTCATTCGTTTGGGCAGGTGGATAGCCGATTACTACCTCGCGCCGATCGGGGACGTGTTTCACACAATGCTGCCGTTGGCCGCGGAGTTCAAGCGAACGATCGCCTATCGCATCGCTGAAGGGGGGCTACTGGCGCTGCATTTGGCGGGCATGTCGGGATCTTCGCGTCGCTCTCGGAAAACCCACGAAGAGCAACTGGCTGAGTTCCGCGTCCTCGACTACCTCGCCGAAAAAGAGATAGCGCAGGAAGAGAGTCTGCGCGCGTCAACCCGCGTCAGTAAACCCTTGCTCGCCGGCATGATTCGGAAGAAATGGATCGTGCGGGAAGATTTGTCGGATGTTCGCGATGCCATCCGAACCGTGAAGACTGCCGTTCTAAAGACGGCTGAGGGCAAACTCAATTCCAACCAGCACGGTCTGATTGACACGCTCGCCGCAGCCGGAGGAAGAGTCGCGGTGCAAACCCTGCAGGCGCTGGACGTCCCCAAGACCACGCTGGCCACTTTGGTGAAGCGTGGCATGGTTGACATTATGGAAGAGCCGGCAGGCTTCACCGTATCTCGCCTTAAAGCCCGGCCATCTCCGTTCAATTTCCAGTTCAACGGCGCGCAGCAGGAAGCGTTGCGGCGCATCGAGGATAACGTGAAGACCGGCAAGTTTTCAGGCATGCTGCTGCATGGAGTCACCGGGTCTGGCAAGACTGCGATCTATCTCGCCGGCATGCGATCAGTGCTCGAAGCCGGACGGTCAGCGATTCTGCTAGTGCCGGAGATCGGTCTGACGCCGGCAGTGGCGGCGGACTTGCATCAAGTATTTGGGGATGAAGTTGCAATTCTGCATTCCGCGCTCTCTGACCAGGAGCGGGCCGAGCAGTGGCATCGTATCAAACGTAGCGAAGCGCGGATGGTAGTGGGAACTCGCTCGGCGGTCTTTGCGCCGGTCGCGGACCTGGCGCTGCTGATTGTCGATGAGGAGCAGGATTCTTCCTACAAACAGGAAGAGACACCGCGGTATCACGCGCGCGACGTGGCAGTGATGCGGGCGAAGATGGCAAACGCAGCCGTGGTGCTGGGTTCGGCCACACCATCGCTGGAATCGTACTTCAATGCGAAGAAACATAAGTACACACTGCTCGAGCTGCCGGATCGGGTAGAGCGACGGCCTCTGCCTGAGGTGGAAATCGTCGATATGCGCCAGGAGTTTCAGGAAACGGGAAGCGAGCAGATCATCTCGCGCAAGCTGGCGCAAGAAATCAAGGATCGGTTCGATCGCAAAGAACAGGTTATGGTGCTGCTTAACCGGCGCGGATATTCTCCTCTTGCTCTTTGCCGCAGCTGTGGCAAGACATTGGAGTGCAGGAACTGCGCTATCGCCATGACGCACCACAAGCGCTCGCAGCAGATGGAGTGCCATTATTGTGGATACACTACGCCTGTGCCGAAAGCCTGCGTCCATTGTGGCAGTGAATATATTTATTTCCTCGGGACCGGTTCCGAGAAACTTGAGGAACTACTGCACGGAATGTTTCCCCAGGCACGCATCGGACGCCTGGATCGTGACACGGTGCGCGGCCGCGAGGACTTTGAGCGCGCCCTTAACGCGCTGGATGAGGGCGAACTTGATCTACTGGTGGGCACGCAGATGATTGCTAAAGGACACGACATTCACGGGGTCACGCTGGTGGGGGTGGTCGGGGCCGATGCGGCCTTGGGATTCCCTGATTTTCGCGCAGCAGAGCGCACCTTTCAGTTGCTCACGCAAGTCGCGGGACGCGCGGGGCGCGGACAAACTCTGGGCAAAGTGGTTTTGCAGACTTATTTCCCGGACCACTATGCGGTGCAATACGCGGCGCAGCACGATTTTGTCGGCTTCTACGACAAGGAACTGCGCTTCCGCAGTTGGATGCACTATCCGCCGTACAGCGCACTGGCCAACGTCGTGATTCGCAGCGACAAGCTGGACCAGGCGCTCGAGTGGTCAGGCATTTTGGGAAAGTGGTTCGAAAAGACGCGGCATGAGGTTATCCGCGTGCTAGGCCCGGCAGCAGCGCCGATCCTGCGACTCAAGCGAGATTACCGCTATCATTTTGTCTTGAAGTCAGCCAGCCGGGAAACGCTGAATTCCCTTCTGCGTTCCATGCTGGCTTATGCCGCACAGCAGAAGATTCCGCGTACGCAGGTGATCGTGGATGTGGATGCGGTGTGGTTGATGTAACGAAGAGCGTTCGTGGCTTGTAGCTCCTAGTCCTTATCCAACCGTCATGACAGCCGGGTGATGCCGGGGAAGCCATCGAAGCCGGAATCGAAGGTCAGGATTTGGTCGATGCCGTGTTGTTCCATTACGGCCAGATGCACGGCATCGCGAGCGGACATCTGCCGCGTTCCCAACACAATCTCCTTTGCGCGCTCGGCGACGGTCCGGTCGATAGGCAGAACCTGATCGACGATGCCGAGCAATGCGTCGAATGCTGGTTGAATGGCATCTTGACGGTTGATGGCGACGTAGCGGTGCAGAATTTCTTGCAGCACCTCAGCGTCAGTCACGAGGCGCTGGCGATCGCTGACGAGCTTTTCGAGCAATCGTTGCGCATCGCTCTTATGGTTGTGGGGTGCGCCGATAAGGTACATCGGGATATTCGAGTCGACCAAAATCACGGCTGAATACCAGTTCCGTACCCCCTCTCGATTTCCGCGAGCATGTTATCGATATCACCGGTGGGATAGTCGTGTTTTGCTGCCGCACGTATCACTTGGAGTTTTTTCCCGGTACCTCCCAAAGGCTCTCGCCGACGGGCCAAGTCCAGCGCTTGCCGGACCCACTCCGCGAGCGAAATATGGCGAGAGCGTGCCAGGCGCTGAATTTCCCGATATTCGGGGTCCTGGAGAATTACTTGGAGGCGCTTAGCCACAGGATGAGTATATTTGACTCATATAGATGAGTCAAGACAAAATGGTCTGCGCTTATGAAGGCAGCGGCAAAAGGCCAAGTAGGAATGGTTCGTCTCCAGATCACTTTAGTGTTCCAAACCTGTTCCGCCCAGATTGAAAAAGATTACAAGACCTGCTCTCACTTAGAGTTGTTTGCGGTGCAGAAACTCGCGCACAACCTCTTTCGCGTCCCGCTTCTGACCGTCGACAGCGTAGTTGAGCTGGCGCATCTCTTCGTCAGAAATCTTGCCTGCGAGTTCGTCCAGTGCCTGTTTTACCTCTGGATGACGCGCCAGCATCTCTTGGCGAAACACGGGCACAGCTTCGTAAGGTGGGAAGTAATGTCGGTCGTCCTGCAGAACGAACAGGTCGAGCGCAGCGATCAAGCCGTCGGTAGTGTTACCGGCGGCGACATCGATTTGCTTGTCCTTTAGGGCGCGGGCTAGCAGACCCAGATCCATTATCCGAGGTGGCTCGGCGAAGCGCAGACCGTAGGTTGCTGCCAGGCCTTTGTAGCCGTCAGGACGTTCCATGAACTCGTAACCGAATCCGGCGCGCCACTTCGGCGTGTGGGACGCTGCCTGCGAGATGGTCTTGAGGCCTAGACGACGAGCGTCGTCTCCACGAATTTCAATGGCAAAAGTATCGTTGAAGCCAAACGCTGAGCCAACTGTGAGCCCGAAGCGTCTCGCGTATTCGTCTTTGACCTGTTGATAGACTTGTTCGCTGCTAGCATTGGGTTTTTCCTTCAGAATCGCGGTAAGCGCAGTGCCCGTGTATTCGGGATAGATGTCAATGCGGCCGCCGAGAATGGCCTGGTGGCAGATGTAGCTGCCGGCAAGATAGAAGCGGCGCTCGACCGGCAAATGAGTTTTGGCTTCGATCTGCTGGGCGATAATTTCACCAAGGACGAGTTGTTCGGTAAAGTTCTTAGATCCAACGACGATGCGATTCTCGCGCGAGGGACCGCATGCGCTGAGCAGTATTAACAGAAGAAATGATAGACAGACAATCAACTGGCTTGCTGTGCGCGGATTGGAGGGCAGGGCGCGGAGAATCATGTTGAAAAACCCAGTTATCAGTTGCCGGTTCTCAGTTCTCAGCTTTTCTCAGCGGGGACTAAGGCGTTTCTCCAGCCATCCCAGGCCGACGTCCGCCGTGATTGCCAGCACCGCAGCCGGGATGGCTCCCGCCAGGATGAGTTGATTGTTCACCATCGCCAGTCCGCGAAAAATATATTCTCCCAAACCTCCGGCGCCGATAGCCGCAGCAATGGTTGCCAATCCGACCGACAACACAGTAGCCACGCGCACGCCAGCGACAATCACCGCAAGAGCCAGCGGAAGTTCGACTTGCCACAAAAGTTGCCGTCCGGTCATGCCCATGCCGCGTCCAGCCTCCACGACGGCTGGATCTACTCCCTTGATGCCGGTGTAGGTATTGCGGATGAGCGGGAGAAGTGCGTACAGAGTGAGCGCCAAGATGGCAAGGCGATCGGCGCGCGCACCGATCCAAGGCGCGGGCAGGAGGAAGCCGAACAAGGCCAGACTGGGGATGGTTTGAATAACATTGGCGCTGCCCAGAACCGGTTTGTTTAGCGCTGGCCAGCGAGTGATGGCGACGCCGAGCGGAATTCCAATCAGCACCGCAAGCGCAGTGGAAGCGCCGACCAGCCAAAGGTGCTCCAGCGTAAGTTCCAATACCTCGGTATGGTTCTGCACCATGAATTGCCAAACGTTCACGGGTGTCCTCGCTTTTTGTCGTTCTTGAAGTTGGTCCCGAAGGCGTCTACATAGGCCGCGACCAGGGGTTCGATTGAATTCACAAATTGATCGGGCGTACCAACCGTGACCAGGCGCCCCGCCTCCATTAGAGCGATGCGTGTGCCGAACAGAAGAGCTTCCCGCAAATCATGCGTGACAAAGACAACCGTTTTCTGTAAGCGTTGCTGCAGAGCCACAAATTCACGCTGTAGTTCTGCGCGAGTGATGGGATCGAGCGCGCCGAAAGGCTCGTCCATCAGTAAAATCGGAGGATCGGCCGCCAGTGCCCGAGCTACCCCGACTCTTTGACGCTGCCCGCCCGAGAGTTCGCGCGGATAACGCGAAGCGAGCTGGCCGTCGAGACCAACGAGTTGCAGCAACTGCTGAACGCGTGGGCGAATGCGGTCGGCGGACCAGCCTTCAATCTGCGGAACTAAACCGATGTTGCGCTCAACTGTGAAATGGGGAAACAATCCGACTTCTTGAATGACATATCCAATCATGCGACGCAGGCGGATCACGTCCCACTCCTGAGTGGAGCGCCCATCCACGCGGACTTCACCCTCGCTTGGTCTTAACAGGTGATTGATCAGTTTTAAGGTCGTGGTTTTGCCGGAACCGCTGCGACCCAGAAGCACGAGAGTTTCGCCGCGTTTCACTTCCAGGTTGAGTTCATGAAGCAACGCCTGGCCGTTGTCAAGACGATAAGTAACCTTGCAAAACGCCACGACGAGATGATTGTCGGAGGCGTCGTTCATAGCGGGACCATCGGGACATTCTCCCCTATCTCCGAACGACTAGAGACGCTGCTCGAACTGGTAGGCTGTCGCCGGCAGCCCTGTGATTCGGATTCCAGAGTGGCCTTTGTGGCGAATATTGAGGCCTATAAGGAGTGCTGTTATCTGTTCGACGATACGCGAATTCTCAAGCTTGCCCCCATCGATGGCCCGCACGCCTGGAATCTTTGCGGCCAGTGAGCGCACTACCTCATTGGCATTTGGGTCATCGCCGCAAACGATCACATCGCATTCCACCGGGCCGTCCCCATTCAAGAGGTCGGCAGAGGCGTTCTGGAATGCGGCGACCACCGATACGCCTTTGGGGGCGAGTTCGGCCGCTTCTTGGGCGGCAGAGCCCTGCCAAACGCCTAGGGTGCGGGTAGCCCGTCCGCCTACGCTGGCGGCCAAAGGCACCGTGGTGTCAACCAGAACGCTGCCTGCACGGATTACCGGCTTGATCTGCTTGAGCAGAGCAGCATGGCCTTCAAACGGAACTGTCAGCACGACTAGTTCGGCGGCGGCGCAGGCGGCATTGTTTTCATTGCCCGAAACTTGCGCCTCGATGCCGGCTGTGGCCTTGATTCTTTCCGCCGCATCTTGCGCGCGCTTGGCGTCCCGCGATCCGATGATGACCGTTTCACCTGCCCGTGCCCAACGCAGCGCCAAGCCGAACCCTTCCGGACCCGTACCCCCGAGAACCGCGATGGGTCGCGGCGTAGTCACGCAAACTCCGGTTCGCAGACGTGCCCAAGGGTTAACTGCTCTGGTCGCAACTTGAGGTTGATGCGAGTGTAGGTGGTATTTCGTTCGGCGGGAATGCGGCCAATTTCGAGGATAAGCGATTGGAATTCTTCAGGGCTGGTGTATTGCCCAGCCGTGGCGCCAGCTTCGCGGGAAATGTTCTCTTCCATCAACGTCCCGCCGTAATCGTTCGCACCCGCGTGCAGGCAGAGTTGAGACAAACGGCGGTTCAGCTTCACCCACGAAACCTGGATGTTGTTAATGGAGCCTGCCAGCAGCACTCGCGCGAGAGCGTGGATCTTAAGATGCTCGGCCAGTGTGGGACCTGGCCGCGAAATCCCCTGATGGAACAACAGCGTGTTCTGGTGCACGAATCCGAGCGGCACGAATTCAGTGAAGCCGCCAGTTTCGGCCTGGATTTCCCGGAGCAGCATCAACTGATTGACCCAGTGGGCCGGCGTCTCTACGTGTCCGTACATCAGTGTGGACGTGCTGCGGATGCCGCAACGGTGCGCGGTGCGAATAACCTGCTTCCACTGTCCGGTCGAGAGCTTATTGCGCGAAAGCACCTCGCGAACATCGTCGTCGAGAATTTCAGCGGCGGTTCCTGGCAGAGTATCGAGACCATTGTCGCGCAACATGGATAGGTAATCTCCCAGAGGCATGCCAGTCAATTCGACGCCGTAAACTATTTCCATGGGCGAGAAAGCATGAACGTGCATCCGGGGAGTGACTTTTTTGACCGCGCGCAAAATGTCGCGGTAATAAAACGCAGGCAAGCCGTGAGGTAACCCGCCCTGAATGCAGACTTCAGTCGCGCCAAGATCCCAGGCTTCAAGCGCTTTCTGTCCAACCTGATCCGGGTTGTGGAAGTAGGTATCGGATTCGCGCGGGCCCCGGCTGAAAGCGCAGAACTTGCAGCCCACAAAACAAATGTTTGTGAAATTGATATTGCGATTGACGACGTACGTGATCAGATTTCCCACCAGATCACGGCGCAAAGTGTCTGCGGCAACCAGGAGGCCGAGAAGATCGTCGCCCTCGGCATTGGCCAGGTGTTTGCGCTGTTGGGGGGAGAGCACGCCACCGTCCTGGTATTCCAAAACCTCATCGAGCGCAGCGCGCGACTCTGAGGTCATGCGCGGCGCGATCTCAGGCCAGTCGAGAGAAGGAAAGTTCTCCAGTTCCGAATCTGTCAGAGTACGAATCACAGACCCTCCTAAGGCGACCTTTCAGCGAAACAGGTCATGCTCTGACGCGCGAATCAACTCACTAGCCGTGCCCCGTCCCGGCGAATAGCGGAAACCTCGAATGATACACGCTGGCGTGCGAGCTAGCTTGCCGCAGACCAGGCCCGCCGCGCAAGCCAGTTCATCCGCGACAGCCTCAATACTCACACGCAGAGCATAACGGTACGGATCGCGGCGCCTCCGGTAGTCGTGCAGCGGCTTCATAGCGGCGACGCCGATGGCTACCTCGGTCAGTCCTTCGCGCCAGGGTCGGCCGAAACTATCAGTGATGATCACGGGAAGGGAAAGTTTCAAACGCTTTTTCAGTTCACGATGGAGAACTGCGGCGGAACTATCAGGATTTTTTGGAAGCAACAAGGCGTGACTGCCCCCATCTACGTTGGAAACATCCACACCGCTATTGGCACAGATCAGTCCGTGGCGAGTCTCCGTAATCAGGACTCCGCGCTTGCGGCGAACCACGCGTTTGCTCTGCGCGAGAGCCAATTGCATTACCCGTGCGTCAAGATGATAGCGGCGGGCCCAGCCACGCGAAGCGGCGGTCGGTTTGATCTTATTCAAATCCACCAGCTGCCCTTCGGTTTTGGAGACAATCTTGTGTTTCACGACCAGGATGTCTCCTTTTTTCAGCGACAGCTTTTGATGCCTTAGCGCGCGCACAAGTTTTTCTGACAACGAGTCTCCCGGCCGTATTTCATCTGGCAAAGAAACCGGAATAATCCGCAGCTCCCGAGGGTGGTCCGCCTGAGTCATTTACTCATTCGCTGCCAGAGGCAGACTGGCCAAGTCCCAACGCCGGATTAACTGCTGGGCGCGGGTTTCGCCAGGGGCGACCGCGAGCTCGGCAAGATCGGGGGGACTGTCGACGTCCAGTGCGATGCCGGGAAGCGAGAGTACGACACAGGGTTTCTGAGTGGCGCGGGCAGCGGCCATATGCGGTTTGAAGCTGTCGTTGCCGAAGCGCAAGGGAAACAGGGCGGCGGGACGACGCCAGATTGCATTCGTACCCCGGCCGTCGGCGGCGGGCGCGAGGACAGATCCTTCAGGAGGCGCAACCTCGAAAATCTTTTCCAATTCCCAGGCCTGGATCAGCGGAATGTCGCCAGGGATTACGAGCGTGCTCTCCACGCCGCGTGATTGGCAGACCTGTGTCGCCATCTCAATCGCATCGGTTTCACTGCGGTTGGCATGATCGGGAATCACGGCAAAATTAAACTGTTGCGCCAGGTAGAGAGCGAAGGGATCGCTCGTGACTACGCTGACCTCGTGAGGACTTACGCATGTCGCCAGGGTGTCAAGCACATCGAACAACATGCCTTGCGCCAATTCGGTTCGGGCGGACTGGTCGGCTATCGACGCGAGCCGTTGCTTGGCGTTGGCAAGATTCTTGACGGGGACGAGAATCATGATGGGTCCGAGGCGGCGCGGGCTGCGTTTTCTCCGGAGACGAGCGCGAGCACCTGGCGCGCAAGCGCAGCCTTTTCGTCGGGGGTATTCATAACAGTCTTGGCGCAGTGAACGCGTAATCCCGACCGTCGCAACTCTTCCGCGGGCTGGGCATCGCGAGTATCGACAACCAGAATGTCCAGGAATTCCCGGTAGACCTGGGCAATTCCGGCAATGGAAACTGGCAGAGCTTGGGAAGCCATCAAAATTCCGGCTGGGCCGGAAACCGCGGCTCCGCCGACAATTGGACTGACAGCAGCCACAGGCGCCCGCGTTTGCTTCAACGCATTGGTGATACCTGGCACCGCCAGAATGGGACCGATGCTGGTAACTGGGTTGCTCGGCGCCAGCAACACGACACTAGCCGACATGATGGCATCAATCACGCCCGGAGCAGGCTCAGCATCGGCGGCTCCGGCGAGGCGAACAGATTTCACTGGGTCTTGAAACCAGCGTTGCACGAAATATTCTTCGAAGCTAAGCTCGCCCACTGGCGTATCGACCCGAGTTTCGACTCGAGAGTCGCTCATGGGGAGAATACGGGCCTGAACTCCCATCTTGCCCGCAATCTCCGCGGTCACCTCCGTCAGCGTCTTTCCCTGCGTCAACAGTTTCGAACGAAACAGGTGAACAGCGAGGTCACGGTCGCCAGTGTGGAACCAGATCGGTTCTCCCAGCTCTCCCATGGCCTGCAGGCAGAAAAAGGTGTCTCCCTTCACGCCCCAGCCGCGTTCTTTGCTGAGCACGCCCGCGAGTACGTAGGTAATCGAATCCAGATCGGGGGATACGTACAATCCCCACCACTCGAGATCGTCCCCGGTATTAACGATGATGGTGAGTTCCTTGGCGGAAACCACCTGCCGAAGACCGTCTACGAATTTGGCACCTCCAGTTCCGCCGGTAAGCACAACAATCATGCCGCGGTCGCCCTCCAAGCGTAGCCTTCGCGATCCGCCGCTGCTTTGACCTTTTTCGCGAGAAGCCCCGGACCAGCGGTAACGGCAGGCAAGAACTCAGGATAAATCGGAAGTCGCGGTCGCAAGCTATATCCCTTCACTTCAGTGCGCAACCTAAGCTCTTCCAGATGCGGCCACGGTTTCTCGGGATTGATGAAATCGGGCGTCAAGGGCGAGATCCCTCCCCAGTCGTTAATGCCGGCGCCGAGCAGTTCATCGTAATACGGAGCTGAAAGGTTGGGCGGAGCTTGAATATTGAGGTCCGGCAGCAGCAATCTCGCCACCGCCACCGTGCGGAGCATCTCGCTGTGGGTGGGCTCGGACCAGTCCTGCATCGGAATGCCGGGCTTGGCGCGAAAGTTCTGGACGATGACCTCCTGGATGTGCCCGTAGCGGAGGTGAAGTTCGCGAATAGCAAGGAGTGTGTTCACCCGATCCTCAGGGGTCTCACCGATTCCGACGAGCAAGCCAGTAGTAAAAGGCACATTCTGTTTGCCGGCTTCTTCGATTGTGCGCAAGCGTTTGCTGGGGATCTTGTCGGGCGCGTTGTCATGCGCAGCGGCGGGCCGAAGCAGGGCGTCGCTGGTGGTCTCCAGCATCAGCCCCATACTGGGTGAAACCGCCGCCAGGCGCCGGATCCACTCGGCACTCAGCAGCCCGGGGTTGGGATGGGGGAGCAGAGTAGTTTCACGCAGCACTAATTCGCACATAGCTTCGAGGTAGTGCAGTGTCGAGTTGTAACCCAGGCGTCGCAGCGTCTCGCGCATCTCGGGAAACGCGAGCTCGGGTTTGTCGCCCAGGCTGAAGAGGGCCTCGGTGCAACCCATCTTCTCTCCGGCGCGAGCTACCTGCATCACTTCGTCAGGGGTCATAGTGTGCGCGCCAGCATCGCCCGGATCCCGCCGAAAGACGCAATAGCCGCAATAATCCCGGCAGAGGTTGGTGAGAGGGATAAAGACTTTACGAGAGTAGGTAATGATGTCTGGCTTGAAGCGCTGCTTAGCCGCGACCGCAGCGGCAAGGAGCCCGGGGAGTTCGTGCTCGCCCGCGCGAATTAGTTGGCAGGCCAGTGCGCGGGACAGAGGCAAGCCGGAGCGTAGTTCGTCCAAGTGGGTATGGGAGACTGGAATCAAGGTTGTGTGCTCGGCGGCCACGGTTTCTTATATAGATTCCAAACAAATGGTTAACAAACGTCTAGTGTTCAGTCGTTTTCCAACTCGATATCAATGCTACTGCAAGAGCAACGCCAGACACGGGAATCATACATGAGAATGTAATTGCGTCGCAGCTTCTGCATGCGGCTAAAGCTACGATATCCGCCGAGAAGAGCATCGCCTGCTCACGCGAAGCACCCGCCATAAACGCGATCCAGATTTTGCGCAGAGAGGGTTGAATTGTTCAACACTTGACTTCTCCAACATGTGAGCGCAAGATATCGCGCATTCCGCTCAAGCTCGTCCGTGTCAAGCGTCATTATGGAGCACTCGCAAATCCACCGAGTCAGCGTTGCCGATCAGGTGGCATCGGTCCTGCGGCAGAGGATTCTTAACGGCGAATTGCGTCCCGGAACTCCGCTCCAGGAGGTGCCCCTCAGTGCATCCCTCGGCGTATCGAGGAATACGATGCGGGAAGCCACCCGCATTCTGTCACTGGAAGGCCTGCTCAAACGCAGCGTCCACCGCGGGGTAGCGGTCTCCCAGCTCTCCCTGAAGGATGTTCAGGAGATCTACCAGCTGCGGCGGATGTTGGAAATCCCAGCAATACTCGCGGCCAAGTC
>JABCYV010000123.1 GCA_013290025.1 Acidobacteriota bacterium
TGGCGACTCAGCACGACGCCAGTATTGACGAGCCCAAGCCCAACGAAATCTACCAGGTTGGAACGATCGTCAATATCGTCCAAAGCCTCAAGCTGCCCGATGGCAATATCAAGGTCCTGGTCGAGGGTATCGAGCGCGGCAAGATCCTGCAGATTAGCGAGAGCGAAGGCTATATGCAGGTCTCGATCCGGGTGGCGCGTTACGCGACTGAAACCAATCCGCAGATCGAAACTGGGATGCAGCGCGTAACTTCTCTATTCGAGCAGTACGTGAAGCTTTGTCAGTCGCTGAACTACGAAACCATGATCGCGGCCGTGCGCATGGAAGACCCGGCTAAGCTTACGGACACGATTGCCGCCAATCTCCAGCTTTCGATCGAGGAAAAACAGGAGTTATTGGAAATTTTCGATCCCGCCGAGCGCCTGACTCGAATTGGCGACGTGTTGGACATCGAGATCGAGAAGCTGAACATGGATCGCACCATCCAGTCGCGGGTGAAGCGGCAGATGGAGCGGGCTCAAAAAGAGTATTACCTCAACGAAAAGATCAAGGCCATTCAGAAGGAACTCGGGCGGGGTGAAAAGAGCGAGTTTGACGAACTGAAGAAAAAGATCGACAGCGCGGGCATGCCCAAGGACGTGCGCGATAAGGCCATGCAGGAGTTGAAAAAGCTCGAGGCGATGCCACCCATGTCGGCGGAGTCCACGGTCTCGCGCAACTATTTAGACTGGCTGCTGGCTGTGCCCTGGAAGAAACGGTCGAAGGAAATCCGCAATATCACGCGCGCTGAGAAGACTCTCAACGAAGATCACTACGGACTGGAGAAGATCAAGGAGCGCATTCTTGAGTTCCTGGCCGTGCGCCAATTGGTAAAGAATCCCAAGGGCTCGATCCTCTGCTTCGTCGGACCTCCGGGAGTAGGAAAGACATCGCTGGGCATGTCGATCGCCAAGGCTACCGGCCGCAAGTTCGTTCGCATGTCGCTGGGTGGTGTGCGGGATGAAGCCGAAATCCGCGGCCATCGTCGCACTTATATCGGCGCTCTGCCCGGGCAGATCATCCAGATGATGAAAAAGGCGGGGACCAAGAATCCGGTCTTCATGTTGGATGAAGTCGACAAAATGTCCATGGATTTCCGGGGCGATCCCTCGGCGGCGCTGCTCGAAGTGTTAGACCCCGAGCAAAATTTCATGTTCGTGGATCACTACCTTGACGTGGAGTACGACCTCTCGCAAGTTTTCTTCATCGCCACTGCCAACGTCATGCATACCATTCCTCCGGCCTTGCAGGACCGCATGGAAGTGCTGCGTCTGCACGGTTACACCGAACCGGAGAAAGTAGAAATCGCCAAGCAGTTCCTGGTGAAGAAGCAACTGTTGCAAGCCGGGTTGACCGATAAGAATCTGAAGTTCGGCGATGAAGCCATCACTACGCTCATCCGTTCCTACACGCGAGAAGCCGGCGTCCGCAACCTGGAACGCGAAATCGGCAACGTCTGCCGCAAAGTGGCGCGCAGAGTAGTTAAAGAAGGCGGGACCTACAACATCGGCATCAACCAGGAAAATGTCAACGACTTCCTGGGCGTGATCAAGTTCCGCGACACGCTGGCTCACGAGAAGAGCGAGGTCGGCCTGGTTACGGGACTGGCCTGGACGGAAGTTGGCGGTTCCATTCTGAGCACTGAAGCCACCGTAGTCGACGGCAAAGGCAAGCTGACCCTCACCGGCAAGCTGGGCGATGTGATGCAGGAATCCGCGCAGGCCGCCATGTCGTATGTGCGCTCCCGCGCGAATCGCCTTGGTCTGCAACGCGACTTCTACCGTACTCTCGACATTCACGTGCACGTCCCCGAGGGGGCAATCCCGAAAGACGGTCCGTCGGCCGGCATCACTATTGCTACCGCCATCGCCAGCGCGCTGAGCAAGATTCCGGTGCGCCGTGACCTCGCGATGACGGGCGAAATCACGCTGCGGGGCAAGGTTCTGCCTATCGGCGGCTTGAAGGAAAAACTACTGGCTGCCCACCGTGCCGGGCTGTTCGAAGTCATTCTGCCGCAGGACAACGAAAAAGATCTGGCGGAAGTTCCCGAGAATCTGCGCAATGCCATGAAGTTGCACTTCGTGGATACCATGGACCAGGTGCTTGCTGTGGCCCTCGAAGGACCCTTGCCGCAACTGACCGAGGCCACAGCCCAGCCGATCACCCCGATCGGGCCCCAAGCCGGAGAGAGTCCCGCAGCACACCAGTAGGAGAATCCTCCCGCCATCTATGCCTGAACTGCTAAGCTAGCCTTTACCAGCGCGACACAATCGAGGGTAGCGATCTGTTCGAAGCCTTCGGCAAACGGCGGGAGTCCTGAACGATGTCGAGTTCCGAGAGAAACAGCGAGGTTAGTCTGTTTCCCGATTTGTTGGCCGAAACAAGTGAAGCTCGGACCACGGGCGTGCTTCCATCACAGGCGATCCGGGACTTGGTTGGCAAAGGACGCATCCTTGGTAGCCGGGCGATCACACCCGAACAGATCCAGCCCGCGAGTCTCGATTTGCGCCTGGGAGACATCGCTCACCGCGTTCGTGCCAGCTTCCTGCCGGGGCCGAATGGCACGGTGGAGGCGAAAATCAAAGAACTCCGGATGACGCGGGTCGACTTGACCAGCGCCGCCGTTTTCGAGAAAGGTTGCGTTTACATTGTTCCTTTGCTCGAGGAATTGAATCTCCCCGCTGATATTTCTGGGAAGGCAAATCCCAAAAGCACCACCGGCCGTTTGGACGTCTTCATTCGTCTGATAACCGATTATGGCGTCGAATTCGAGCGCGTCCCCGCCGGTTACAAGGGGAAGCTCTACGCGGAGGTGGTTTCCCGCACATTCACCGTGGCAGTACGAGCCGGAATGAGGCTGAATCAACTCCGTTTTGTACGCGGGAATCCGACGTTCACCGATAACCTGATCAGCAATTTAGATGAGCAAGAGACTTTGATCTACATGGACGAAGAGAACTCAGCCAAAGCACGCGTGGATCGGGGTCTGAAAATTACTGTGAACCTCGAAGCCTCCGAACCCGGCGAGATGGTGGCCTATAAAGCCAGAGGACATGCCCCGGCCATCGAACTGGATCGAATTGACTACTATTCACCCGAAGAGTTCTGGGAGGTTCGTCAGCAAAACGCAAACAAAGATTTGATCCTCGAGCCTGGCGACTTCTACATTCTCGCCTCTCGGGAGAGGGTTCGCGTGCCCCCGGACTTCGCGGCTGAAATGGTTCCATTCGATCCTTCCGTAGGCGAGTTCCGCATCCATTACGCTGGTTTCTTTGATCCTGGTTTTGGATATGGCACGAGCGATATCAAGGGCACACCCGCCGTGCTTGAGGTTCGTGCCCACGAAGTTCCGTTCTTGATGGAGCACGGACAATTTGTCGGCCGGCTCACCTATATGCCTCTGCTATCGCGACCCGACAAGATCTATGGCTTGCAGATCGGATCGTCCTATCAAAGGCAGGCACTTACGCTCAGCAAACAGTTTCGCCGCGGAAAATAACCTCTAGCACAACTACGCACACCACCCGGCCGTCCTACAATAGAAGCATCAGTCGGCTGCCGTATGGAACCAAGTCCTCCGCCTGTCGAACCTAAGAATTTTCTCAGAGGCAAGACTGGCCTGCTCGTTGCCGTAGCCGTGGTCGTCGTCTTGCTCATTGCCTTACCCGCCTATCGCTGGTTCTTCCTCATCAGCCTGGGAATTGGAATCGTCGTGGCTGCCATCCTCTACTTTTGGAACCAGCACAAGCCCGTCAAGGAATCCTCGGTCGAGCACAAGCGTCCGTTGGGGCTGGAATAGAAGTGTCGATTTATCTGAAGATGGATAGATTAAAATCTGCCGTAGCTCAAGTCTGCTGCCGGCGCACCACAGTTACTTCCGTCAAGACTTTCGTAACCTATCCCCACACTAAAGCCCAGAACTAACCTGTGCGGCGGGGGTTTTCTCTCGCATGATCAATAAAATCGCCAACTCACTCTTAGTCCTGGCAGTCGGGGGTCTGATGTTAGCCGGTTCCGCCGCTGCTCAAAACAACTCAAATACTTCAGGCGCGGGCGCCGGCGTCGATGATCCCAATCATCCTCGCGTGAACCAGATCAACCAGCGCGAACAGAATCAGCAGAATCGCATTGCAAATGGCATCAAGAACGATAAGCTCACGCCGGGGCAAGCTGCAAGGCTGGAAAAGGGCCAACAGCGCCTCGTGAACAACGAGAAGAAAGACATGGCAGCGAACAACGGGCATCTCACCAAAAAGGACCAGCGCCAGCTGAATCGCGAAGCCAACCGCCAGAGCAGGAAGATTTACAAAGACAAGCACGAGTAACTCTGACTGCATTCAATTCATGTTCAGGACTAAGCCGCAGGTCACTGCGGCTTTTTTCTGGTGAACACGCGTTTCCCACCTCTGACTAGGAAGTCCAATTCCTGCGTAAACCTTTGGTAACTGGTTGCCTGAGTACCACACAACTTATGCTTCATCAGTGGGTTATTAACTATAGAGCTAGGCAGCGCCACGGCTCGTCTGGTCATCAACAATCAGGTCATCAACGATGACGATTCATACTTTGGCAAAAGTCGCTGCCCGAAGAGTTTCCCGGAAACTGGGAAGCACGTGCATTGTTCTGCTCTTTTGCGTTTGCAGTATTCCCCGCGCGAACGCAAATGCGACGCTCTTTCTCGAAGAGCCATACAGCTACGATGGCGCTTTCGCGGGGACTGGCCACGCTGCGGTGTATTTGAGCAATGTTTGCGCAACTTCTCCCGTGGTCTTGCGTGCCTGTACTATGGGCGAATCGGGTATAGTCCTCAGCCGTTACGATGGCATCGCGGGTTACGATTGGATTGCTATCCCGCTGATCCCCTACCTCTACGCGGTCGACCAACCGGACGCCATACCACTTTTCGCCGACGCTAAACTGGTTGCTTTCCTCAGAGATCAATACCGGCGCGAGCATCTCGAGGCCCTGGCTCCGGATCGCTCGGACGGCGGAACACCGGACGGGAACTGGTATGAATTGATTGGGGCTTCTTATGACCGGACGATTTATGGGTTTGAGATTGAGACCAGTCCGGCCCAGGATGCTCTGCTGATCAGCAAGTTCAACAATCATTCCAACCGCGAGCGCTACAACTTCGTGCGCAGGAACTGCGCTGATTTTGGGCGCGAGGTGATCAATTTTTACTATCCGCACGCCGTGCATCGCAGCCTGATCGGCGACCTCGGCATCACCACTCCCAAGCAAATCGCGAAGGTGCTGGCCAAGTACAGCCGTCACCATCCCGAACTGGAAAGTTCGACCTTCCTGATACCGCAGGTCCCGGGCACGGTCCGGCGCAGCAAACCCGTTCACGGAGGACTGGAGTCCATCGTGGCGGCCAAGAAATACATGCTACCCTTGCTCTTCCTTCAACCCTACGTCGCTGGCAGTCTGGTCGCGGGACATCTGAGTGAGGGACGCTTCGACCCGGCGCGCCATGCCCCGATCCTCGATTCCCGTCATCACTTGGACACACCTATCACTCGTGCCGACCGCCGCTTCTTCCAGAGCCGGTTAGACGAGCTGAGCCGAACTGACTCTGTCAATGATTCCTCGAAGGAGAAGAAAAACTGGGAGCACCTGCAGGCAGCCGCTGAGCCAAAACTGAACCCCTCCGGCCAACCTGTGGTAGAGGTGCGGGTAGGCAACGAAGCAACGCAGGTAGGAATTTCGCGAGGAGATATCGTGAGCGGGTCTGAATCGTCGCAATTAGCGGCACGAGTCCTGGAGGCTCGGATTTGTCAGGAATTGCGTCCCGGCGCAGCCAGTAAGACTGCGCACAGTGACGTAGAACACGATCTAGCACTTCTGCAACAACTTCTCTCAGATCGGCCGAAAGAATTTGCAGGCACACTCTTTTCCACGAACGACCACCGCACTCGAGCCACAGCGGGCTCACAGTAGCTTCCAAAGTCAGCGCAGTGTCATTAGTTTTGCGACGGCAACTTCGAATGGATCAGGGATTCCACCTGAGCCCAAACGCGAGGATCACATTCAATTTCGATGTGAGACTTCATGAACAAACGATCGTACCAGGGGTAGCGCTCGCAACTGATGGGATTAGTTTTATAGTTGGAGCGGAAATTTCCGATGATCTGAGTTCGGGCTGGGTCGGCGGCGCGAATCCGGGGCTGGCCGTGCAGCAGGCCATCCCGTTGATAGAAATTTGCTGCCTGCGCAACGTTAGCGGGAATGATGCTATCATCCTCCCCTTGCTTGGAAACGCTGTCCACTTGCACCGTGAGCAGCACCGGGATGCCCTTTCTTTCTAATTGTCGCGCCAGAGTAACGGCTTCCGAGGCGCCCCAACTGTGCCCATAAAGGATGATACGGGCATTTTGCTTTTCTTCCATCGACAACTTCCCATCGCCGTCGGTGTCCACAATTCGCAATATTTCGCCGTAGGCTTTTTTTCTATTACGATTCTCTAAGGTCTCCACATACACGCCAGACGGATACTGTCCGCGGAGTCGCGCCGCCACCTGAACCGCGCTGTGAACGGCGTCATCGTGTTTGACAAAACCGCCGACGAAACCGATCACGATGACCGGTGGCGTCGCGGCAGGCTCGCTGGTGTTGGGGAGAGTAGCTGAACCCGCGTGAGCAGCGACAGGGATTAGGCAGAGAATTGCGCAAAGACAGCGAATCGAGCTGCAACAGCGGGGCCCCACAGCGCCAAGGATCATAGCAAAAAGCGCACCACTATAAACAATTTTCCATGGGGTCTATTCGTTTTTCTCTCGCGGGCCCTCTTGCAAGTTAGGGCATCAAAACTGCAAACTGTTGCATGCGTGTTCTGTCCCAATTTTTGCTCGCCGCGAGTGATCCCAGCCACTTCCCTGATCCCGGTTTACCCGAAGTAGCCTTTCTGGGGCGATCAAACGTGGGGAAATCCAGCGTTATCAATTCACTGCTGGGATCAAAGATAGCTAAAACTAGCTCTACACCCGGGCGGACGCGATCCATTAATTTCTACCAGATCCGCTGGCCCGGGAAACCGCTGCCTGAGCTGATCTTTGCCGACCTGCCAGGCTACGGCTACGCCAAGCTTTCACGTGAGGTCTCGAGCCAGTGGCCGGCTTTCATCGATCCCTACCTCAAGGAGCGGCCTTGCCTGGCGTTGTGTCTGGCGCTGGTCGACGTCAACGTGCCGCCCCAGGCCAGCGACGCCCAGTTATTGCACTTCCTCGCCGCCAGCGATCGTTCCCTCCTGATCGTGGGTACTAAAAGCGACCGGCTCTCTTCCAACCAATTGGGCAATTCCTTGCAGAAACTGAGCCAAGAATATCCCGCGGCGCGCATTGTCCCATACTCGGCTAGGACTGGGGCGGGGCGTGACGAACTTTGGCGCGAAATCCGCTCTGCGGTGGAGAACTACAGCAGCGCCCGATTGTGAACCGCTTCCCGATGTGGGAACGCCTCCCACCCTCCGTAAGCCTCGGCTAGCGCAGCCGTTTTCCTACTGTTGGCAAGCTTTCGTAGGATTCCAAGGTAGAACTCGCGCGCAGAAGTTGGCGTTCCCCCCCGAGTTGTACCAGAAGCAGGGATATGGATTCTCGAACGGAAATGCCCGACTATGGCGAGGAAGCCACCCCTAGCACCAACTTAGAGTACCTACGCGCCCTGAGGCGAAGCAACGAAAGCTTGGCCACGGCTGAGCCGACACCATCCCTCTCCGCGGTAACCATGCCCGCAGCCGGAAGCAATACAGGATCGTCTCCGAGTGCGGAAAAGCGGCGGCACCCGCGCTACAAGTGCGAAGGCAGCGTTGAGTTCCGAACAGAAAGTATCGATGTGCGTACCTGGGCCACGGTCACTGACATCAGTACGAGCGGATGCTACGTAGAAATGCAGGCCACCTCGCAGGTGGGGACGCGCGTAGACATGGTCATCGAAGTGAACGGCACTCGGATGCGGGGAAAAGGCGTGGTCAAGACTTCCTATCCTCTACTGGGCATGGGCATTGCTTTCACCGAGATCGCTGAGGCCGATCAATCGCGACTTCAGGATATAGTGCTGAGGTTGTCCGGCGGAGACTCCCACTCCGAGCTTAAGCCAAGATCATCCCCGGCCGCCTCCGCTGTACCCGATCCGTTGATGATCACCGATCCGACTGCGGCTCTCAGTGCCGTGGCGAAATTCTTTCAAGGCAACCGCGCGCTATCGCGCGAAGAGTTCACCGAGTTGCTCAGCCAAAGCCAGGAACGGAATCGACAAGCGCCGCGTTAGCTGCCGACACTGACGGGCCGGGCACCCGCTCCGGGGGTGTAAAATTTGTTAATCCCCGTCCGAGGTAATCTGTGAAACGCCTCGTGTGCCTCATTCCATTGATCTTCCTCATGTTTGGATCAGTTGCCTGTGGAAACATATCTGTCCGTGGGGCTATCCAGCCGGGAACGGTCAGCGGTCTCGTCAGCATTGTCCAACTAAGCGAGGTCGGGGGACAAATGGTACCGTCCAGGTCACGTTTGTGACATTTCTCCTGAATGGCACATCGTCCGTGATCGGATTTTGTGGCGACCAGCGCAGCCTTTTTCCCATGGACCAAACCATTCGCGCCCAGTTTGATCAAGGACAGACCTGCAACAACATCATCCAGATAACCATTATCTGAGCATTCTTGTCGGTAAGGCTTCGGTCGCTTTTCGGCATTCCGGACCGATCCGTTATGATGAATTGCTTATGGCCACATACCTGATAACCGGCATTGCAGGCTTTATTGGATCAGCTCTGGCGCGGGCGGTTCTGGCGCAGGGTGACCAGGTGCGAGGGGTCGACAACCTTTCTACCGGCAAGCGCGACAATCTCGCGGAGATTTTACATCGCATCGATTTTCGACAAACTGACTTGTTGAGCCTCGATGCCGTACGCTCGGCATGCCAAGGTACGGACTATGTTTTGCATCAGGCCGCAATTCCTTCCGTACCCCGCTCTGTGGCAGATCCTCTGACTAGCAACAGCGCCAACCTGGATGCCACCGTTAACGTGCTGGTGGCAGCGAGAGACGCAAAGGTCAAGCGCGTGGTATATGCGGCGTCGTCCTCCGCTTATGGGGAAACGCCTACTCTTCCCAAGCACGAGGCCATGCCACCAGACCCGATATCGCCTTACGCCGTCGCCAAGCTGGCCAGCGAATATTACATGGTTTCGTTCTATCGCTGTTACCGCTTGGAAACGGTATGCCTGCGTTATTTCAATATTTTCGGGCCACGTCAGGATCCCACGTCGCCGTATTCGGGCGTGCTGGCTAAGTTCATTACTCAAATGCTCAAAGGCGAGCATCCCACTATCTTCGGCGACGGCAGGCAGAGTCGTGATTTTACCTACGTGGACAACGCAGTCGCTGCGAACCTGCTGGCCTGCAAGGCCCCAGCCGCCGATGTTGCCGGACGCGTTTTCAATGTAGCCACCGGAGTGCGAACCGACCTCAATGAGACCTTCCGAATTCTGAAAAAACTAATTGGTTACACCGGTGATGTGAAATATGAGGCTGAGCGCGCGGGTGACGTAAAGCATTCCCTGGCTGACCTGTCTCGGGCACAGAAGCACCTGGGATACGAACCAAAAGTGGATTTCGAGGAAGGACTGCGCCGCACCGTCGAGTGGTATAAATCGGGCTCCGTGGGTCGGACGTCGGACTTCGGTAGTACGATATCGGACGCGGTTGTTGAATCAAAGCACGAATTCAAAGTGTGAGCCCGAGATCGCCTTTCATTACCTCGGTGATCTAGGGGACAGTCAGCTGCAAGGCTAGAGTGTCGAGATGACACTCTCATCCCTTTTGGTTTCGCGCGATTGGCAAGAAGTCAGCGTATTGGAATGTATTCTTGGCGGTCTGCACATTGCCGTGGATGTGGAATCGGAACCGGAGCGTGCTCGGGCAAAATTGGCCAAGTCGAAGATCGACGCTTTGATTGTGGATTGCGATCTGAGCGGCGCCGCCAGTTTACTGCTCGGTAAGGAAAACAAGGCCATCCGGAGTTCGGTGCCGTTACTCATCATGGGCGGATCGAGCCGACGGAAGCAGCGCGAGATTGAAAGAGGAGCTTTCGTGTTCGAAAAACCAATCTCGGTTGAGCAAGCGGTGCACACGTTGTCGGCGGCTCGGAACATGATTGTGGATGAGAGGCTCCGCTACCATCGCCAGGCCCTGGATCTGCAGGTGTCAGTGACGTGTGGATCGAACAAGCGCCTGCGAGCTCATCTTATGAACCTTAGCCAGGGCGGCGTCGGGATCCACGTAGGAAAGCCATTACCAACCGAAGGTCCAGTTCAAGTCCGGTTTGCTCTGCCCGGAAGCCGGCGCTCGATGAAGGTGGAGGGAGAAGTGGCTTGGATGGACCCCCAAGGCAATGCCGGCATCCGTTTTGTCGATACAAATCAGCGCATCAAGCGAGACCTGCAACTCTGGCTGGAGCGGCAATACTTTGTGAATTAGATTCGTCTTCGTTGGTGATTTGAGAGAACGGCTCAACCCTATCGGAATCGCGGCCTGAAGTCTTCCTGCGCATGCATTCGATCGGAATCAGTGGCAAGCTGCGCCAGGTGAGTGCCCGGCGTGCTTCCGATGCAGATCACGAATAGGAACCAATAAGCCACCGTAAACAGGCATAGAGCCCCGAATGCGAGCCCCAGCGCGAACCACCAAGCAGGAAAAGTGTGGGTCATGGCGAGGGAGACCACGGAAAAAAGCAACACCGCGGACAAAAGGATCAGCCCATCCGCTAGCCACGAAAGGCTGCGGGCTGAAATGGGGACGGGAAAACCATGGAGTTGCAGTGGCCGGTGTGACGCTTCTGCTATTGATGGTGGATTCGGCTTGTCTTTGCTAAGTCCCCAGTGCTCCGGAGAAATCGCTGCCTCAGCCTGCAAGCGGATGGCCGGGCGAGGAGCGGCCGAAAATAGCAATTCTGTGGCTTCTCCGGTCCGCTTGCTATGCAAGAAGACGGAGTCGAAAACGCCCTGGTGAGCCATCATTAGAAGCTGGGTGAAGAGCCATTCCTTAAGCAGTCGGCGAGAACGTTGCGGAATCGAAAGAAACTCAACTCCAGCCTGGCCCAGCGCGTCGGCCCAAGCGACACGACCTGCAGCTTCCATCCGGGTGCGCGGACTCAGCAATTCGAAGCGTAGATAAATCTGCTGGTTAGCTCGTAAGGGAGCTACCGCCTGGATGGCGATGCCGGCCTCGCTAAGGTTGCGGATGATGCCACCGTTAGCTTGATCCAGGTTCACATACGCCAGATTGTGAATCTTCTGGCGGAAATGTCGACGCTTTCGGTATGGTGCGACTGCAGCGGCGGCAGCGGCGCCGCTGGATGGCGAAAGATCCGACCGATACTCCATGGTCAAATCTTAAGCGGGGGAACGGAAGCGCCTCAGTAACCGCGCTGGTTCGGGGACGTCAAGAGGCCGGACGTTCTTCGGATGGAGGAAAAGCGGGTTCAGCCTTTTCCCGCTGAGCATGGTCCCAGGCAATAAGGCGATTGAGGTCGTAACGGTACGGCCCGTAAGCCTGAAAGTTCTTTTCGTCGAACAGGCGCTTAATACCACAGCCTAGGCACACCTGATAGGCGTAGCCCTGGGCGCGAACTGGCCAGCTCATTTTTCCGTGCCAGCAACCGCGGAATAGCACTAAAGCAGCGCCCGCAACCCCTGTAGCCAGACCCAAAGGCCAAGCCCAGCGCGACTTCTTATTTTCTTCGCTCACCGACCACAGCCCGTAAACACTTCCAAAATCTAAGGATATGCCCAAATCCAAGCCGAGCGCAATAGGTCGAAGAGGCAGGGTAGCTTGGCAACGACGCTGTCGCTTACCAAAGACCCATCACTGCTTCCCACCTTGGTTCGGCAAGGAAATATTGCGATTAGGACAAAACACCTGTAACGTACAGCTACCGGCATCCCCCGGACCCTGGCAGGCGACCTTTGCTTGCGGGGTGCGCAAGCCGTGAATTGACAGGCTTTTTTCCTGTGGCACACTGGGATTGACGCATGTAGTCACAGGGATTACCACTGTTTTCATGAGCGCGAGTCCGCACAATGCGAACCCGGGGTTAACTAGCGAGATGCCGGAATCAGCCGCAGCCTCGATACCTAAGACCGAATCCGCGTCCGCGGTGTTGGCGCCGAGTCATGAGGCTCTGCAAGCCCTCCTTGCCTTTTCTTCCCTGCACGAACAAATACGGCAGCGCCGAGTGCGCGAAGCGCATAGCGGAATAGCTTCAGATCCAACTGATGTTTGGGAACTGGAACAATTCGTTTTAGATGAAGTTCTCCATCTGGTGGCCGAGCGCGCTCTAGCCATCACAGGCGCCGACGGCATCGCCATTGCTCTGGCAGAAGGCGACGCGATCGTCTGTCGGGCATCGGCTGGGACAATTGCCCCCGACACCGGGGCCCGCTTAGATCCTAAGTCAGGATTCTCCGGCGCTTGCCTGCGCACTGCTCGAATCATTCGCTGCGATGACGTGGAGAACGATCCGCGGGTGAACGTGCAAGCCTGCCGCAGGTTAGGCACGCGTTCCATGGTTGCGGTGCCGCTGGCGGGACAACGCAGCGTGATCGGCCTCCTGGAAGCCTTTTCCAGCGCGGCTTACGGCTTCAACGACAGTGATGTTCGGAGTCTCAGCTTACTCGCCGAGCTGGTCCTGGCGGCCATGAAGCCGGAAGAGGAAGATCGGCTGGCCGAGATTTCGGAGCGAGTGGTTTCTGCGGATAAAGTCGAAGCCAGGCAGTCCATTGAAATTTCCGAGCCCGAAGTTCAAAGCGAAATCCAGAACGAAACCCAAAAGTCAGGCTCTGACCGAGACAGTCCCCAACCGAACGACAATCCCACAATCTTCTCGGCACTCGGCGAGAGGGAAAGCTCGAGGCCTGGGCTCGCGGTCGTGCTGTTGGTATTGCTGGCTGCAGTCGCGCTGGCAGGAGGACTGTGGTGGAGAATTCGTCACCAGACCCATGTCACCGTTGCGCCTCCGCATCAAGGCGTTTTGCAGCCCTCCCCAGCAGAAAGCAAGCCTGCCGAATCCGAAAACGAGAATGCCGCGACAGACGCGACTGACCCGTCTTCTTCAAATCCTGAAAAACCGGGAACGCTGCCTCGCGTTACCGGCATCACCCAATCGTCCTCGGCAGATTCGAGCACAGTTATCGTTGATCTGCAGGATCAGGTTCAGTACGAGGCCCATCGGCTTAGCGATCCAGAGAGAATCTACGTTGATCTGCATGACACCGGATTGACTCCGGGTCTTTTTGGCAAGACCCTCGAGGTGAAAGACTCGCTACTGGCTCGTGTGCGCATTGCGCAGCCCAAGCGTGGCGTGACTCGCGTGGTGCTGGAGACCAACGCTGCCTCCGATTTTTCGGTCAGACTGGAATCCAGTCCCTATCGCCTGGTCGTCGAGGTCCACCGCGCCGCAACGAATACCCATCCCAAGAGACAGAGCGCGACCCAGATCAGGACAAAAGCGGAGATTGTCAATCCTGGCGCTACGCCCAAGCCCGAGCCGCTCGCTTCTCCTGTTCAATCTGCTTCTCCGAATGACCGGCAGCTGCGGGCGCAAGTACCGAAGATCCGCATCGTGCTCGATGCTGGCCACGGGGGATGGGACTTGGGCACGGTCGGCCGCAAAGGCTTGTTGGAAAAAGATCTGGTTCTCGACATCGTGCAACGTGTGGGGGACCTAATCCAGGGCGGACTGGGCGCTGAGGTCATCTACACGCGTCAAGATGACAGTTATGTCGCGCTGGAGAAGCGTGCCGAAATCGCGAACCTTTCGAAAGCTGATCTGTTCGTCTCGGTTCATGCCAACTACAGTGGAGACTCTTCGGCGCGTGGGGCCGAGACTTACTATACCAACACATATTCATCCGTGAGAGCGCGGCCGCGCGAGACCGATCCCGAGGATAAGTCGCTTCAGAACGTCAACTGGACCAACGTGGATATCCGTGAAAAAGTCCAGGAGTCACGACAGTTTGCGGCCAGCGTGCAACGCTCGCTTTACAGTATGCTGGCGGCGAAGATTCCAGGCATTCGCAACCGCGGAGTCAAGAAGGCTTCCTATGTGGTGTTGACGGGAACATCTATGCCGGCGATCCTCGCCGAAGTTTCCTTTGTCAGCAGTCCCGAAGATGAAAGCAAGTTGAAGAGTTCGGAATATCGTCAGCAGATCGCTGAGGCGCTGTATAAAGGCATCGCGCACT
>JABCYV010000124.1 GCA_013290025.1 Acidobacteriota bacterium
TTGCGGGGGCGCGATCGAAAAGAGAGGGAAAAGGAAATCTTTGGTATCGAACTGAATTTGGATTTTACGACCTCAATAAGGAGCTCATGATGGCTACTACAGTGCAACCGGTGAGCGGAGAGACTACCAAGCAACTAATCAACTACCGTACCGATGCCGGCGTTGCGGTGATCGAGTTGTGCGATCCCCCGGCCAATACCTACACCTACGAGATGAACCGCCAGCTCGATGACGCCGTCCTGAAGGCCCGGATGGATAACGACGTGTACATCATCGTGCTTACGGGGGCTGGCGATAAATTTTTCTCTGCGGGCGCGAATATCAAGATGCTGGCGAGTGTTGATCCAACCTTTAAGTATTACTTTTGCCTGCACGCTAACGAGACTCTGCTGCGCCTGGAGCACACACCCAAGCTGGTGATCGCCGCGCTGAACGGCCACTGTGTCGGCGGCGGGCTTGAGATCGCAATGGCCGCTGACATTCGCATCGCGCGGAAGGACGCGGGCAAAATCGGCTTGCCGGAAGTGAACCTGGGAGTGCTGCCGGGCACCGGTGGCACGCAGCGCCTCTCCCGCTTGGTAGGTAAAAGCAAGGCGATTGAGCTGATGGTGACAGGAAATACGTTTTCCTTTGAAGAGGCGCTCGAGCTCGGGATTATCAACGACATCTACGAGCGCGAGAATTTCATGGAGAACATGATGGAATATGCGCGTCAGTTCTGCCCGCCGAACAAAGCCGCGAAGGCGGTGGGACGCATCAAGCGCGCTGTCCAGACCGGGTGGGAGATTCCAATGGAATCCGCGCTCGCAGTCGAGCGCGAAAACCAACAGTTGCTGTTCCAGAGTGATGACGCCAAGGAAGGTCTGGCAGCATACGTGGAGAAGCGGCCGGCCATCTTTAAAGCGAAGTGAGTGTGACTGCCCTTGGCCCTCCGAATGAGCGGTGAAGAATAAATGATCACAGCCACGAAATCCAGAATATCTCCTGGGCATCTACTGATTGATGGCCAGTGGGTGGGCGGTTCGAAAACATTCGATACCATCAATCCCGCTACGGGAGTGGTATTGACGCAAATTGCCGAAGCTTCGCCCGCGGATGTCGACCGGGCCGTCCAGGCGGCTCGCCGCGCCTCTGATGATCGCACCGGCCCATGGCGCAAGATGTCGGCCAGCGAGCGCGGACGGCTGATCTGGAAGCTGGCCGAATTGGTTGAGAAAAATATCGACGAATTGGCTGAGCTTGAAACCCTCGACAACGGCAAGCCGATTTTCGAGGCGCGTTACGTTGACATGCCAATGGTGATCGATGTCCTGCGTTATTACGCGGGATGGGCGACGAAGATCCACGGCGAAACCGTCAACACTTTCGAGACAGCCTTTACCTATACCTTGCGCGAGCCGGTTGGCGTGGTTGGGATGATCGTGCCCTGGAATTTTCCGCTCCTGCTGGCATCCTGGAAGTTCGCCCCAGCCCTCGCTTGCGGCAATACCATCGTCTGGAAGCCAGCCAGTTTGACTTCGTTGAGCGCGTTGCGATTCGGGGAATTGGCAGTCGAGGCAGGTGTGCCGCCGGGCGTGTTGAACATTGTCACCGGCTCAGCCGAAGTCGGGAGAACTATAGTTCGTCATCCCGGCATAGACAAGATTGCATTTACCGGCTCAACCGTGGTCGGCCAGGAAATCATGCGAAGCGCGGCCGACACCATGAAGCGCCTCACCCTCGAACTTGGGGGGAAGTCGCCGAACATTGTGTTCGCCGACGCCGACATCGATAGCGCCGTAAAAGGCGCAATCACTGGAATCTTCTACGGTAAAGGCGAGGTCTGCAACGCCGGGTCACGCTTATTCCTCGAAAGCAAGATACAAGACGAATTTCTGGAAAAACTGGTCGCGCGCGCCAAGAAGATGCAGCCTGCTGATCCGCTCGATCCTAAGACTCGCATGGGCGCAATCGTCAGTCAGGAACAGATGAAAACGGTTCTCGGCTACATTGAAACCGGGAAAAAGGAAGGTGCGAAGCTGATTGCCGGCGGCAACCGCGTATCAGTCGATGGCGGCAAGGGATTTTTTATCGAGCCTACGATCTTCGGCGGCGTGAAAAACGAGATGACCATCGCGCAAGAGGAGATCTTTGGACCCGTGCTGGCTACGCTTAGCTTCGATGATATCGATCAGGTGATTCAGCAGGCCAATAACAATCCTTATGGCTTGGCCTCCGCCGTATGGACGCGCGATATCAAGAAAGCTCACATGGTATCTAGACAACTCAAAGCCGGAACCGTTTGGATCAACACCTACGGCTTGATGGACGCTTCGCTAGGTTTTGGCGGATACAAGAGTTCCGGATTCGGCCGAGAATTAGGCATGCACGCTATCGAGCACTACACGGAATTGAAAACGGTTTGGCTGAATTTATAGAAGCGAATGCTAGAGGACTTATGCCGGGAAAAGTTGCAAAAATCGGAACCTTCAGTGACTGGGTGGGAATGTTTGACGACTGGCGCAAAGAGATCGGCGTCAATCACGACGAGATTGCCAATTTCAAATTCGACACGCTCTACGGCGCGATTGAAACAGAGGAAATTCAGTTCGGCGCCTTCAAGGGCCGCCGCAAGTGGGACAACCTGCGCCAGGTGCCAACCCAGCAGATGCGCGACGCGCTGATCAACCTTATCGTCTATCAGGGCGATACTGAATTTGCCAGCGTGGAACAACAGCGGCATCTGTTTGAGAGCGCGCCCACGGACTGGGACCGCAAAGCGATTACTCGCGTGATGATCGAAGAGATGCGCCATGGCTGGCAGATGTGTGCTTTGCTGGTGGAACATTTTGGATATTCAGGGAAAGTGGAAGCGCAGAAAATGCTGGAGCGGCGCGCCTTCGAAAACAAGCGGCTGCTCGGTGCCTTCAACGTTGACGTCGACAATTGGATGGATTTCTTCACCTACACGGACTTCGTCGACCGTGATGGCAAATTCCAGTTGCGGATGCTGAAATACTCTGCCTTCGCTCCACTGGGCCGCTCTATGTCGTACATGCTGCGTGAGGAAGCCTTTCACATGGGTACGGGTAACGATGGGCTGCGCCGAATCGTTCAGGCTGGCGTTATTCCGGCATGGCTGATCCAGAAATACCTCAATAAGTGGATTTCGAGCTCATACGACTTATTTGGCACCGATCATTCCGGTTCGGCGCACTGGGCGTACGTGTGGGGCATCAAGGGTCGCTACGATGAGCCGAAGAATGAACACGACGCGCAGCTCGATGAGCTGAACGACTACAATCGCCATCTTTATCGCGATGAAGTTGCTGGTTTGATCGATCGCTTCAACGGCGTTTTGAAACCGGGCGAGCCCAAGCTGTATGCGCCGGACATCAAGTTCAATCGCGCTATCGGCCGTTGGGCGGGGCAGAAGTTTCACGCCCAGACCGGCGAAGCGCTGGACGATAAAGCCTACGATCAGCACCTGAAGGAATATATGCCGAGGGCGGAAGATAAGAAGTTACTGCTGGATATCATCAGCAACGAGAAAAAGTGGATCGTTCCCAAAGAGGGTGGCCGCGATCCGCTGGAGACGATCAGCGAGGTCCGAAAGTCAGCGATCAACCTGTAGAGTGGGCGGCGTGGACAGCCGCTCCAGAGCAAACATTTGGCAACGCAATCCCCAACCCGCCTCTCGCGGATCACACTCGAGTTTCACGATCCTGTGGGCCGCCTCGACTTGAGCAATCCGCCGCTGAACGTCATCGACATTGCGATGATGGAACAGCTGTCGCAGGCGTTGGCGGAAATTGAGTCACGCCACGATATATCGGTAATCGTTATCGCGGGAGGTGGTAAGACGTTTTCCGCCGGCGTGGATGTCGCCGCCCATACGCCCGACAAAGTCGAAACCATGCTGTCCAAGTTTCATGCCGTCATCAGGACGCTGGTCGCGCTGCGCAAGGTAACCATCGCCGCAGTCCACGGCCATTGTCTGGGTGGGGGCGCGGAATTGGCGATGGTCTGTGATCTGGTCTACACATCGGAATCGGCCACGTGGGGTTTTCCTGAGATCAAGCTGGGGTGCTATCCGCCGGTTGCGGTCACGGCGTTAGCGGCTTTGGTCGGCCAGAAGCACGCCGCCGATCTCATCCTCACCGGCCGCACGATCAGCGGGGGCGAAGCCGCCAATATTGGCTTGGCGAACCGTGCCATGGTTGATGCAGAAGTCGAATCAGCAGTGCGCGAGACGACCGCTCGCCTTTTGCAACTGAGTCCAGCGGCGTTGGCCATTACCAAGAAAGCCAGCTATGCGTGGGATTCGATTCACTTCGACAAGGGGTTGGCGCGCTCCGAGAAAATCTATTTGGAAGAGTTGATGAAAACCGAGGATGTGCAAGAGGGAATCGAAGCCTTCCTTCAGAAACGCGAGCCGATATGGAAGCGCACGTGACCCCAACGCGGCAGGCTGGCAGAGCCCGATCCGCTCACCTGATGTGCGGCATGCCGTTATGGGGAGTCACCGGAACTTTGGCGTGTTCCTATCTGGCGTATCTGTCCTATAGCCACGTGCGTCGGGCGGAGTTCGAGTGGACGCATGATGGTTGGTCGATCGCGACCTATGGCGTGTGGGTTTTGCTGATGGTGGGATTGCTGGGTGAGACTCGCTGCTGGCGCGAACGTGTCTTTTTCGGTTTGGTCATGGCGAACTTCGTGCTCGGCCTCGCACTGGCCGTATGGCAGGTCGCACCCGTGGATGCGGTTCGCCTGGTGAGAGTGATATCTGCAGCACTGTGGGCGGCTGCGGCGCTTGTCAGTCTGGTGGTGACATTTTCTTCCGGACAAGCGGTGGACGTTACGAAGGGGCCAGAATGACAGCCATGGATTTCGAAATCAGCTCCGGAGCAGTGAAGGCCATGCTCAAGCGTGGCGAGAAGTTTACCCTGCTTGACGTGCGTGAGCCTTGGGAGCAGGAGAAGGCGCGTATCGACGGAAGCAGGAACATTCCCATGGGCGATGTGCCGACTCGGGCTCATCAAGACCTTGATCCCGACGACCATATCGTCGTGGTCTGCCATCACGGCGTGCGCTCTCTGAGTGTCACCAATTGGCTGCGCCAGCAGGGATTCGAAAAGGTGCAGTCCATGCGCGGCGGAATCGATGGCTGGGCGCGCACCGTGGACCCAAAAGTCCCGCTGTATTGAGAGCTGAAGCCGCGGATGAAAAAAGAACTCATCGAACTTCGAGTCAACAGCCGCTCATACGAACTGGCAGTCGAGCCCAGCAAGCTGCTTTTGGACGCGCTGCGCCAGGACCTGCAGCTGACCGGCTCAAAGCGTGGCTGTGACGATTCTTCCTGCGGAGCTTGTACCGTGCAGGTGGATGGCGTGCCCATGCTCTCCTGCACTATGCTGGCCGCCAGTTGCGAACGTCAGGAGATCACGACGATTGAAGGTGTCAGCGGGCATGGCAGCCTGGCGGCCATTCAGAAGGCTTACGGCGACTGGGGCGGCGCGCAGTGCGGATTCTGCACGCCGGGTTTCATCATGACGGTAACCCATCTGCTGGCGGAGAATCCGAGGCCGACCGAGGAAGATATTCGCGGCGCGCTCAGCGGGAATTTGTGCCGTTGTACCGGCTATAGCCAGATGTATCAGGCCATCAAGGCCGCGATTGAGGCCGAGCAGAAGGGAATGGCGGAAGCAAGATAACAGCGGATCCCTCGACTTCGCTCGGGATGACAGACCCGGTTGTTGATGACCACCTGAATTTTGAGCTATGACTGACTTCTCTATCATCGGCAAACCGATTGCTATGGTCGACGCTGCCGGCAAGACCACCGGCAGCGGCAAATACACCGACGATCTCAATCTCCCGGGCATGCTCGTGGGCAGGATCCTTCATTCGCCATTTCCGCACGCGCGCATCAAGCGCATTGACACCAGCCGCGCCGCAGCGCTCGACGGCGTGGTCGCGATAGTCACCGGCAAAGACGCGCCCAATCCCTACGGAATTCTTCCTGTCGGCCACGACGAGCACGCGCTGGCTCTCGACAAAGTTCGATATGTAGGCGACAACGTGGCCTGTGTGGCTGCGATTGACGAAGCCACAGCGGACCAAGCATTGGAGTTGATTGACGTCGAGTACGAAGTGCTGCCCGCGTACTTCGATCCCGAAGAGTCGATGAAGGCAGAGGCCGACTTAATCCACGACAACAAGCCGCACAATCTTGAGAAGGACTATCACCACGTTTTCGGCGATCCCGACAAGGGCTTTGCCGATGCCGATCATGTGGCTGAAGCGCGTTTCATCGCCAATGAAGTCACCCACGCCGCCATGGAACCGCATTCCACGCTGGCCCAATTCGAGATTGACTCGCAAACCGGCAAGCGGGGCCGCTTGACGGTTTGGTCTTCTACGCAGGTTCCGTATTACCTGCAACATAAGCTGTCGCTGGTTCTCGAGATGCCCATGGCGCAGATTCGCGTCATCAAACCGCTCGTGGGCGGAGGATTCGGGGGCAAGAGCGAAGTCATCCCGCTGGAAATCATTGCCGCCATAGCAGCGCGGGCGGCGCGAGCTCCGGTGAAAATCACTTACACACGCGAAGAAGTATTCTGGGCACACCGCGGACGTCCGCGAACCATTATCGACCTAAAGACCTGTGTGAAAAATGACGGTCGCATCACCGCTGTCAAAGCGCGAGTCATCCAAGACGGTGGTGCGTACTGCTCATACGGTGTGGTCACGATTCTCTATTCCGGCGCGCTGCTGGGCGCCCTTTACGACATTCCTAATATCCAGTACGACGGATACCGCGTGCTGACCAATAAGCCCGCCTGTGGCGCCATGCGTGGACACGGCACGGTCAACGTCCGCTTTGCCTTCGAGTCGCAACTGGACGAGCTAGCCGCAAAAATAAATCTCGATCCAGCCGACATTCGCCAGCGCAACCTGCTCCAGCCGCCTTGCGTCACGGTCAACGGTCTGCGGGTGCAGAGTTACGGCCTGCCGGAGTGCATCGAGAAAGTGGTCGAGCGTTCGGGATGGAAACAACGTAAGGGAAAGTTGCCGCGGAGTCGTGGCCTCGGAATCGCCTGCAGTCACTACGTCAGCGGGGCGGCCAATTCGATCATCCGATCAGATATGCCGCACTCCACGGTCAACATCAAGATCGATCGCGACGGCGGGGTCGTGGTTTACACAGGCGCGTCGGAGATTGGGCAAGGCTCCGACACGATGACGGCACAGATTGCCGCAGAAACATTGGGCTGCTCACTCGGCCGCGTGAAAATCGTCGCCGCTGATACCGACCTCACGCCCATCGACATCGGATCGTACTCCAGCCGGGTGACCTTTATGGCCGGCAATGCCACGCTGCGCGCGGCGGAGCAAGTAAAGAAGCAGATTGCGGCAGCCGCGGCCCGCAAGATGAGCTGCGCCCCTGAGGAACTCATTTTTCGTGATGATTCAGTTTTCAGAAAAAATGGCCATGTGGGGACGGCCGCCTTCGGCCGTCCGGCCGAGCAAGGCTCGTCGGCCTCCGTCTCAGGTCGTGTCGAGGGCCAAATCCTGCGTGGTTCGTTGCAACAGAAACGCAAGGACGAAGGTCCGAAAGACTGGATGACATTCGAAGAAGCTGTGGTCGCCGCGATTGACTTTCACGGAGCTTTGACCGGAACCGGCTCCTACGCACCTCCCCCAGAGGCCCGCGGCGGCAAACACAAAGGTGGTGGCGTCGGTCCGTCGCCCGCCTACTCGTACTCGGCCCAGGTGGCCGAAGTCAGCGTGGACGAAGAAACCGGCGAAGTTACCGTCCACAAAGTGTGGGCGGCGCACGATTGCGGCCGCGCGTTGAACCCGGTCTCAGTCGAAGGGCAAATTATCGGCTCCGTATGGATGGGCATGGGCCAGGCTCTAACCGAAGAAATGGTCTGGAAAGACGGCATGCTGATGAATCCCGGGCTGCTCGAATATCGCAGTCCATCTTCGGTCGAATCGCCAGAGGTCGAACCGATCATTGTGGAAAGCATCGATCCTGAAGGCCCCTTTGGGGCCAAGGAATGCAGCGAGGGCTCACTGGCAGCGACCATTCCCGCGATTGCGAATGCCATATATGACGCGGTCGGAGTTCGGCTGCACGAGGTGCCATTCACGCCGGAGCGCGTGCTGGCCGCACTGCGAGCGCAGCGAGGCCAGAAGAAGATCAACCTCACGGAAGGAATCGATCCTACCGCGCCGGCGAAATTCCGGGAGCATGGTGGCTCACTGTGGTTTCGGGGTAAAGGACCAGAGCGCCATCCTCTCGATCCGGCACGACGCGAGGGCCCGGCCGAAGCGGCAGGTGGCGATTGAGTCTTTCGCAATTCAAGTTAGTAAGGCCACGCACGGTGGAAGAGGCCGTCGGATATCTGGCAAAGCACGATCTCGGGATTCGCGTGCTGGCTGGGGGAACAGACCTCATCCCATCCATGCGGCAGGGACTTTTTGATTCCGAGCATGTGCTCGACATTCGTCACATTGGGGAACTCCGAGGTATCCGCCCGCGACCGGGAAACGGAGTCGAGATCGGCGCGCTGACCACGCTCGCTTTCATTGAGCGCGCCGACTTCCTGCGGCGCCATTACCCGGTGTTGACTGAGGCAGCCGCAACTGTCGCTTCACCTCTCCTTCGCAACATGGGCACCATCGGAGGAAATATCTGTCTCGATACGCGCTGCCTCTGGTACAACCAGTCGCTTACCTGGCGCAAGGGTTGCGGATTTTGCATTAAGAAGGATGGTGATCTCTGTCACGTAGCGCCAGGGGGAACCAAGTGCTGGGCCGCATTTTCCGCGGACACGCCCCCGGCATTGCTATGTTTGAACGCCGAAGTCGAAATTGCGAGCGCGTCCGGTGTTCGGCGCATGCGGCTGAGCGACTTCTACACCGGCGAAGGGGACGCGTATCGCAAGCTGCAAGCCAACGAGCTATTGACACGAGTGTTCCTGCCCGAGTCCTCTGCGGACTATCGAGGCGTTTATCGCAAGCTGCGCATTCGTGGGTCAATTGACTATCCGCTGGCGGGTGTCGCCGTCGCAATGAAGCGGTCAAACGGTTACGTCGCTGACGCGCGCCTAGCAATCACCGCAGTGAATCCGGCGCCGCTGCTGGTGAAAGGCGTGACTGAAATGTTGGAGGGTAAGGCTGTCGACGAGGCCTTGGCAGAATCCGTCGGCGTTTTAGCCGCCAAGACAGCTAAGCCGTTGACTACCTCAGCGCTCACTCCGGAATACCGCCGCGAGATGATCCGCGTATTCACCAAGCGCGCGGTGATGGCGGTGGCGAACGGGAACTGAAGGCGGAGGGCTAAGAACCGGGTTGTCAGCAAAGAAGTGAAAAAAGCGCAGCGGCCATAGCCCGCGCCTTTGGCCATCACGGTGGCATGGCTGAAGCCATGCCCTTCCACGGTGATCCCAATCCGCTTAGAAGAATTTGCGCGGGAGTGAGTAGTATAAGTTCCCGTTGAGTAGTTAAAGACCAACGACTGACGACCAGCGACCAAGACCACCTTGATCACAGACTGCCATATTCATATCCAGCCCATCGAGATGTTCAAGCCTCATGCGCTGGAGCTGATGAAGAAGAAACGGCCGAACTTTGACCAGATCACAGAGTTTTGTCGCTCACCGAAGCTATTCCTCAACCATCTCGACGCCGCCGGTGTGGACCGGGCGGTGCTCATCAATTACGTCGCCCCGGAGGTCATCGGTTTTACTTCAGGGGTGAACCAATTCATCGCCGACTACACGAGGGAAAATCCTAAGCGCCTGATCTCCTGCGGCAGCCTTCATCCCAAACACACGTCGAATGTTCTGGCGGACATGGAGCAGCTTCTGCGGCTGGGCATCCGCATGATCAAGATCCATCCGCCGCACCAGCTTTTATTCCCCAACGATTACTTGACTGGAATGAAAGAGCTCGAAATCATCTATCGCGCTGCTGAGGCCAATGGCATCCCCGTGATGTTTCACACCGGCACCTCCGTCTTTCCGGGCGCGCGCAACAAGTACGGCGATCCTATCTACATCGATGATGTCGCAGTGGATTTTCCCAGGCTGAAAATCCTGCTTGCCCACGGTGGGCGACCGCTCTGGATGCACACCGCATTCTTCCTGGTGCGGCGCCATCCCAATGTTTTCTTGGACATCAGTGGCATCCCACCGATAGCGTTGCTCAAATATTTCCCGCGGTTGAAGGAGATCGCGGAGAAGACTTTGTTTGGGACAGATTGGCCCGGGCCTGGCGTCCCAGACATTAAGAAGAATCTCGATGATTTCCGCTCATTGCCTTTGCCGGAAGGCACACAACAGCAAATTCTATCGCGCACGGCGTTGGCAATCTGGCCTGCATAATTCGCCTTACCGTGAGGTAAACAGGTGACCCATCTTGTCTTTTTTGGTCTTCAGGTAATCTTCGGCGTGCGTGGTGGGTGCAACTTCGCAGGGAACGCGCTCGGTAACCTCAATTCCTCCGCGTTCGAGCGCCGCTACTTTGTCGGGGTTATTGGAAAGCAGGCGCACGTGGGAGATGCCTAAGGATTTCAGGATTTCGGCGGGCAATGTGAACTCGCGGTGGTCGGCTTTGAAGCCGAGACGCTGGTTGGCTTCGACTGTGTCCAGGCCCGAGTCCTGAAGTTCGTAGGCTCGCAGCTTCGCCATCAGGCCAATGCCGCGTCCCTCCTGCTGTTCATAGATCAGCACGCCAGCGCGTTCCTCAGCGATCATTGCCAAGGCCATCTCCAGCTGGGAGCGGCAGTCGCAGCGCAGTGAACCGAACACGTCTCCGGTGAGGCATTGAGAATGAATGCGCACCAGGGGTGGAGCGGAACGAACGTCGCCCATGACCAAAGCTACGGCTTCTTCCGTGCGTAGCGACTCGCCTGAGCCGAACTCTCCCTCGAATCCAAAAATGCGGAATTTGCCCCACCGGGTGGGGAAGTCGGCGGAAGCGACCGGCTGAATCGAGTTGGCGCCCACACGCTGATTATAGCGGGAATTTCAGCACTCTCCCTGGATCCCGGTTCAGCCCTGAGGTTTGAAGTGATAGTAGACATCCTGCTTAGACGGGATCGCAACCCCGTTGCGCGTGGCGGGGCGAAAATGCCAGTTCTCCAGTGCCGCCAAAACCTTGTTGTCGATAGCCGCACCGAGACTTTGAAGCACCGTCTTCTGCACGATGTTTCCCCTATCGTCGATGGTGATTTCGACCACGATGCTGCCTTCGACATGTCCAGGCAGTTCGTTTGGATCGACGACTGGTTCATATGCGTTGATCGGCAACGCCGGCCGCACTTCATCGCCGAACGCGGAGCCTTGACTTCCGTAGGGAGTGCCGGCGGGCGGCGAAGGATTGCCCAAACTGGATCCGGTCGACTGAGATTGTGCTTCCGTCGGGCCGCGCACCGGTTCTGGCGGCTGGGTTCTGCGGATCTTGGAGGGCTGACTTTTCCAAATGAGACGCTTGCGTGGCTCTCGCTGCTCCACGCGGGCAGTGCCAGGCAAATCATTCGTTGTTTTCTCGTGGGTGGACCAATAGAGAGTAGTGACGGAACCTCCACTCACGCCGGCAGCCACGGAAGAAGGCGCCAGAACCTTTAGGGTGGGAGGATAAAGCAGCCAGCCCAGCAATAGCCCGTGGAACGCAAGTGAGAGTGACAGCGACGCCGTTCGCCTACCAGAAATGTCCGCGTTAACCGGAGTGAAAGTCATGACCACTTTTGTATTAGATGTGACAAGGCGGCATTGGTCATCATGACTTCCTGCAGCGCGGAGCTCTAATTACAACTAGGCAGCTTTTTTGGTCTACGGTCCAGTCTAAGGCGGTTTGGCCTGGTCGGAAAACGCTGCTAAAATCAATCGACATCAGCAGGTCTCAGCCGCACATGGGGCTATAGCTCAGCTGGGAGAGCGCATCGTTCGCAACGATGAGGTCGTCGGTTCGATCCCGACTAGCTCCACCAAATCTTTCAGCGACTTGCCGACTTGAACCGCCGTTTGTGAGCACTGATCCCCCGTCTTATTGGACCGAAATGGACCGTGAATTGGACCGTGCATCTGCGGTCCCGCTTTTTGCAAACTTCGATAGCTTCTCTAACGCACTCCGCTGTGCCTCCGGGACAATCTGCGCGTAGATGTCCATCGTGGTCGAGATGCGCGAGTGCCGCATTTGACCTTGAACGGACTTGGGGTCCGCGCCCGCTTGAACCAGCCACGTAGCATGCGACGTTCGCAGGCAACGCCAGTTCACGAACGGCAACCCAAGGGAACGGGCTGCGGGTTTGATGTGCCGCCGCAAAACGTTTTGGTCGTCATGGGGCACGCCGGTTTGGACGCTCTGAAATACCAGATCGTTGGGGCCGGATGACTTAACCAGATCGTGTTTTCTGATCGCTCGTCCCGCCCGAACTTCTACCGTAAGTGTTTTCAGACGATGGATGCGGTCAATCACTTCTGGTGAGACGCCAATGGTCGCGGCGCTGGCGTCGGTTTTTGGATTCGACCAGTCACCACGGCAATATCTTTCCTCGACCGTGATGCTGTCGGCGTGAATGGCCCCCTGTTAAATCCAGCGCAATTGCAGGAAACCCCCGTGACAATTTCCCGGCACTGCGAACCGTTGCGCCAGTTAGGCATCGGGGTCGGGCGTGTAATGTATGGCTCCGGGGGAACAGAGCCGTAGCGGCCCACGGGCCCATGCTCGCTCAGGTTTCATTCTGCCCCTTAGCATGTAGGCGTGCAGCTCCGACAGCAGGAGTCGCCAGTCCTTCTTCTTGGCATAGGGATCAAGCGGGTGGCCAGGGATGAGCCCTTCGCGCACCATCTCAAGCACGTGGCGGCGGGTTGTTCGAAGGTAATTCGCGGCTGTGTCAGGATCGACAAAGGGTTCCGCCCGCACAGCCAGCACTCTGGGAACGGCTTGGGTAGGATCGACCGGTGAGAGGCTCTTCATTGTGGGCTAAGTGTATTTTCAGGAGCCCAAGTCGTCCAAGACCTCTTCATCGCGAATTGATAGACGCTGGCTATCTCGTAACCTTGAGCAAGCCCGACTAAGAAAAGTCCTCAGCCAAACTTCGCGACATTCATTCTGGACGAAGCCTGGATTTTCCTGCGTAATCGCACGATCCGCGACTACATCACTCGGGCCGAAAAAACATGGCGCAAGAAAAAACCATCTCGCGCTTGGCCCGCAGCCGCACTGGGTGCAAGGCGTCCAGTTCCAGGTAGAGGCACTCGGCTCGTTGCCGCAAACCTCGCTGCCTAGTTGGCTTAGATAGGATTCCCGATGGTAGGGTCGGAATAGCTTCTTGCCGGGACAATGAATCGCCTGGCTGCGAAACAACGCCTTCAATCGGCTCATGACTCGGGTTGTGTCCTCAGTGAGCGTGGTATAGCTACGTGTCCGATGCTGCATCTCCAGAGCACTGTTCTCTCTGTGATATACGGCCGATAACGAGTGATTGCGCAGCAACTCCGCCAGCTTGCGCGCATCAATCAAATCGCCCTTGTTGCCCGACTCCAGCAGAGCGTTCTTGCGCGGATTACACACCACCAAGCGCGCCACCCGCGTCGTACCAACAGGTCATAGAGCCAGGCCGAGTGTGTTCCTTCCTCGAAGGTAACCTGCAGCGTGCCCTGGATTCCGCCGAGAAAATCCAAGATCGCGGCCGCTCTCGTCACGAGTACCGACTGCATCACCAGTCTGCCTTCGTTATCCAGTACAGCTGCAGAGACCGTAGCGCGGTGGACATCGAGGCCGATGTATCTGACACTATCCATCAGGCTGCTCCTTCTCTTCGTTGGGGTGGACTCCTCGTTGCACTCCGAGGGTAGCAGCCATCGGCTGTTCGCCTGAGCTGATGTCACGCTCGATGTTGAATCGGCCCATCGCAGTTCCTACGTGGATGTCGTCGATGACGAGCTTGAATCCATTTCGTATCCCAGGTTGATCCAACTCCGATCCGTCTCCGCTGTTGGTGAACACAGTCCAAAGGGCGGGAACGACGCCATGGCCCCCAAGGGGCGGCCTTTTATATGGCGTCGTTCCCGCCCGTAAGCCGACTCATCCTCAGACCGCTCCATTTCGCATCCCGCTGAAAATACTGCTCGATCGCCATTGTTTTCATACACCTTTTCAGACTGCCCCACAGACCACTCCCGACTTTAGACCCGAGGAATGATTCGAGTTGTCCTCGATTAGCAATTGTTGATCG
>JABCYV010000125.1 GCA_013290025.1 Acidobacteriota bacterium
CCGGTGGCAGGATACGCTGCACCAGGATCGCTTCCCATCCCGGCGCACCCTTCAGTTCCGTTCGCTGCAGAACCGTGCCGCTTTTCAAACTGTCCTGGGCGCTCAACATCCGGCTACCCAGCAAGCACAGCACCACACCCACTGCCAATGTGACCCCAACCAAAAAGTTGATGCGCTTCATGGAGGTCCTTTCAGAAAGCCAGCGCATGCTAACACATGTCGAACACAGCTCATCATGCTGACGGAGAGATAGTGTGCCCATTGGGGAGGCACGCGAGCTTTGGGCTCCTGATGCGCTGCAAGAGAAAGAACCATAGATAACGCGTGCTGGGCATTGCGGAAAACGGAGTTCCTCGAAACCCTGGAAGGAAATGTCGACAGCTCGGGACAATGGGATAGCGCTAGTCGTCGCCAAACAGCTTCTTCCTTGCCAGTTCGATGTTTAAGATCACGCTTGTTTTTTCAGTCAGACCCTAGCCTAGTTGGTTGCAAAACGATGAGCTAAGCTATTTGAGACTCTCCACGTACGCGATCAACGCCTTTAAATCATCGGCTGGAAGATCGATTGGGGGCATGCCGCCCGCATTCATCTTCGCGGTGGGGTGTTTGAAAAGTTCCGCCAGTTGGTCGGAGGAGAGTCTTGTTGCTATGCCGACCAGCGCTGGAGCCGCCGCCGTCCCCACTCCGCCATCGCCATGACACGCGTTGCAGGACTGGGCCTCGAAGATGGCTTTCCCCTTCGCCGCCAGGGGGTCGGCTAGCAAGACATTCTCGGCAGCCAGGGATACGGAAGAAAGTTCAGGCTCAAAGGGTTTGCGCATGTATTCAGCTTCCTCGATCTTCTGCTTGGCGAGTTGTTGAGCGACGCCAGGCTCGTGCCTGTCCAAATACTGGCTGCGCAGACCTAGGCCCACAAGCGAGAACAGCACGAATGCATAACCTCCCATGGCTGCTGGCCGCTTCCACGGACGGCGTTCGACGCTACGATCGAGAAAAGGAAGTGTCAAGACCGCCAGGACGAGGATCGTTGGAATTACAAGGACGCCGATGATCGAGGCCGCACCGTGCCAGTATTTCAGCCATTGAAATATAGCCAGGTAATACCACTCGGGCCGTGGGATGTATTGCGTGTCGGCAGGATTGGCCGGTGGTCCCAGTTGCATCGGCACGAAAAAGCACAGAACGCCAAGCCCGATAATCAGCAGCGCCGTCAGCGAAAGATCCATCAGCACTTGGCGCGGGTAGAAGAGTTCCGGTTTCTGTTTTGGATCGTAAGGATCTTCATTGAATGGCCCGGCAGCTCCAGCTTTGCGGAATAGGAAAATATGAGAAGCGATAAGTGCGAAAATGAGCGCGGGGACAAAAAACACATGGGCCACGAAAAATCGCGATATGGTGAGTGTCCCCATCTCCGTGCCACCACGCAATAAGCGCTTGATGCTCTCGCCAATCCAGGGAATTTCGCTGACGGCGTTGGTTCCAACGGCAGTGGCAAAATAAGCTCTTTGATCCCAAGGGAGCAGGTACCCAGTGAAGGCCATCGCCATGACCAGCCCGAAGAGTACGCATCCCGACAGCCAAAGCAGCTCACGCCGTCCTTTGTAGGCTCCGTAGATATAGGTTTGTGAGAGGTGCAGCAACAGGACAATGACCATCGCGCTGGCCCCATAGGCGTGAAGGCTACGAAGAAAAGAGCCAGCGGTGACCGCTTTCGTAATATAAGAGACAGTCGTATGCGCGTGGTCGGCAGAGGGAACATAGTAAAGCGCGAGAAAAACCCCGGTGATGATTTGCGAGAGAAATATGAACAGGAGCCCGGAACCGAATATGTAGGCGAACCGCGCTCCGCCAGGAATCGGTTCATAGAGAGCAGTTCGAAGCAAATCGTCCAGACCAGTGCGATGGTTTAGCCATCCCCAGAATCCTGTTGCACTCCGAGGAGTAGCGTCACTTTCGCCTTGATGCTCCAATTGCATGCCTGAGAACTCCGGGTTCAGCCGATGACTTCCTTGTCGGAGACGAGTTGCCGGAAATATTGGAATCGCACCAGCAGCTGACCGTCCTGAACTGATGTTTCCAGCGAATCCATTCCTCGCAGCGAGGGCCCGCTGATACGAGTTCCATCCGCGGCAAACGTCGCGCCGTGGCAGGGACAGACAAACTGGTTCTTGTCCTTGTTCCACGGGACGGTACAACCGAGGTGGGAACATATGGATGTAAGCACGCGCAGTTGGCCTTGACTATCTTTCGTCACGTAAACCGCTTTTTCCGATATCGCCTTGCGCCACCCGTCCACTTGTTCAATCTGAATTGTGCGCATCACGGGTGCGGTCAGGGACGAAAACTGGCTAAGTTCTCCCACGGGTGAACTCTTAAGCTCAGTCGTGCGGCGCAGCAGCGGGAAAAGGGCAAACCGGACGAGGGGGATTGAAAGCAGAGTAGCTACAAAGACAGAGCCCAGCGCAAGCAATGCTCCGAGAAAGGAGCGCCTGCTTTCCAGCGGCACTCCAGAGCTTGCCGGGTTCTCAGTCACGTTTTCAGATCTCCTGTGCGTTTTAACATCGAATTCTTACGGCATTTACTTATTTCTTTTTCGGCAGCTCTCGGATGAAAACCACTAATTTCGTTACGTCGTCGGGCTTGATCTTCGCCCCGAAGGCCGGCATTTTCCCTCTGCCCTTGGTGATCACTTCAGTGAGTTGCGCGTCGGTTTGCTTCTGAACTTCATCGGATCGCAGATCCTTGGCATGGAATGCTTTGCCGGGGGCGGTATCACCGCTGCCATCGGCCCCATGACAGAGGGCGCAGCTCGTCTGGTAAAGTTTTGCAGGATCGGATTCGGCCTGCGTCACAGATGACAGCACCAGGCAACACACAACGGCTGCTGGGACAAGGTGCAGAAACAGTTCTCGCATGTAAGCTCCTAGAATGATTTGGTCGGGCGGTCACCGCCCCGGGGTTGATCTTGGCCCCACAGACTCCCAGCCAGTTCGATGTGCGAGCGCCGCAGACTGGGAGTCTACAGTATTGCGAGAGCTTAGAAAACAAATCGCGCGAGTACGTAGACCGTGTTATTTGCCGACGCACTTCGTAGTCGACGGCAGCATGGCCGTTTACACAAACGTCTGGACACACCTGTCAAGGGATATATAACCGTCGGCGCTCTATTATTCATCGTCGCCAAACAGCTTCCTCCTCACCACGTCGATGTTTAAGGTCACGCTCATACCGGCAGTGGTATCCCCAACGACCGGTTGAACCGCTTTGCCTTCCAGCCGGTCAGCAATCTCCCGCGCAGCATCAGTCTTGCCTTTGCTAGCCGCTGTGTACTGGCCTTCAGATACAACGGCGCCTATTCTTTTACGAATTTCCAGGTCGGATCCGGGTTGTATTCGACCATGGCGCCCGCAATCTGCGATGTCTTAGGCCCGAGATCCTTCTCGTATACACGGCCTTGCTGATTAACGATAAAGGTCATCACGCCTGAGTCTGCCCAATCATCCGGATAGGCGACCAGGGCGTAGCCAGCGATCATGTTGCCGTTGATGATGTAGTTGTACTTTCCTCCCGGCGCATGCGCACCCTGGCGAGTGAGAATCTTGAAATAGTATCCGTGGTAGGCTGTCGTGGTTGGACGGCGGCTTCGTCTTTGGCACGCGTCCCGCTGGCATAACCTTCCGCCCGGGCAGCGGCGACAAGGCTCCCTAATGGGCTCGGATCATCACCCTCGGCTGTGTCCCAGTACAATCCATCTCGCGTGCCGGGTGAACTGATGAACTTCTGCGCATACTCGGCCACACCATCCTTATCTGCGTCCACTTCGGTGAAATACTCCCATTGGGCCACGGCATAGGCACGGCAGCTCAGGATGGTTGACAGTTCGTTCTCGCCAATCCTCCGATTTAAGATCTCTTCCACGCCTGCCGGCGTATCGAAGCGCCACTGGGTTCCTTCCTTGACAATCGGGATGGGGAACAGCCAGTTGTTCTCGCCGATGGCGAGCGTGTACTTAGTGTCGTTCACCTTCTCGAGCTTGGCGGATTGCTGGGCGCTGGCGGCGAATTCTTCCAGCTCCTGTTGGTCCTGCACTTCATCTCCAGGGAGCACTTGCTCCGAGGCCTCGGGTCCGAAAATCGTTGCGAACGCGGCCGGATCTTTCGCCGCAGCCGCATCGACGACCGCTTGCTTGGCTTCTTCGGGAGTTGAGAAATGCGCTTGCTTCTGGGTAGCCTTCTCCGCAGCCGGCTGCTGGGCAGCCAAGACCGAACCGCCTCGGAGGATGCCCACTGACAGCAGGAACAGGAGCGCTGTCGCCGGGGTCAAATATCGTCTCACACCGAGTGATGTTGTTCTCTTTTTTGTCTCCATACGTCCATCCCTTCCACGTTTGAGGTCTCTTTCTGCTGTTTCGCATGCATCAGGCACGTTGGTTGAGTGAAGTCGGGTAGCGTGATTGCGGATGTTGTCTGCTCCGGTCATTGCCGCCTCTCTGGCTTGGAGTGACCGGGGTTCTTCGCCGGTGTTGGACTCGCCGGACGGGACTGACTCCGCTGTTGCGGAGCTACAGTCCTCTGTTGCGGGGCTACAGTCCTCGACTGGCTCGCACTCATTCGGCTGGTTTGTCCACGCTGACTGGCTGCCCGAGGGTCGAACCCGCTGGTGTGGCCGCTAAAGACGGGACTGGGAGGCCGCGGCGCTGAGCGTGCCATGGGCGCTGGATGTGTAGCGGTCGAGACTGCAGGGCGCACGGCCGGAGAGAAGTTTGGCCGTGTCGTCGGCAAAATCGCCGGCCGCAACGGTTCATTTCGCGGCGCCTGCGCGCGGGTTTCCGGTGGGGCTGCCTGGCGTGTTTGCGGTGTCGCGGACGGTTTGGCTTGCGCCGTCATCGGCTGCCGCCCGCGATAGGCATTAATTCTCGGGTCATTGGTGTTTACATTTCGCTGGATGATCTTGTTAACAGCGACTGGATTACCCTGATTCCCGCGACTGACTTGATTACCGGCGTTGGCCCTGGCGTGCGCAGCCACGTTGTTATAAGTCACGTTGCGATGAACGCCACCGTAGCGGTTCAGGTTGGTGTAGTTCACATTGTTGTTGATGACTGTGCGGTTGATATTAATATTGGTGTAAGTGTTGTTAACGTAGGTGTTGTTAATTTGGACGTTTGGACGAGAGCGGCCGACCCAGCCTCCCTCCCCGCTACCCTCCCAGCCATGGTAGTAAACGCGATGGCGACCCCAGTCAAAGTCATCGTTCAGCCACGCCCCGCTCGAAAACTCTCGCCGCGGAGATCGAACGTAAGCGTCGGCGGGAATTGGAGGAGGGTACGGCGGGAATCCGCAAGCACCAGCAACCGCGGCTGCTGTCTGTTGCGGCCGAAGCATGGCTCGAAATGAAAAAGACCTCCCTCGCTCCCAAGACGATCGTGATAGAGCGCACCAATCTACGCCATCTCCTATCAGAGTTGGGTCGCAAGCTGGTATGTGACATTGACGTCCACGATATATCGCGATACCAACAGAGGCGACTCGCGGAGGGAGCGTCCCCGAAAACAGTCAATCTGGAGATTGGCACGCTCCGCGCTATTCTGCGGCTGCATGGCATTTGGGCTAGGCTGCAGCGGGATGTCCGCATGCTTCCCACGCGTGAGGAAGTAGGACGGGCGATCACGGTTGAGGAGGAGCGCGCTTTGCTAGAAGCTTGCGCAACGTCTCGCTCCCGTTCTCTGCTGCCTTTTGTCACACTGGCGATTGAAACCGGCGCTCGCTATGGTGTCATTCGTACCCTACAATGGCGAAGCATAGATTTCTCAAAACGCTGCCTCCAGCTTGGCAAAGACAAGACGCCTTCGGGAACGGGTCGAATCATTCCTCTAAATTCGCGCGCAATTGCAACCCTGACCTTTTGGACGACCCACTTTCCCGAGCGTCAGCCCGAGCACTTCGTTTTCCCCGCGGAGCGATACGGGGCGGGGGGCGATAGGTTTCAGCCTCAGGCGTACCACACCGACCCGACCCAGCCCATCAATAGCATTAAGGAAGCATGGGAATCGGCAAAGCAACGCGCTGGAGCCATCCTGAAGGGAAATCCCCAGGACAAAAACGCGGAGCCGCTCTCCTGCCGCTTCCACGATCTACGCCACACCACCGTATCCCGTATGCTTGACGCTAGCGTGCCGATCGCCAAAGTCGCCAAGATCGTCGGCTGGAGCCCTACCACAATGGTGCGCATGGCCGCTCGCTATGGTCACTTCGCTCTGGAGGAGCTTCGCAGTGCGGTTGAAAGCATCAGCAGGGTCGAAATTCAGAAAGGGTCCCCGGTATTTTCCCCGGTATCGGATACTATCGGGGGGAGTGAACGGCTTAACTGATAGAAAGAATGGCTCCTCAGGTAGGACTCGAACCTACAACCCTCCGGTTAACAGCCGGATGCTCTGCCATTGAGCTACTGAGGAGTGTAGACAGATGCGCCGGAGAGACGCATCCTGAATTCTCGACAATTCATATTAGCATCCGGGTCGGTCCGCTGGGAACATTTGATAACTGTTACTTGAGTTTCGCGTCCAAGCTGGGGTGGTCTCACGCCCCAGTTTGATACCCTAGGCTGCGATGGCCCGTGTCTGCTCTCCCACATACTTACGAGGTGCTTAATGCCAGGAGGTTTCCGTTTGCTCTGGATCGTTATTTTCCTGTCCTTGACGGCAGCGGTTGTTTGGGCCAGCGATAGCGTTGCTTCCAGTACTGCTCCGGTAACCGCACCGCCTAAGGCCAAAGTGGATGTGGTCGAGGAGACTATCAACGGCCACAAGATCGCCGATCCTTACCGCTGGTTGGAGGATGCCGGTAGTGCTGAATCTCAGGAATATGTGCAACAGGAGCTCGCTTATACGCGCAGCCTCCTCGATCCGCTACCAGGGCGCAACCAGATCCACCAGCGACTCACACAGCTCCTCTCCATTGGCACAATTGGGACGCCGCAGATCGCCGGTCCGTACTTCTTTTATACCCGTCGCGAGGGCACCCAGAACCAGCCCGTGCTCCTGGTGCGCGAAGGCATCCACGGCAAAGACCGGACGCTGGTGGACGCAAACCAGATGGCTGCGGATGGCACGGTCGCTCTGGACTGGTGGTTCCCCTCTGATGACGGCCAATACGTCGCGTATGGCACTTCACCCAGCGGATCGGAAATCAGCACCCTGCGCGTGATTGAGACCGTATCCGGCAAATTGTTGCCCGACACCATCGAAAACACACGCATCGCCCAGGTAGCCTGGGAAAAAGACAATTCCGGGTTCTACTATGGACGCAATCCCAAGAAGGGAGACGTGCCTAAAGGTGACGAGGCCTATTATTTACACATCTTTTATCACGCTCTGGGCGCGGATCCGGCCAAGGACCCTCTCATTTGGGGTGAAGGCCGCGGCAAAGAGCAGATTCTGGTCTCGCAGCTTCCCGATGATGACGATCGCTGGCTGCTGTTGACCGCTTTTGAAGGCTCGGCCGGCAGGTCCGAACTTTTCCTGCAGAACCTGAAAACAGCCACGCCACCGGTGGAACTAACCAGCGGCAAGGATTTTATATATAACGGCGAGATTTTCGGGGGAAAGCTCTACATCACGACCAATGAGGATGCGCCACATTTCCACCTTTTCGTCGTGGACGCAGCGAGCCCCGCTCGTGCAAATTGGAAAGAAATCATCCCCGAGACGGACGCGATCCTACAAGGTACATCGATTGTTGATGGGAAAATCCTGGTCCAGTACGAAAAGAATGCGAGCTCACAGCTGAAACTGTTTGACCTCGATGGCAAGCTGCTGGGCGACGTTGAGCTTCCTGGCATTGGCACAATTGCCGGGCTCGGGGGTAAATGGAATCGAAAAGAGACTTTCTTCGGATTCCAGTCGTTTACCGTACCGCCTTCCGTCTACCAAGTCGACCTTGTTTCGCACAAAACTTCGCAGTGGGACAAGGTAGACACGCCCGGCATCGACCCCTCCGCCTATGAAGTGCGTCAGCTCTGGTACACCTCGAAGGACGGCACCAAGGTTCCGATGTTCGTCTTTCATAAGAAAGGTCTGGATTTGAATGGCAAGAACCCGACACTGCTTACCGGCTACGGTGGGTTCAACGTGAGCCTCACTCCCAGCTTTGTGGGCGCACGTTATCTTTGGCTGGAGCATGGCGGCGTCTTCGCCGTCGCCAACCTGCGCGGCGGGGCCGAATTTGGAGAAGACTGGCACCGCGCCGGCATGCTGGACAAGAAGCAAAATGTGTTCGACGACTTCATTGCCGCCGCCGACTTTCTGATCTCCGAAAAGTTTACCGACAAGGACCACTTAGCTATTCAAGGTGGCTCGAATGGTGGGTTGCTGGTGGGGGCGGCGTTGACCCAGCGTCCTGACCTGTTTCGCGCCGTAGTCTGCCAGGTTCCGCTGCTGGACATGCTTCGTTATCAGAATTTTCTGATCGCGAAGTTCTGGGTTCCAGAATACGGCTCGGCTGAGGACCCGAAACAGTTCAATTGGCTCTACGCCTACTCTCCCTACCATCACGTGAAGCCAGGCGCGGAATATCCGGCGATCATGTTCATGACGGCGGACAGCGATAGCCGTGTCGACCCAATGCACGCCAAGAAGATGGCCGCACTGATGCAGGCCCAGGCCGCCAATGGTCGGAGCCGCGAGCGACCGATTCTGTTGCGCATCGACACCAAAGCCGGCCACGGCCAAGGCAAGCCCATCACCAAGCAGATTGAGGATCAGACCGACGTTTATTCATTTTTGTTCTGGCAGTTGGGAGTGACGCCGTAAGGCGGTCCGGACGGTGTTCCCTCAGCGGCTAAAGCCGCGTCCTTATTGCATTCTGGCGGCACGGCTGAAGCCGTGCCCTTCCCCGGTGTCCCTCAGGATTTTGGTTGTCCCTCAGCATTCTGGCTTCTCGGTCAGCCTTTGCGTCGAGAGTTCTTGGCCTTAAGCCATACGAAGGCGCGTTAAGACCAGCCGTTGTCAGGAGCCTGGCACTGCCGCAGCATTGCCGGCGACCGTGCCCCCGCCCTGTTTGACCTTGGTTGCCTAACATGTTATAAAAACTGGTTTTGTGTCGAGCCCGCCCGAGGGAGGCTGCACTCCCTGAACGCGGACTTTTTGGCGCAGAACATCCGACGCGGCCAAGCTTAGCACTCCTGTTCAAGTCTTGCGGTGGAAGCGTGTTCGGAACTCCGGCAAACGCTCCCCGGCGCTCTGAGTAAGAGCGTCTGGCTGGTGCTGTGTGCTGGCGGTGAGGCTCAAACACGTAGTCATCCTTACTAGCTCTGATTCCGGAGGATCCCGATGCGCACCTGGCTCGCTGGTATTGCGTCCCACGGATGCCGATTCGTCCAGGCTTCTGCTAAGACGGTGGTCGTCGCCCTCGCCGCGGTGACAGTTGGCGCTTCTGCCGCCCTCGCCCAACAAACTCAGGAAGTCGGCGGCGAGGCCAGCCTGAAGCTTCCAGACCTCTCGCAGGTGACCTTTCTCGGCATGGACGGTCATCGCTTGCTGACGATTGGCATTCTTTTCTGTTTCTTCGGTCTGGGATTCGGTCTGGCGATCTACACCCGGCTGAAGAATTTGCCGGTACATCGCGCCATGCTCGAGATTTCCGAACTGATTTACGAGACCTGCAAGACTTACCTGATCACTCAGGGCAAATTCCTGATGCTGCTGTGGGTGTTCATCGCGGTCATCATCCTGCTCTACTTTGGGGTGCTGCTGAAATTTGAAGCGATGCGTGTTGCGATTATTCTGCTGTTCAGCGTGGTCGGCATTGCGGGCAGCTACGGGGTGGCGTGGTTTGGGATTCGGGTAAACACGTTCGCCAACTCGCGCACAGCATTCGCCAGCCTTCGTGGCAAACCGTTTTCTATCTACCAAATTCCGCTCGAAGCCGGCATGAGCATTGGCATGATGCTGATCAGCGTCGAGTTGCTGATCATGCTTTTCATTCTTCTGTTTATACCTCGAGATTACGCAGGGCCGTGCTTTATTGGGTTTGCTATTGGCGAGTCGCTGGGAGCGGCGGCGCTGCGGATTGCGGGCGGCATATTCACAAAAATTGCAGACATCGGGTCCGACCTGATGAAAATCGTTTTCAAAATCAAGGAAGACGACGCGCGCAACCCCGGCGTGATCGCGGACTGTACCGGCGACAACGCGGGCGATTCTGTGGGACCGTCGGCGGATGGCTTCGAAACCTACGGCGTCACCGGCGTGGCGTTAATTACTTTTATATTGCTTGGGGTGAAAAGTCCGACGGTGCAAGTGCAACTCCTGGTCTGGATTTTTGTAATGCGCGTAATGATGCTGGTGGCCAGCGCCGTTTCTTACTTCCTGAACAGCGCCATCGCTAAGGCCCGATACGCCGGTGAAGACGAGATGAACTTCGAGGCGCCGCTGACCTCGCTGGTGTGGATCACGTCGATCGTTTCGATCGCCATGACCTACATTATTTCTTCGATCATCGTTCCCGAACTTGGCGGTGACAGCTCCCAATGGTGGAAGTTGGCTACCATCATTTCCTGTGGCACTCTGGCGGGCGCGGTCATTCCAGAGTTGGTTAAGGTCTTCACCTCGACGGAATCACGGCACGTGAAGGAAGTCGTAATCTCAGCTCAAGAAGGAGGAGCGTCGCTCGACATCCTCTCGGGATTCGTGGCGGGCAATTTTTCCGCGTACTACCTCGGACTCTCGATGGTCATTCTCATGTCCATCGCTTACTACTTCAGCACCATGGGCCTGGGCGCGCTGATGATCGCGGCGCCAGTATTCGCTTTTGGGCTGGTGGCTTTCGGATTCTTGGGTATGGGTCCAGTGACTATTGCGGTCGACTCCTATGGTCCGGTCACGGACAATGCACAATCCGTCTACGAACTGTCGCTAATCGAGCAGGTCCCTAATGTTCGACAGCAAATTAAGGGAGAGTACAAGTTCGACGTCAACTTCGACCGCGCCAAGGATCTGCTCGAAGCCAATGACGGCGCGGGGAACACCTTTAAAGCAACTGCCAAGCCGGTGCTGATTGGGACAGCGGTGGTCGGCGCCACTACCATGATCTTCTCCATCATCATGGCGCTGACCAGCGGGCTTACGCAGAATGTTGAAAAATTATCCTTGTTGCATGCGCCTTTTTTCTTGGGCCTGATCACCGGTGGCGCCATGATTTACTGGTTCACGGGCGCCTCCACACAGGCAGTGACCACCGGCGCTTATCGCGCGGTCGAGTTCATCAAGGCCAACATAAAGCTCGAAGGAGTGGAGAAAGCCTCCGTCGCAGATAGCAAAAAGGTGGTGGAAATCTGCACCAGGTACGCGCAGAAAGGGATGTTGAACATCTTTCTGGCGGTTTTCTTCGGCACCTTGTGCTTCGCCTTCGTCGATCCGTTTTTCTTTATCGGCTATCTGATCTCCATCGCTGTTTTTGGCCTCTACCAGGCGATCTTCATGGCTAATGCCGGGGCCGCCTGGGACAATGCCAAGAAGATTGTCGAAGTCGTAATGAAGCAGAAAGGTACTGCGCTGCACGACGCCACGGTCGTCGGCGACACTGTCGGCGATCCGTTCAAGGACACTTCGTCCGTCGCCTTGAACCCAGTTATTAAGTTCACTACCCTTTTTGGATTGCTGGCAGTTGAGCTGGCGGTGACTCTGACTGCAACGCAGGGCTCGACTCTCACCGACGTGCTGGCGCTAGGCTTCTTCCTTGTATCGTTCTTCTTTGTCTACCGTTCGTTCTACGGCATGCGCATCGTTAAGGGAGAAAGCATCGCCAGGGTCCACCCAGCGGCTGACTAGGAACTTAACATCATGGCTGTTTGTCCGCAGGCTTCAATGTACGCAGAAAAAGCACCAACTGCCAGCGTTCCAGCTCTGGCAGTTTGCTGAACGACGGCATACCGCGATCCGGATTACCGTTCGTAATCTTCCAATAGAGCACACCATCTTTCTGCTCCTGGACTACCGGAAGGTGCAGATCGGCCGAGTGCTTTTTTAGAATTCCACTGCCATCCTCCCCGTGGCATTCGGCGCAGTTTCGCAGGAAGAGCTTCTTCCCTCCCGCGGCGGCCGCGGGTCGGTTGGCGAGCGGATTGGGCTTGGATGCCGCCTCTTCTGGCGCGCGCCAGTCCGGATCAGGTTGGTATGCGGTGTTCTGACCCAGCATCGCAGCGAAGAGCGCGAGATAACAGCCTAACCCCATCAGCACGGGGCGGGTCATCTCTTAGCTCCGAATAGTCGCGACAGCTTATTGCCAATTCCCTGGATCTCGTAGCTGTACCCGAATCGAAAAAGCACCGGACTACTCTCGTGAGTCAGACCGACGCCAGTGGAGAAACGAAGGGTGGTGTTGTCGCTGACCAGCCAGGCGACAACCGGCGCTGCGTAGTGTGCTGTGTCATGGAGCCCAAAGCCAAGCGTGCTCCCCAGGCCGCCGTACAGCTCCATCCCGGCCGAGAAGTTTTCCCGACAGAATCGGCAATTCGTTCCTGAAGCCAGCGTCGCTAATGGCCGGGAGATGGCGAGAGCATAGCCGAATTCAAAACCCGCATTCTGCGAAAAGTTTTTGGCCACGATGAAGTTACCTGCCAGATTCCAATCATGCACATCGCGCGAAACGATAAGCTTAGTTTCCAGTTCGTGGACTTTGATCTGGCGCAGTTCCGCATTCGGCGAACTAACATCAGGCGCCCCACCTTCAATTTCCTTCTGAATCCGGCTCGCTTCGCTAAGGTTTTCGTATTCCAGATAGAGAACAGGGTTGATCCAGTGTTCGCGCTTTAGGGGGCGGAACCGGTTTTCGATTCTCCACCCGGTGAAGATTGTACTGTCGCCGTACGTAGACTGGCCTTCCAGATAAAGTTCCGTAGTCCACCTTGCCGTCACTCCGTATTCAAACTCGGTGTACGGAGCAAAATAATACTTTTGCCCGGAGCGTGGAACGTTAGTTGTGCTCGATACTTCAATGTCCAGATTACCGGGTTCCTCCATGTGATGGCTGTAGGCAACAAAATAAGGGCTTTCCTGTGCCATGGAGCAGACTACGGTGGAGAGCGTAATCAGAATCAGGCGGTCCAATTTAATCATTATTGCAACTCAGTTGCATCTGTAAACTAGGATTTATCCTAGGGGCCGGTACTCCTTTTGGTCAAGCCCGGAGCAGCATTTTTCGTTTCAGGATTGTTGCAACCAGTTGCAACCGGCCGCAGAATTCCGTAGTGGGTCAGTTTGATTTCTACAGGCCATGCTTCCGGTACGACAGGACCGCATATATGACTGTCGCATAGACCAGCCACTGAATGAGGGGAACAAAATATATGTATCCCATTTGCTCCTCGAATCCCGGACGCATTACATCGACCCACCATTTGACGAGATGCCAAGCTGGCTCCTGCGTCAATGTAAAAGCTGTCCACCACCGCGAGAGCGAGGCGTTGCCCGCAAGGTGAAGATACACGACAATCATCAGACCCTCAGCTACCAGACCGATCCCCAAAGCCGCAGCTAACCTGCGCATGACAGTTATTACCTCTCCTCTCATGGTGCGGCATTAACCGAGTGCTTTCAGAGTAAGCTCTTTGTCAATCCGCGTGGAAGCGGATTCGGCTGCGGCAGCAATGAGCACAATTCCTCGATAACGGATTCATTGTTGGCGCCATATGCCGTGGAAATCAAAGTGACCCCACTACGCAGAATTTCACGCGGGCGCGGAGCTGCGACACTGCGCGCAGTAACCACCGACTTCCAGACGAGTGACCACGATGTGGAACTGGCAATCGCGCTGGATCTGCCCTTTCAGCCGGTCGAATAGGTCACTTTCGAATTCCATGATCTTGCCACAGCGCAAACAAGCCATGTGAATATGATCTCTCTGTGGGCGGCGTTCGTAATAATGCTTCTCCCCCTGCATATGCATTAGATCGAGTTCGTCCACCAGGCCATGACGCTTCAACAAAGCTAGTGTGCGGTATACGGTGACCCGGTCAATCCTGGGATCGAGCCGGCGGGCGCGACGAAGAAGCTGGCTCGCATCGAGGTGTTGCTTGGCGGTCTCCACCACGCTGAGGATAGTGCGGCGCTGATGAGTCATACGCAAGCCGCGGGACATCAGCTCCGCTTGCAGCCGTCCAGGAGCTTCGGTCTGAGGTAGAGGCATGGGA
>JABCYV010000126.1 GCA_013290025.1 Acidobacteriota bacterium
TTCGACAAGGTGATAAGCATCGATTTCAAAGGGGTTTACTTCACGATTCAAAAGGCTTTGCCGCTACTCAGGCAAGGCTCGTCTGTAATCATTACTTCGTCCGTTGGCGCGCGCAAGGGGTGGCCTACCACCTCGATCGTCTCCAGCTGCAAGGCCGCGGTCGTCCATCTCGCTCGAATCCTCAGCGCCGAACTCGTGGGCCGCGGGATTCGCGTTAATACCCTAAGCCCAGGCCCGACGGACACGGCGATGTTCGGTCGTTTCGCAGGCGAAGAGCAGGGCGATGCGGTTAAGGAAGTCCTCGGAACCAACAATCCTAGCAAGCGGATCGCCGATCCGAAAGAAATCGCGAAGCTCGCAGTTTACCTCGCGTCGGACGATTCTGCGTACGTCGTCGGGGCAGACTTCCTGATCGACGGCGGGGTCACGGCCATTTCGGCCGTGGGCGCCTGACCCTCGTTGCAGAGAGTGGAGGCCGTTCCTGTTCTACCTGGAGGGGTTTAGATCAGTCCTTGAGCGGTATCAAGAACTGGCGGGCCCGTTCGAGACGACGGAGGTGCTCTGGTTTTGTTCCAGTGCACTGGGAATCTCGATACCACAAATCGCGTGCTGCGGCTGGCGTGCCCGCGCTGTCGACACCCCTGCTACAGAACGCAAGCAATCAGAAGACTAAGGAGAAAAGAAATGAAAATCTCACAAACGTACCGAGCTGTTTTGGTCGCAACTCACACCATCAATTCCGCGCCCCAGGAGCCCAAGTCAGCGCTTCGAGGCTTGATGCAACGTCTCGGCTTAGCCCTTCTCGCGTGTACGCTCGTCATCGGTGCCACCGGTTCTGCGAGTGCGGGCGAGGCTCAAGACGAGGCAGCCGTTCGCGGGCTTGGAGATACCTTTGCTAAGGCTTTCGTTCAGAAGAATGCCGAACTCCGAGCATCCCTATTCGCCGAAAATGGAACCTTCGTAACGCCGGTGGGTGACTTTCTGCAAGGGCGAGTCACGATGGTGAAGGACTTCGGTTCCGAGGCACAAGCGGTCAACGCAAACACGCAAGCGGCGTTCTCCAACTACCGGGTCCGCTTCATCAAACCCGATCTCGCGGTCGTCGACGCGCTCCTTACTCTGCACAATGTCAACGGTCCGGATGGGACGGTCATCCCCGTGATACCGGTCAAGTTCTTCTACGTCGCCTCTCGGCACGGTGGTCAGTGGTTGATCGAGGATGGGCGCGCGCATTTTGCGCCCGCTCCGGCCAATAGCATGACCTCTGGAAAATAACGTGGAGAATGCTTGTGCCCTGTTCGATGCAGCCAGCCCCAGGGTACCGCCTGAGCCCGTTCCCGACAGAATCACTCCGATGGCGGTGCACCTTGATCCTCCGCTACCGATCGAAAGAAGTGGTCGATGGGCATGGCGTGTCCTGGGGTCTGGGTGCGGGGCGAATGGTTAGCAGGAAAGGAAAAAAGCAGATGATTCCACTCTTGAAACTCGCGATAGAAGCGCACGGAGGTTTGGAGCGATGGCGCGAGGTGCATGGAATTGACTTAAAACTCACGATCGGCGGTGGCTTGTGGCAGTTGAAGGGGCTTCCGCAGGGTCTCGTAGACGTAGCCTTGCATGTTTAACCCGCCCACAGGCTGGTGACTATCACTCCGTTTGGCCCGGAGGGAGCGGCGGGATACTTCACGCCGGATCGCGTGTGGATTCAAAAACCGCACGGAGACGTGGTGGAGGAACGGTCCGCGCCGCGCCGGTCATTCGACGGTCACACGTTCACAACGCCCTGGGACAAATTGCATGAGCTCTATTTCAGCTATGCATTTCTGAACTATCTGTCCACGCCGTTTTTGTTCGCAGAGCCGGGATTTGAAGTCGTAGAGGGCAACCCGTACAACGGTGCCGGGGAGAAGTGGCGCAGGCTGCATGTGAAGTATCCAGCGGCCTATCCCACTCACAGTCGCGAACAAACCCTTTATTTCAACGAAGAGGGACTGCTGCAGCGACTCGACTATGTGGTTGAGGTGGTTCAGGCCGGCTCCTCGCACTTCTGTTTGGAATACGAGACCGTTGACGGAATTGTCTTTCCCACGCACCGACTTGCTCTCGGCCGCGATCCGCAGCAGGAAGAGCCGGACCGTTCGGCTCCTCCAGGTGTAGAAGTCACGATCACCGATATCTACATTCTGAATCAACGAAATATATCGGCGTTAGGAGGATCATGAGGGATCATAGCCTTATCGTTATCACCCTGTTATTGGCTTACTTCGCTGTAAACGTCTTGTTGGCAGTTAGAGTACGAGTTTTCACGATGGCACGGTCGCGCAAGCTTGCGCTCGTAATTTACAGCGTTGCCTTTTTGGTGTGGGGTTCCTTCATCATGCTGGGAGTTGGCATGATGGAGATAATGCGCCGTTTGGATGACGAGGCCGCTTAGAAGCCCATGAAGAGGAAAGCCATGTCCACTGAGCCGCGGTAAGAACTGCTAGCAGTGCCGGTTTTGAAACAGAGTGTTTTTGGGCTAAAGGGAGAAATATGACAACGCACCAAAGGAAAACAGCAATTGTTACGGGCGCTTCACAGGGGATTGGCGCCGGACTCGTGGAAGCATTTTTGAAACTTGGTTATAACGTAGTTGGGAATTCGCGCAACATTACCAAAACGAATCCGTTCCCGGGGTCTGTCAGCAAAGCGTGGCCGATGGTGATCTGGTCTTTAAGGAATGCCTCGGCCACGGGCAGCAAGAGGCATTCTCGGCTGCTTTCCGCGGCTTGTGGACAAGCGAGGGCAACAGCCAAGTCCTCATTCCAGTGCGGGAGTTGGCCGCGTGGATTGAATCGAACATCTTGCTGCAACTGACTTCTGCGCCATTTGACAAGCAGGATGAGACACTCGTTCCCGAGGCAGGTTCATGCGCCAACTGCCCGAAGCGAACCGGCTTCAACAAGCTACTTTTTCCTGACGTGCGTAAGGATTCCTGCACTTCGCCCGACTGTTTTCGGGCCAAGATTGACGCTTGCGTGAAAAAGACTCTGGAAACCAAGCCGCAGCTAATCCAGATTTCGGCGGCGTGGAATTCCCGCGAGGGCGCTCCCTTGGGACGGAATCAGTATGTGGAGTTGGAGATCAAGAAACCCAAGCCGAACGGGGCAAGCACCAAACTCTCACCCGTTCAGAAACCCTGTGACAAGATGACCGAGGCGATTGTCATGGACGGCGGCAAGCGCGGACAGGTCGTCAAGGTTTGTGCCGATCCAGCTTGCCGCACCCACCATCCCAACACGCCTTCTCCGCAGCAAGTCGAGCGGGAACGGGCCGAGGAACGGAAACGTATCGAAAAGGAGAAGCTAGCCATTACGACTCGCCATCGCGTCTTGGCTACGATCCTCCAACGTGTATCGGCTCCATTGAAGAAAGCTGACTTGCTAACGGTCGCCGACTACCTGATTGGCCACCTCCCCTACAGCCAAGTCCCGGCTCTGGCAAAGCGGCACAAGGTAGAGGCTAAGAAGGACTCTGCGACGGCACACGAACTTCTGGCCAAGCAAGTCAGCAAATATGACGAGTCCGAACTCTGCAAGCTGCTTCTGGAAATCAGCCTACTGGATTCGGCGTATCAGCGATCCGCCGCCAGCCGCGATGACGTTCTCATGGACGCCGCCAAACGGTACCGCGTGGATACGGACCAGCTCCAGAAGGCCGTGGCCAAAGAATTCGCCGCGAAACGAGACAAGAAAACAATCAAGCCGAAGGGTCGCACGGCGGCAGCCTAAGTCGATCCATTCTAGATTTGGGGCGGGGTGCGAATCTGCACTCCGCCTTTTTTGTTGACTATAATCTTCGTGATATTGTGATGGTGGAGCAGCTGCGATGGCTAGGTTCTGGGTAGGCGTAGCCAGCCGGGAACATGTGCTCGCCGCAGTTCGGGGAGCCTTTTGCCAACTAAACCACGGCAAAGAAGCTCCGGTTCGGCGCTTGCAGAGAGGGGACAGCATTGTCTTCTACTCACCGCGAGAGCGCATGGAAGGAGGCAAATCACTCCAAGCATTCACCGCCGCGGGGAGGATTCTGGACGAGGTTCCGTACCAGGTCGAACAATCCAAAGACTTCCGACCATTTCGTCGCAAGACAGAGTACTTCAAAAGCAAAGACGCCTCTATCCACCCTCTCTTGGAAGAGTTGTCCTTTACGAAAGGGCGTAGTAACTGGGGTACTGCGCTCCGCATGGGCGTTTTCCAGATGAAACGCGAAGACTACATGAAGATCGTAGTGGCCATGGGGATCACTTTCGAGGAGAGTGTCGATTGAGAACCCAATATTTGAATCGTAACCGGAAATTGGCCTACTTCGGCGAGCTCTTCTGGGCATCTTTGGCCGCACTTTTGCGGGGCCCCCTTTCGCATACATAAGTCGAGCAATTTACCGGATTCGCGTCATCTCAATGAGATATTCTTCGACACCCTTTAGGTTTTTCGATTTTGCGTTCACGATTCTCTCAAGCCATACGCCATCTGCCGCAAGTCTTACGACACGAAGCTCGATTCTCGAATCGGTTTTCGAATGTCTCTTTAGGCGCTCGCTCAGCCAGTTATCCCAAACCCTTCCGACCTGATCTTTAGAGGCCATCAGACTCAAGAGCGCGCCCCAAATTCTACGTTCAGCTCCACCTTCGGAGAATGCGGCCTTAATGTATGCACGAGTAAAGCAGCCGTCGGAATTCTCTTCCTCCGCCACCAGTCGGTCAAACTGCCTGTCCAATCGGGTCAATAGCATCCGCATCAGCTCCGTCACTAACGTCTCTTTGCTATCGAAGTGATTAAAGAAAGCCCCCTTGGTAACGTGTGCCAATTCGCTCACTTTGTTGACGGTGACGTGAGCCATGCCCTTGGTCGCAGCGAGTTCGAAGGCGGCATTTAAGAGGGATTCTCTAACGAAGAGAGGGTCCTTCTTTTTCATATACGCGTTTTTTGCTTTAGTCGCCTTCATTTTCGAAAGTCTCCTCAACGCCTGAAAAGTGTATTCCATCGGATGAGCCGGCGGCACAAATAAAATGCTTGTTTTCAAAGATACCGAGTGGTATCTTTAGAAAGCTCTTCAAAACGATGGACGGTGCTAACGGTATTTGGTAGGGCAATCTTGAAGAACAACTTGTGAGGTGAATTATGAGTGAGATGAAGACTGTCGTTGATCCAAAATTAGCAGTGGCTCACCTTGTTTTTAAGGTGGCTGACCTTGAGAGCAGTTGCCAATTCTACTCGAATCTCGATCTTCCCCCATTTTATATTGAGGAAAAGGTCGCAATTATTGAACTACGTGGAGGCACTCATCTTGTATTGTTATCGGTTGATGAGCCGGCTGGAGAAGACGTAGCAGAAAGTTTGACGGGACAATTCCATAAAAGATTTTCTGAGCAATTTGACCTAATGATTGAAGGCAAAAGCCTGGATGAATTGAAGCAATATCGGTTGGAGCTAATCAGTCGGGGAATCGCAGCAGGAGAGATCCCTGATGAGGCTGTTTTTGGACATCATCTGTTTTGCATAAAGGACCCCGATGGGAACGGTATAACGATTTACACCAGCCACGCAAATTAGTCGATCAGAATAAACGAAAACTCCGCGATACGTTCCCTACTGGAAGGGGCGATCAGACGGCAACGGCCGCTCTGCGAGGAGAGCGAGGTCTGGCGGCGCTGCCCCATGATGCCCCGGCGGCGCTCGACCCCTGCAAAGAGCCGCCCGGAGCTATGGTGCGCTACGACGGGCGGCTCACGACCCCCTCAACTTGCCCCCGCATTGTAAGGGGTTTCAGAGTCTTTCGTCAGTCGAGTCGTCATCTATTAGCGTCTCTCTGGTGGTTTTAATAGGTCCATTCAATTCAACGACTGCCCCCCGCCCCGTAGGGAGCGGGGAGGCGAAGGTTGTCTCCTCCTGCCCGTTTACTTCGGCAGCTCGCGGCCCGGCGCCCGCTGCGTGACTTCCTGGACGATCCACGCGTTGCCATCGGGATCCTGGAAGGCAACGTAGGAGCTGTAGCTCTTGCGCGCAGGATCAGGACCGCTGATGCGTGCCTCCGGGGAGAACGGCGAACCGTGGAAGACCTCGGTCGCGTCGATTCCACTGGCCACGATCTGCTTGTGAGCCGCCACGATATCGGAGACGATCAGCCCGCCACGGAACGAGCCGGGCTTGGCGTCCGTAACTCCTTTGCCAAACGTGACCGAGGCTGCTGAGTTCGGCGGCGTAAGCTGAACGGCGCGAAAATCGTTGCCGTTGACGATATCGTCATCGACGCGCCACCCGAGCTTTGTGTAAAACGCCTTTGCGCGATCCACGTCCGAGACGGGAACAATAGCGACTTCGAACTTCATATCGCCTTTCATGTGAAACTCCCTTTCTTCGTCATTTCATCCCACGAGGCTCTGCGGCTCGTGGGTTTGTTGGAACTCCGCTCAGGGGCCGGCAGGCACGACACATAACTCGCAGGCGAGTGTCGCGCGCAGCGCGTAACTATGCCTTGAGAAAGTCGAGCAACAAGGCGTTGATCTGATCCGCGTGTGTGGTGCACAGACCATGCGGAGCGCCGGGGATCACCTTCAACGTCGCATTCTTCACAATCTTGGAAGAGAGCTCCGCCGAGTCGGAGATCGGAACGATCTGATCCGCGTCTCCGTGAATAACCAGTGTGGGCACTTCAATCTTTTTGAGATCTTCGGTGAAATCCGTCTCCGAAAAGGCCTTGACACACTCGTAAGTAGCGATGATTGAGGATTGCATTCCCTGGCGCCAGTACGAATCGCGAACACCTTGCGAAACCTTTGCATCCGGTTTGTTATAACCGTAAAAGGGAAGGGATATATCCTTATAAAACTGTGAACGATCTGCAACGAGCCCTGCGCGGATTCCATCGAACACTGACATGGGTAGGCCACCAGGATTCTTGTCGCTCTTCAACATGACTGGCGGAATTCCTCCGATAATCACAGCCTTCTTGATGCGCTTATGTCCGTGACGGCCGATATAGCGAGCGACTTCACCGCCGCCCATGGAATGGCCGACCAGTGCGACTTCCTTCAGGTCGAGCTTGTCCAACAATTCAGCAAGATCATCTGCGAAGGTGTCATATTCGTTGCCGGTCCAGGTTTGCTCAGACCGGCCATGCCCGCGCCTGTCGTGTGCAACCACGCGGCAGCCCTGCTGGCCGAAGAAGAACATCTGCGCATCCCACGCGTCAGCGGTCAGCGGCCAGCCGTGCGAAAAAACGATTGTCGGTCCAGTGCCCCAATCTTTATAGAAAATCGAAGTCCCATCCTTCGTTGTGATCCTGTTCATGTGAGTTTCTCCTCGAAATGGTTTCTTCGGCGCAGGAGCGCCTGCAGGTTTGGGTTGACCGGCAGCAGCCGGAAGCGGAAACCCCGCGACTGCCACTGCGGCGGCACCGCCAATAAGAATCTCTCGGCGTGTGATGGGTGTCTTCGTCTTGCTCATTGTTTATTGCTCCTCTTTTAATTCGTCGTCACGTCATTGCGAGCTTTGAATTCCGTACCTCCTCTACTTCATCGTTCTTGTGTCAAAGCTTGTTGGCGATGAACACTCGGGTCCCAACTACACGCTGCCGATGCTTCGGCGAGGAAATCTGCAACCAACTTGATGGTGACCTGTGGATTCTCCTCCATGATCCAATGCCCGGAGTTGGGCACAATGTCGCCCGTGACGTTGCTGGCGACGAACTGCATATGATCAGCCATGTTCTTGCCGAAAAACTTCTCGGCACCGATGGCAAGCACCGGCATGGTGATCTTGCCACCCTTGGCGAGCAACGCCTTGTTGTCAGCGGCGTCCTGGCGGAGTGTCCCAAACTGCTCGAAGGCATCGTGCATCGCCCGCGGCCGTGCGTACAGGGCAGCAAAGTGCTGCCGCGTATCTTCATCGATCTTCTTGGGGTCTGCGGACAACTCGTTCCAGAAGCGATCGAGGTAGATGCGCTCCCGGCCCTGCACCAGACGCTCCTCGTCAGGGCCCCGGAAGTCGAAGTGCCACAGCATCGGGCTGCGAACGATGTTGTCCCAATCGCCTATTCCGGGCAGCGGCGCATCGATCACCACCCAGCGCGTGACCCGGTCCGGATATTGAGCAGCCAACGCATAGCCGACCATATTTCCGATGTCATGTGTGACCAGATCTGCCTTCTGGACCTTAAGCGCATCCATGACGCCGGCAATGTCGACCGCCTGGTTCTTCTTGGTGTAGCCGGTATCCGGGTGATCGGACATACCCATGCCGCGCAGGTCGGGGATGATCACGGTATGGTCCTTGGCCAGAACAATTGCCAGGGGGGCCCACATATCACCCGTAAAGCCGAAGCCATGCAACAACACCACTGCCGGACCCTTGCCGCCGACGCGGACGTAGAGTCTGGTGCCGTTCGTCGGAACCATTTGCGTGTGAAAGCTGGCCGGAAACGGCGTGATTTCCGCCACGAGGGGCGCCGACAGCAAGCTCCCGAATAGGATGGCGGCAACATATCTGAACATATGAACTCCTCGCTTTTTTAGTGATTGACTTCGACCGTTACCGCAGGCATGACCGGCAAGCCCCCTTCGGGCTTACCATTTGCCGTTGTGCGCACCACCGTCCACGTGCAGCACCTCCCCAGTAATCTGGCGTGATTCGGTGAGATAGACCACCGCGCTTGCAACTTCCGCCGCAGTGGAGATCGTGCCCATCGGCGAAAGGGTCTTCAGGAAATCCTTTGGGTTGTTCTTGTGAAGAGGAGTGTCAACGACTCCAGGCGCGACCGCATTGAAGCGGATGTGTTCCTTCGAATACTCCGAAGCCAGGCTACGCGTAATGGCTTCAAGACCACCCTTCGTGATCATCGGGATGGACACCGCCAAACCACCGATGGGGTTTTCAACCATAGACGACGTGATGGCCACGACGCTTCCGCCCGACTTCTGAGCAAGCATCTGCTTGACCGCGAACTGGGTGATGTGAAGGTAGCCTTCAAGATTGGTCGAAACTAGAGCGCGAAAATCTTCAATGGTGTATTCGGGGAAGGGCTTCGCCATGAAGATGCCGGCATTGTTGACAAGGGTATCGACTGAGCCAAACTTCTGAACTGCAGTCCCTACTACCTTCTGTGCGGTAGCAGCATGGCTGATGTCCCCATCTACGAGCGCGAGGTTTGGGGATGGACTTAGACCGGCTTGGGTAATCTTTCGTGAAGTTGCGACGACGGAATATGCGCGGTCCAAGAATGCGTGAACGATCGCAGCTCCGATACCTTGCGAGCCACCCGTTACGATAACTGTTCCTTTGTTTGCCATAGTTGCTCCTTTTGAAATCAATGTTGCGGCACCGACATCACATACCTAAATTCCGTCGTATCGGGAATATCCACGTTCAGCCCAATAGTCTCTTGGCTCTTCCGCGACATAGGTAATCCTGGTAATGGCCTTCACATTCTTCAAACCAAGTTTCATAGGCACCAACAGACGGAGCGGTGCACCATGATCCACGGTGAGGGGCTGACCGTTGAAGTGTGTGGCGAGTAGCGTCTGTGGATGGCGGGCGGTCGCCAGGTCGAGCGACATGAAGTACGGATCAGGATTCCCCGAGGCATCGAGATTGACCGACGACTCCACGCGAGCCCATTTCGCTTGCGACATTGGTGGGTAGGCGCGAAGCAGATCATCGAATCTCACACCCGCCCACCACGCGATCGCACTCCAGCCTTCAACGCAAACCAGCCTCGTAATCTGCTCATGCACCGAGAAGCGACTGAGGAGATTCCGAATATCGAGCGAGATGCTCAGACCAGAAGCGAGCCCATCCAGAGTCAATTTCCATCCGGAAATATAGCCGGGATCAGGAGTGGCTCCGTTGTAGTTGTTCTTGAGCGGGGTAATCTGTGACTTGGTGTAAGTGGGTAGGATGCGAGTTCCGGAGTAAAGAGCCTCTGCAACGTCGTCATCGATGCGCAGCGCTCGGTTTAGAAACCACTCCTTGCCAGGAGAGTCGATTTTTCGAGGGACACCTATGCGGCTGAGCGTATCTTGCGGCAGAAGACATCCGCCGGCCGTGAGGACTGCCAGCGCGCCCGCCCCGAACAACAGAAAATCGCGCCGACTCCGATAACGCAGGATGCGGGGAGCCACCTTAATTGCCAGAGGAGTTTGCTCGGCAAAGAAGCTTTGCGGCTTTTTCGCGGAGACAGATTTAGCAGCAACTGACGGATGCGCTTCATCAGTTCGCGGTTTGTGGTCCCCTGATGACGAGGGACAACCATCTGCATCCACGCGTTGTTCTGCCGCGCCACCAGCCTTCGGTTTCTCGATCGCTATGGGGGCGGAAGGAGTCGCACCTTCGGGGCCAGCCTTAGGTGACTCTGGCGTCTCTTGTTTCGGTTCTACTCCTGTCAAAGGTCCATCTGTCGGTTGTAATGAGTCGTCGCCATTTTTCTTATCCTTCATGTGCGACGACCTCCGAGCGCTCTACTCTTGTTGACCAACCTAGGATCATGCTGCGCAACGTGTCCCACCCGTCAGCGAAAACCAGAATCACGTGCGGCACGACGAATTGGATGTAGATCCACATCAGCCAGAAATGCCACACGCGCGCTGCGTTGTACCCTCCAAACAACGCTGCCAGCCAATGGAGTTGCATGGGCTTGTGAATCGCCCATCCCGTAGCGGCGGAGAGAAACCCGGCGACTGGAACAGAGAAGTAGGCTGCGCGCTGGAGCGCGTTGTACTTTGTGTTGAAGACGGGATGCGGCCATTGGCGGCGCGCCACTTTCGCGAAGGGAAAACCGACGTAGTATCGGAACATCCTGAGCGCGTCCAGCAGATCAGTCCGACGGGGGAGCAGCGAGCGCCAGCCTCCTCCCCTGACCAGCCCCGCAACGTACACCATGCCATTCAGCACGAACAGATACGCGCACAGCCAATGCAGGCGCAGAGCCGGCGCCAACATGCCCGGCCCGAGACTCACGTGGTTGTAAATCCAGTCTGGCGGACTGTTGTAGTGATGCAGTCCCGGCACATGGGTGCATATCCAAATTCCAATGTCCGCTGCCACATCAGTGTTTCCCGTATTCGGATCTGGCTTGTGCTGATAGATCGGTGAGGCCCAGTAAATCGAGATGCCACTCAAAATAAGGCCAAGAAGGAGCGGCACATTTAGCCAGTGACTCCAGCGCACGAGGAAATGGTGTTTCCTGACGACGAGCACGCCCGGCTGTGTCGGCAACGTGCTCGTCGATTTCGGTTCAGGATGGGGGAGGACCAAAGCATTCACTTCCAACACCTCAACTGCACGATCTAGTGAGAACGGTCTATTGGGACGCTGGAATGAATTGAAATATCTTGTCCGTTACCAGTGTTCCATCCGCGAGCTTCTCGGTTGCCGCGTAGACGACATCGCCGGGGCTAAAAGTGACCTTTTGAGGTGCAACCTCTGTGACCGGGACATTGGGCGGTACCGAGATCGTTTGGGAGCCGCCCTGGTAATTAAGCACGAGCGTGGTACCGCTCTTCTGGACTGTTCCGTTCGTCATGCGTGAGTGCGAAGCGGGTTGAGACACGGAGCCATTGGTCATTCTGCTGTGAGTAGTTGCGCCTGGGGGGTCCGTCAGAACACTGCCTTCCACTGCTCCACTGAGCTCCGGTGGAAATATGAAGACCTGCTTCGCGACTTGCTTCCCGTTCTGCTCGGTCGATGCGGCGCCGACGTAAGACGAAGCGGTGATATGACTCAAATCGGAGGGTATCTGCTTATAGGTTGTAAGGGGCTCCTTAACCGCAACGTGAACCACACCCGAAGGTGTCTGAACCTCAAGCGCCTTACCATCAAATGACTGTAGCTTTCCGATGACACCTTCAATCGGAGGGGCCGCTTGCTGGGCCTCGGCCACACCGATGACGAGCGTGCACGCGAGAAGGGTTAGGCCGAGACCGCGCATCAGGCGTGGGAGGGCTGACTTGGGCTCCCGAAGCGCAGAATCAGCTCGGTGCATTTGTGAGATTTTCATTTCTTGCTCCTTAATCATTATTTTTTCTCCCTGATTGCTGTTTCGTTCTGGAACCCCGGACTCAGCCTTTCAAAGGGGTGCTTACAAGGATGTCCACTTTTTCCACCTGCGGAGAGACCGCAAATAATTCGCTGGCTCGCGCTCCCAGTGCCTTCGCGATCTCGCCAGTCAAGTGGGCACTGCGGCCCGCTTCGTTGGCAAAGGTGTCGAAGATGCCGAACTTCCGCTGTCCGAGCCTGAACGCATACCATTTCAGGGTCCCTTTTTCATCCACCGCCAGTGGCTGCGCTGACTTCAGAAATGCCTCGGCAGCGGCCTCCTTGCCTGCGCGTGCTTCGAGGGTTACTAACAATCCAATTGCTTCCATTGATTCGTCCTCCTGTGTTGAACGAGTTTCGGGCGAATGATCGACCTCTGCTCACAAGTGTGAGTAAACTTCATATCGGAAACGGACTTGTGCGGATTTCTGCTGGGATGGTCGGAATCCTGCTAAATTCATGCGCAGCCGAGATAAGGAGAAGAAAGAGAGGGAAAACTCCAACGACTTGCACCTGCGTCTGGGGTTTGCTTGAGGATTCGACGACGAGAGTTCGAATGAGCCACGGCGTGGGCCGAGTCAGAATCGGGGCAACGGGACGGCAGGACTATTCAATTACAAGCGAGTGATTATTGTGCGTAGAAGAAATCGGTGAAGGCTGTTCATTTTCCACACGGTCGTAGGCGATGCACGTCTGGCCGCAGTGTGGGCGATAGCGAAGTCGATGAAGTTAAAGGTTGACATCAACGACCACGCGGCCCCGAATCTTTGCTTCGAGGATGCGTCTGGCAAAATCCGGCACCTCAGCTAGTCCGATCACCTGCGTCGTCTGAGCGAGTTTCTTGAGATCTAGGTCGCGAGCCAGACGCGACCATGCTTCGACTCGGACCCCTTGCGGCGCGTTCACGGAATCGATGCCGGCGAGCGTAACGTTGCGCAAGATGAAAGGAAGCACGGTTGCCGGAAGATCGGAGCCCTGAGCGAGGCCGCACGCCGCTACGACGCCGCGATATTTGGTCTGGGCCAGCACGTTCGCGAGCGTATGGCTGCCGACAGAGTCCACCGCCCCGGCCCATCGCTCACTCGCGAGAGGCTTGCCGGGTTCAGAGAACGTGCGCCGATCAATGACATCGTCTGCGCCAAGCTTGCGCAGATAATCGGCCTCTTCGAGACGGCCCGTCGAAGCCACCACACGGTAACCGAGTTCGGACAGTAGCGCGATCGCTATCGATCCGACGCCGCCACTGGCGCCTGTCACAAGGATGTCCCCCCGCTCGGGGGTAATGCCGCCATGTTCGAGAGCCAGCACCGACAGCATTGCCGTGTAACCTGCCGTTCCAATAGCCATAGCATCCCTGGTTGAGACGCTAAAAAGGAAGTCAACGCAACATGGAGACTAACGTTCTCGCCATTAACCAGAAATCACCAGGAGGGGCGTATCCTCGGAATGGGCTTCCGACGCGCGGGTCGCTTCGGAGCCGACCAGTTCTTGGCGATACTCTGTCGGGCTGACTCCCCAGACGCCACGAAAGACCTGCGCAAAGTGCTGCTGGGTCTTGAAGCCACAGGCAAGGGCCACGTCCAATACTCGCGCATCGGGAGCCCGCAACATCCCTTTAGCACGCTCAAGCCTTTGGCGCAGAACAAACTGATGCGGGGTCCGGCCCGTTGACTTGCGAAACATGCGCGCGAAATGAGCTGTGCTCAATCCGACCGATTGCGCCATCTCCTCCAGACTCAGGTCGCCTTCCATCTTCGCATCGACCAATTCTTTAATCCTTCGCAAACGCGCAGAGTTGAGTCCGCCTCGGGAAAATTGCAATGGACGGTGCCTTACTGCATGGCCATTTACCAGCGTTACGGCCATCGCCTGTTCGAGTGAATC
>JABCYV010000127.1 GCA_013290025.1 Acidobacteriota bacterium
ACTGTCTGTCATCCCTATCCTTTGCGGCGCATGGGCGTCGTTACCTAAGGCAAGAGCCGGATGCGGGAAATCCGCTCGTCCGGATCCGTGGAGGGGGTCATGAGCAATCGTGATCCCTACTCCGACTAATTTTGTGTGAGAAACCTTCTGCTTCTAAGCTCGCATGTAGCAAAGCCTTTGCTGATTCCCTGGGTTTCGAGTTCTTCCGCTGCGCCAGGCCTGTAAAGCTGTTTTCCCACCCCGTCTATATGTAACGGCGGAAAACAACGGCGGATTTGATCATCGGAAGAGAAATTACTTTTAAAAATGGGAAGGTCGCAACGCTCGCTTTTTCAGCGTTTGACAGGCGAAACGGGAAGGAATAGGCTACGCAGCCAGTGCTTCCCGCGCGCTAGGTGCGAATCTGTTGGCGCATCCCCCTCCGAGTCAGGTCACAAAGCTGCTGCAGGGCTGGCGGGCTGGCGACCCCCGGGCCTTGGACGCGCTCCTACCTTTGGTCTATGAGGAACTGCGCCGCCTGGCCCACTACCACTTGCGGAATGAGCGTCCCAACCATACTCTGCAAAGCACAGCGCTAGTACATGAGGCTTATTTTCGGCTGGTCGGCCAGGACTTCCCGGAGTGGAAGAGTCGTGCACATTTTTTCGCAATCGCGGCCCAACTTATGCGCCAGATCCTGGTGGACTATGCTCGCCGCCAACGCGCCTCCAAACGTGGCGGCGGCATCTGCACGCTCCCACTGGATGACGCCGTAGCCCTGCCCAAGAGCAAAGACGTGGATGTCCTCGCGCTCGACGATGCGCTCAATGCCCTTGCAGAGCTCGATCCACGGCAGACTCGCGTAGTGGAGTTGCGTTTCTTTGCCGGTCTTTCGTTGGAGGAAATTTCCGAGGTGACGGGGATCGCGACCGCCACGGTGCAGCGCGACTGGACTGCGGCCCGTGCCTGGCTATATAGGGAGATTTCACGGAGAACCAGGACATGAGTTCGGAGCACTGGGACCGCATCAAGGAAATACTGGAGCAAGCGCTGCGGCTGGCACCCGCAGAACGACAGACCTATCTTGACTCAGCGTGTCGAACGGATGTCGATCTGCGCAGCGAAGTTGAGTCTTTGATTGCTTCTCACGGGGAGGCCGGAAGCCAGTTTTTGGATGCACCCGCAGCGGATGTTCTGCAACTGGCTTCGCCGCGTGCCCTCGCGACTGGAACGAAGCTCGGCCCTTATGAAATTATCGAGCTCCTGGGCGCCGGTGGGATGGGCGAGGTTTACCGGGCGCGGGACGTGCGCCTGGACCGCTGTGTTGCAATCAAGATTCTGGCTCCCGCACTCTCCGCAGACAATGATCGGCTGCAGCGCTTCGAGCAGGAAGCGCGTTCCGCATCTGCTCTTAACCACCCCAATATCATTACCATCTACGCCCTGGGACTACACGATTCCACTCACTACATTGCGATGGAGCTGGTGCAGGGCAAGACGCTGCGCGAGCTGCTTGCTGCCGGACCACTGCCCGTACGAAAAGCAATTGAGATTGCCGCGCAAGTGGCCGAGGGCCTGGCCAAGGCGCATGAAGCAGGCATCACGCACAGGGACTTGAAGCCCGAAAACCTGATCATCTCTCACGATGGAGTTGTCAAAATCCTCGACTTTGGGCTGGCGAAGCTCACGCTACCCAGCGGAGAGCGTACGGATATGAGCGCTACGCTCGCATGCCAGACCTTACCGGGCCTGATCATGGGAACGGTGGAATACATGTCACCAGAGCAAGCCAGCGGCCGTCGGCTGGATTTCCACTCAGACCAGTTCTCATTCGGCTTGGTGCTCTACGAAATGGTGACCGGAAAGCGGGCTTTTCAGGGAAGCACACCAACAGAGATGCTGGCGGCCATTCTCCGGGATCAGCCCGAACCGATCGGAATGCAAAACCCCGATGCCCCAGCTCCGCTGGTTTGGGCCATCGAGAGGTGCCTGACGAAGGAGCCCGATAAGCGTTACGTTTCTACCCGAGATCTTGCCCGGGAACTTGCGGCCATACGCGATCGCTTTTCGGAAAAGCCGGCAAAACCGATGGAGACGCGCCCGGCGAATCTTCCTGTGCAGCGGACTGGGTTTGTGGGGCGGGAGAAGGAAGTAGCAGCTGCCAAAGAACTGCTGCTGCGCCCGGATGTGCGCCTGGTCACTGTCACCGGTCCGGGTGGAATCGGCAAAACGCGCCTTGCCGTGCATGTGGCCACTAGCCTTGTCGAGTGCTTCTCAGGGGGCACTCATTTTGTTCCGCTGTCCCCGGTAAGCGATCCGGGCTTGATCGCTTCTGTGATCGTTCAAACGTTGGGGATCCGGGAGGCGGGAGGCCAGCCACCTCTCGAAGTGCTCAAGCAGAATTTGCAGGATTCGTCGCGCGCACCGATGCTGCTTCTGCTGGACAATTTCGAGCACCTAATTCAGGCAGCACCCACCGTGGCAGAACTCCTGGCCATCGGTCCCAATCTTAAAATCATGGTTACGAGTCGCGCAGCACTGCACGTGTACGGAGAACATGAATTTCCGGTGCCGCCGCTCGCGATGCCGGATTCGCTGGCCGTGCCTCCAGTCGACGTCCTGTCGCAATACCCAGCGGTCGCGCTGTTCGTGCAGCGCGCGGTCGCGGTCAAGCCGGATTTTGAACTCAACCGAGAAAACGCGGCCATCGTCACCGAAATTTGCGCCCGGTTGGATGGCCTGCCGCTCGCGATCGAGCTCGCAGCCGCCCGAGTCAAGGTTCTTTCGCCCTCGTCCATGCGGACACGCCTGGCGAGCCGGTTGCAGCTATTGACAGGTGGAGCGCGAGACCTGCCGCAGCGCCAGCAGACGCTTCGCGCTGCCATCGATTGGAGCTACGATCTGCTGAGCCCCGCTGAGCAGAAACTCCTCCGAAGATTATCGGTGTTCGTGGGCGGATGCACGCTGGAAGGTGTGGAAGCTGTGTGCGACACCAAAAGCGATCTCGAGTTAGACCTTCTCGACGGCATGTCATCTCTGGTGGACAAAAGCCTGGTGCAGCACTTCGAGCAAGCGAAAAGCGAATCGCGGTTCGTGATGCTGGAGACGATTCGCGAGTACGCTCTGGAAAAACTGGCGGCAAGCGGAGAGAAGCCCTTGACGAAACGCGCTCATGCCGCCTACTGCCTGGTGCTGGCAGAAGAAGAGGCTGCGGAGCCGAGCGGTGCGGAGGGGACGGAATGGCTGGAACACTTCGGGTTGGAACATGACAATTTTCGGGCGGCTCTTGATTGGCTGACAGAAACCGGAGATGCGGACTGGGGCCTGCGTCTTGGCACTGCCCTGTTTCGCTTTTGGGAGACGCGCGAGTACCTCGCCGAAGGCAGGGGCCGGCTGGGCAAGCTGCTGAAACTTGCAGGAGCGGCAGCTCCAACGAAAGCGCGTGCGCGTGCGCTTTTTGCTGCGGGCGTGCTGGCGGCCGAGCAAGGGGATTACGTCTCGGCGGATGCGCTTTTTCGGGAAAGTCTCGACATCTCGCGTCAGTTGCGTGATCAGCAGGGTGCCGCTGTCTCTCTGAACGCGCTAGCGGTCAGTGCTCGGGACCGAGGTGACTTCTCAACTGCGCGCTCGCTATTCGAAGATAGCTTAGCGCTATGGAGAGAACTGGCCGACCAGAAAGCTGTGGCTCGTTCTCTCAGCAACTTGGCGAGTGTCGTCAAATTGCAGGGTGACTACGCCAGCGCACGCTCCTTATATGCGGAATGTCTTTCAATCTTCCAGCGACTGGGAGATCAGACAGGCGTCGCCTGGTCGATGAACCACCAGGGGGATGTCGCTCGCGACCAGGGGGACTCCGCAATGGCGCGGACGTTGTACGAGGGGGCCCTGTCAATTTTTCGGGAACTGGGTGACCGCTGGGGCATCGCTGGGACGCTTGCTGATCTGGGGAGCTTGGCGAGAGAGCAGGGGAATTGCCCCTCAGCGCGTTCTCTTTACCGGGAAAGCATAAAAGTGTTCCGGGAACTGGACCATAAACGCGGAATTGCGCGCCTGCTGGAATGCTTCGCGTGCTCAGCGGCGGTCGAACTCGAAGCAGAACGTTCGCTGCGGCTGGCGGGCGCAGCAGCTGCGCTGCGCCAAAATATTGGCGCTCCGCTCACGATGGCAGAACAAGCCAAACTGGAGGCAAGTTTGCAGGCTGCGCGGCAAGCATTGACCAACACGGCAGGGACAACAGCCTGGTTAGAAGGTTGGGCTCTGCCCGTCGAGAAAGCCATTGATGAGGTGATGATGCCCGAGGCTGCTTCCCCCTCGGGTCAGGGCATGGGGGTCCGGACGAGCTGACGCAAATGGCGAAGCAATCCGGATGCCCAGAAGGCTCAGCCAGCGCTTACTCCGCGCTTGTCGGGTCGATAAGGCGGCGCACGGCGGAGACGCGATTGGCAGGAAGGCCCACTCGCTTGGCGTGTTCTTGGATGGTGGCCTCGTCCGGGGCGAGGTAGACGCAGTACACCTTGTCGCCAGTTACGTAGCTATGCAGCCACTGGATCTCGGGACCCATTCCCTTCAGAACGTTAACCGACTTTTGCGAGATTTCCCGCAACTGAGCATCGGACAGACTTCCAGCTCCGGGGACTTCCCGCTCGATGACGAATTTCGGCACGACCACCCCTCTGATGCGCACAGATGCTAGCATGCAGATGGAGCGGCTTCAAGACGGCTGGGCCCGAAGGTAGTGGTGCAGTTTGATTTGTCATCCTGGAGCAAGCGCTCTTTGCGCCGCGAACGCCTGGCCTGAGCGCAGTCGAGGCGATCTGGGCGAGCCGTGCGAATCGTCGCGTTCTTTGCGACGCGCAATATCGCACGTTTGGCTCGCTTCCTTGTCAAACTGCAGCAATACCTGGCCGAAGCTGTCCCGGTCACCGAAAAGTCGCCAAGTAACATAAACGAACGAGGTTGCAATGGATCTTCGAACGCTTCAGAAGCCGCTGAAAGAGCAATACCGCAGCGACCCCAATGCTTCGCAAATCACGCTGCGGGCGAAGGGCGGGCAGACGGATGTCCCAATTACCTGCTCGGTCGATATCGGACGCGCCATCTACCAAGCCGAGGCCCACAAGGGAGTCGGCGGCGCCGGTACCGGTGCCTGTTCCGGCGACCTTTTACTTGGGGCTCTAGCGGCTTGCGCGCAGATCACCTGTCAGATGGTGGCCGCGGCCATGGGCATCGCAACCGAACGCGTTGAGGTCACAGTGGAAGGAAACTTGGACCTCCGAGGTACGCTTGGCATATCAAAAGACGTGCCCGTCGGCTTTGAGAGTATTCATCTTCATTTTGATATTGCTGCGCCTGACGCAACCCCGGAACAACTGCGCGCATTGCGCGAGAAAACAGAACAGTATTGCGTGGTCATGCAGACCTTAATGCGACCGCCGAAGCTGCAGACCGAATGGGTTGGTCAGGATTGAACAGCCAGCCGCAAATCTAAATTTTTCGAACAGCTCCGCTTTCTTGTTCGGCGGCCAGAATCCGCCGCGAGACGGAAGAAGCCAACGCCCGCTGGTCTTACCCAATACTTGAAAAAATATCCGGTCCTTGTCGATTTCGTCATCCCTCGTTCGACAAACAAGTAGAGGCAAGCAAAAAGGCCAGAGGAGGCCGATATGGCGAGGCAGCGGACAACCTTTCGAAGTTCCCAGTCAATCGCAGGAGCAGTCCTCGTCGGGTCGGGGATGTTTGTTCTGTATGAGAACCTGGCTGTCTCGATTGCGTGGTTGCGTCACGTCCTCGGCGCTAACAGTTCCGAGGAACTAGGGGTTTTGCCCGCCGTTATCCTGATAATCTCGCAAGTTTTGCAGGCCCATGCCGCCAACCACCAGCGCTTTCTACAGGATTTCTTTCAGCACATGTTGGCCGCCTCCTGGCCGCTGCTGCTCGTCACGGTCGGAATGGTATTGTCGCGGGATACCTTCACGGACAATGTCAACACAGTCCACAAGAAGGATCGTTCACTTGTCGATCTGACTGCCTGTCGTTCGACTCTAAGATAGAGATCAGCAAATCCCAAATTCAAAAGGAATATGAAAATGAGAGTTATGGTGATCGTCAAGGCCAACAAGGACTCAGAAGCAGGCAATATGCCGAAGCAAAAGCTGCTTGCTGAAATGGGGAAGTTCAACGAAGAGCTGGCGAAGGCAGGCGTGCTGCTCGCCGGTGACGGGCTCCATCCCAGCTCCAAGGGCAAGCGCGTCCGGTTTTCGGGAGAGAAGCGCACTGTGATTGACGGGCCCTTCGCCGAGACCAAGGAGTTGGTCGCTGGCTTCTGGCTCTGGCGGGTGAAGTCAATGGAAGAGGCGGTCGAGTGGCTCAAACGCTGCCCCAATCCCCATGAAGGAGAAGCCGAGATTGAGATTCGCCCCCTCTTTGAGGTGGAAGACTTCGGTTCCGAAATGTCACCGGAGCTCAGGAAGCGGGAGGAGCGACTGCGCACCGAGGTGGCCGCGAAGAAGCCGTAGTTGCTGCCACTCATTGCGCAAGGTAACTACCGCTGGCCGAGGATTGGTGATGACGTTTCGTAAGAATCCGCTGTGCGGCGTGAATTTATCGGGGGCTCGCGCCAGCGCCGCTCATCGCGGATTTCGATCTTCCCCACCGTTGGAGTCATTTGCTGGACAGTGATTCGCGCGATCACTTGTCCCCAGTGGGAATAATGCCGGCGTTTTCGATCATGAGAATCACAGTGCGCTGTGGGGCTCTGGTGCGGTGTAGCACTCCTTTAGACACCACAAATCCATGCCGGGGAGAGAGTTCAACAGTTCGCTCCTCCAGGTCGATCAGCAATTTGCCCTCAACCACATAAAAGAACTCGTCGTCGTTATCATGCTTGTGCCAGTGGTACTCACCTTCGATCACTCCCAGTCGCACCACAGAAGTATTAACCTGGCACAGCGTCTGGTTGTACCACTTGTGAGGTGCCGCATCCGAGAGCGCCTTCTCATCGATCAGCTCTAAATTCTGGTGCAACACGTTGAGGCGAGTATCGTACGGATATTGTATTGGGGCGCTCACTTGATTTTCTCCTTTTCGCTCAAAGGGTTTCGGAAATCGCATCTCTGATGGCTTTAATTGCTTTCTCGTCTCGTTTGTAAAACGTCCACTTCCTGGTGCGCTTGCTTCTGAGGAAGCCCGCCTGCGAGAGAATCTTCAGGTGTTGGGTGACAGCCGGCTGGCTCACGCGTAGCTTACGTGCGATGAGCAGACCGCAGACGCCATCCTTGACCAGATCTCCGTCACGCTGCGGCGGGAAGTGTTGCTTGGGCTGCTTCAACCACTCCAAGATTTGCAGCCGCCGCTCGTTGCCTAGGGCCCGAACCGACTTCATTATTGTCATTTCATCAATTAATAATTTAATTAAGTAATAATGACAGAGTGCGCGTCGAATTACAAGTTTTGTGGCGATGAAGTTTCTGGCACGCATCCACACGGCTGGAGAAGATACCTGGATCAAAGGGTAGTTACTTCGCGGGAGAAACCCTTGTTCACCCTCCGTCTCCCTGTATTTCAGATCCAGAATTTCATCTGCGGCCAGAGATCTTGCAGCGAGGAGAATTTTTTGCCCCGGCACAAGAAGATGGGACGGTGATTTTCGTAGGGCATAGCGTAGGCTTGAGTCGTCTCCGCAACTTGAGTCACGCTGTCGTACATTCCACCGAGTACAGCCGGCGGTTTGCCGATCAAAATCATGCAATCGCCGCTGTAGGGAGCGGGACCCCAAAACCAGTAACTCTGGTGACCGCTGATGGCATGAGGTAGTCCCAGTCGCGGGCCGAAGTAATCGATCGCTGCCGCTTCGCCATAATTCTTACCATAGATTCCGCAGGATTCACGCTGACCGGCGGGAATCGAGTGGTAAACCTTCGCGACGGTTGCCGCAAGTTCCGGCCAACCAAACATATCGGCATATTGCTGGGGCAGCTCGTTCACTGCGACGGTTTCTGTTCGTTCTGGCACGGCATGCAAAGCGTGCTCGTAAGCAATGAATCTTTCCACCGGCATCATCGGCATCGCGAACGGCCAACCAATAATGGCTCGTAAGAACACAATGATTGCGAAGGCTGGCTTGACCGCCAACCGCATCGCGCGCGGTGTGCGCGCGAACCAGGATTCGATAGCCACGCTGCCGGCGGCGAACAGCATCGGATACACGGGGGTCAGATAGTAGGTCTTCCCCTTTAGGACAATGAAAAGTATGAAGGAAAAGATCCACGTCCAACCCAGCGCGCGGAATCCCTTCCCACCCTTCAGGAACAAACACCAGATCAGCCCCGGTATCCAGACCAGCACGGTAAGCATGCCGAGGGAATCGAGATTCGATTTCAAATACGGCCAAGGCCCCAGAACGATGTTCTTGTCACTCTTGGCAATATTGGAGAGCAATTCGTAGGTTGCCCAGTGATGGGTGTACTCCCAAATGATATTGGGCAGAGCGATCAAGAACGCTATCACCGCGCCATACCACGGCCAGCGGGTCAGCAAGAGATTTCTTTGTGGCGAGACTGCAATGCCCACGAAGAAAGCGATCAGAAAAAACAGCATGGCGTGCTTGCCTTGCAGGGCCAATCCCGCAAACAGACCGAAGAGCAGCCATAACCTCTGGCTTTCACCCGCAAAAATGCGCGTTGCCACCCACGCGCAGGCGGCCCAACCCAGGTCCATGAACATGTCCGTGTTGAGCCATGTGCCGAAGTATTGTGGCGCTCCGAAGACACAAAGGCAGGTGAGCAATTGCGCATAGCGGCCGCCTCCCATCACGCGAGCGGTCAGACCGGTCACAACCAATTGCGCAACCGCAAAGAGGATGGGCACAAATCGGATGGCAAACAGCGTATCTCCGAGAATCTTTTGAGACGCCCACGCGATGAACGGCGTACCGGGAGGATGATCCACGTAGCCCCAGGCGAGATGCTTTCCGCAAGCAATGAAGTAGAGCTCGTCACGGAAGAATCCGTAGCCCTTGTAAAACACCAGATGCACTACAAGAGCGACTAGCGCGAATCCCCCGAGAATGAGCCAGTCACTTCGGCCGGACGCGTGGAGTTGTGAAGTCTCCACGGAGGACTTTGTCGTTAGTTCCTGCTGCTGTTCGGTTCTCATGGAGGCTCGCCGCAGATTATAGCTTTACGGTGAGCGAGGACCACTGGCACATCTACTTTCGCAATGAATTATCATGCCTGCTGCAAGGCAATCGTTGACGACCTGAAAACTCCCCATGAAAAATCTCGGAATTCTCCTCTCCGGCCGCGGCACGAATTTTGAAGCCGTTGCGAAGAACGTTGCCTCTGGAAACATCCCCAATGCTCGCATAGCCGTTGTCATCTCGAACAAGGCTGACGCTGGCGGCATCGAAACTGCTCGCCGGCTTGGACTGACCGCGCTGGTGATTCGCTCGCAGGGCAAACAGCGGGAAGAACACGACCGCGAAGTGGTGGCCGCCCTGCAGGAGCACGAAGTCGATCTTGTATGCCTCGCCGGATACATGCGCTTGCTCTCGCCCTGGTTCGTGCAGCAGTTCCCGCGCCGGATTCTCAACATCCATCCGTCGCTCCTCCCCGCGTTCCCCGGATTGGAAGCGCAGGAGCAAGCCTTTGCCTACGGCGTAAAAGTGGCCGGTTGCAGCGTGCATTTTGTGGATGAAGAACTCGACCACGGCGCCATCATCGTGCAGAAGGCCGTGCCAGTGCTCGACACCGACAACGAGCACTCGCTAGCCGCGCGCATACTGGAGCAGGAACACATTGCATATTCCGAGGCGATCAAAATCGTGCTGGAGGGGAAGTTTGAGGTGGTAGGGAGAAAGCTTGTGACGAAGATCACAGCGAAATAGAGCTTCCACAAGTACATTTCAGATTGCAGATTCTCGATTGTAGATTGTTCATGGCGCCGACAACCAATGCGGAGGCAATGAAGGAGCGCACTAAGCACTTTGCCTTGCAGATTATTCGTTTGTGCCGGAGTCTTCCACCAAGTCAGGAGAGCCGAATTATCGCTCGTCAGTTGCTGCGTTCGGCAACTTCGGTTGCCGCCAACTACCGCGCTGTTTGCAGAGCGCGTTCCACTCCGGATTTCATCTCCAAGTTAGGGATCGTGCTGGAGGAAGCTGACGAATCGTTGTTTTGGCTTGAGCTTCTAGTGGATGCCGGACTTGCACATTCCGATCGAGTCCGGTTGCCTTTGGAGGAAGCGAACGAGTTAGTCTCCATTTTTGTTGCTTCGCTCCGCACCGTCAAGGGGGTCCAATCTACAATCTAGAATCTGAAATCTGCAATAATGTTTACCCAATGCCTAACTTCGCCCCGGTCGACGAACAACTGGCTTACATTAAAAAAGGTTCCGCGGAAATCATCCGAGAAGCCGACCTGCGCTCGAGGCTCGAAAAATCGCGTGCCTCGGGCAAGCCCATTCGCGTCAAAGCTGGCTTCGACCCTACCGCGCCCGACTTGCATCTCGGTCACACGGTCCTTCTACGCAAGCTCAAGCACTTTCAAGACCTTGGCCACACTGTCATCTTTTTAATCGGAGATTTCACCGGCATGATCGGCGATCCTACCGGCCGCTCCGCCACTCGTCCTCCGCTTAGCGCCGAAGAAATCATGCGCAATGCCAAGACTTACATGGCGCAGGTATGGAAGATTCTTGCCCAAGCCAAGACCGAAGTCCGGTTCAACAGCGAATGGTTTGACAAGCTGAAGCCGGCGGACTGGATCCGTCTGACTGCCAAGTTCACGGTATCCCAGATGCTCGAACGCGAAGACTTTCACAGACGCTTCCTCGAAGAGAAGCCGATTGCCCTGCATGAATTGCTTTATCCGCTGGCTCAGGGATACGACTCCGTGGCCCTCCAGGCTGATGTTGAACTCGGCGGCACCGACCAAAAATTCAACTTGCTCGTTGGTCGCGAACTGCAGCGCTCCTACGGCCAGGAGTCGCAAGTGGTGCTGACCACGCCCATTCTCGAAGGGCTCGACGGCGTGCAGAAGATGTCGAAGTCGCTGGGGAATGCAATCGGCATTCAAGAGCCGCCGCTTGAGATGTACGGCAAGATCATGTCAATTTCCGACCCGATGATGTGGAGATACTACGAGCTGCTTACCGATGTTCAGCTTCCGGAAATCGAGAAAATGAGGAGTGAAACGCATCCGATGGAAGCGAAGAAAAACCTGGCTCGCAGGCTTGTGACTGATTTCCATTCTGCGGAAGCAGCCGCGAGAGCGGGAGAGGATTGGGCCAAGCAGTTCCAGAAAGACGAAAACCCCGAAGAGGTTAAAGTCGTACGTGTTAGTTACCTTGAGGTCGCACCTGTCGGATTAGAAGGCATTGGCGTCGGCAGCGGCGGCCAGGGGTTGGCTGGAATCCGCCGTCCGGGCGACCCCGTACCAGTTAAGCTCGACAAATTGTTGTCGCATTGCGGCCTCGCGGAGTCAGTAAGCGACGGTTCGCGAAAGATCAAGCAGAAAGCCGTCCGGATCAATGGCGAAGTCAGGACTGATCACATATTGAATGTCCAGCTGCCAGCCGAGCTAACGATCAGGGTCGGGCGATCCATCTGCAAGGCTTCAATCAATTGAGGTCAATTCCTTACCTTGATGCTCTGTTGCTACGTCGGGCCTTCGCGCGTTCGTGGCATCCAGGCATCCTGTTTAGCTCCTGATCTCCTCCGCCCTGTCATCCTGAGCGAGCAGTGAGCTTCACGAAGTGAAGCTCATTACGAGTCGAAGGATCCCTACCGCCGACTCGACTGCCGGGAAAACGGATCCTTCGACTGCGCTGTCCGTCCGCGACGCGGACGGCACGCTGCGCTCAGGATGACAAAGCTCGCTGCCGTCACAAGCGTTCGGCGATTGTCGAAGCCATCTTCTTGGCGGCTTCCACAGTGATCCCGCTGGTGCGCAGGTCAAGGTTCACCATGACATCGCCTTTGCGCATCAGTAATGCCGAGCCGTCGGGTGCGATGTAGGCTTCGTCGCCGATGCCCGGCAGCGCCGTAAACGATTCTGTGCCGGCAATCTGCTTCACCGCGCCATGAGCAAGTCTCATAGTCATCGCCCCACCCTGCCAGGTGTACTCGACGTCCATTTGCTTGCCGGCCTGACCGAAGCGATACTCGCAGGTCGTGATGCCGCGCTGTTCGACCGAAATTACCTTCTCTCCTAGAGCGCTAGCGGCTTCGGAGGTCGACAACATGGCGCAGGGCTCGCGTTTGCCTCGATACGGAGTCGCCTCGCTATCCACCTGACGGGAGAATTGTTGAATGCGCTGCTTCGCGCGATAGCCAATGTAGAAGCAGGCTCCGGCCGCGAGCATCATCACCAAAACGACCGCTGCTACCAGTGCAACGATGACCCTGACTGCGGTGTTACTGCCCTGCGCGGCTGCGGGAGTTCCCGGGGTGACGGGGGCTGGCGCCACCGTCGTACCGCATTTCGAGCAGAACTTCGCCCCTTCTGACAACGGTGCACCACAATTTACGCAAAATGCAGCCATGGCGCGCCTCCCTAAGACGCTTTACGTTTCCGCGGGGCCTGATTACAGGAATGCAAAATGCTAGTAAACCGATACCAGCGAGAATACGAGCAAGAAAGGATAGCTAAAGCGGCGCAATCTTACGAAGCTTTTCATTCCGGGTCAAGGATGGAGCTTGGCAGCTTCCAAAACGCACGCTGTGCGATTCCAGTGCTAAACTACCCTATCATTATGGCGGACAGCGGACGTTCCCGAACGCTGCTCTGGATCCTGATCGGAGGAGGAGCATTCTTCCTCTTCGTGCTGGCAGTGTTCACATTGGTGTATCTAGCCCTGCGCACAGGTGGCGAGCAGGCCTCGATCCGCGGATTCGGCGACAAACTCGGTGTGGTGGAGCTCCAAGGAGTCATCATCGATCCCTCGACGGTGGTGAGCCAGCTCAAGAAATTTGCCGAGGACGATTCGATTAAAGCCATCATCCTGCACGTGAATTCACCCGGTGGCGGCGTGGCCGCCTCAGAAGAGATTTATCGCGAGGTCAAGCGCATCCGCGACGAAAAGAAGAAGCGCATCGTGGCCTCGATTGAGACCGTAGGCGCGAGCGGTGCGTACTACGTTTCTTCCGCGACCAATAAGATTTATGCAGACAACGGCAGTATCGTCGGGTCGATCGGCGTAATTGCCGAGTGGGTGAATTACGGCGATCTGCTGCGCTGGGCCAAGCTCAAGCAAGAAGTGCTGAAGGTGGGCGAATTCAAGGATACCGGCGATCCCTCGCGGGAGATGACCCCGGCCGAGAGAGCCTACATGCAGTCCCTCATCAATGATATGTATGGGCAGTTCGTGCACGCAGTGGCGGATGCGCGCCATGCCAAGGAAGAGGACATCAAGGCGATCGCCGACGGCAGGGTTTGGACCGGCCAGCAAGCGCTCTCCATGAAGCTGATCGATCAGGTGGGGGATTTCGAGACTGCCGTGGATGACACCGCCAAAGCCGTCGGGATTTCCGGCAAACCCGTACTGGTTCATCCTGAGAAAGACCGCAAAACCCTTCTCGACCTCCTCTTCGGCGATGTTTCGGAATGGCTTCCCAGCCGGGAAAAACTGCTGGAGCAACACCTGGGTTTTTATTACCTCTGGAAATAGGTTCCGGGCCCTAGTTCAAAGAATGCAACATTTAAAAAAGCTTCTTGCCATAACCCCTTAAATTTGAGAAGTTTGTGCAGACCCAAGGGCGGCGAAGCGCTCGCCCCCCTGCGACTGAGATCGATATGGAGCGAAGAGTGTATGACAAAAGCTGATCTGATTGATGAAGTCTCCCGGCTGGCGGAATTAACGCGCAAAGACAGTGAGGTCATCGTCGAGACCATCTT
>JABCYV010000128.1 GCA_013290025.1 Acidobacteriota bacterium
GCTTGACTATCAAGCTAGATCAGCAATGTTTCGACAAGCCTGTTGAACAGCAGACGTCTTGCTTGACTCAACATACGGATCAACTGGTGCTGGATGATGGCCATAGTCAATCCATGGTCGCCGCTCTGACCTCGGGGCCGTCTTCCGACCTGATTGGACAGCTCAGCAACACACGGTTGGCTGGAGGCGGTTACTATAGCCCATACGTTGGCGCTGTGGTCGACCTGGCGCGCATTATGGGGAGTCTTCATACGGCCACTTACCAGTACATCCCCGCACTGGCCGTAACCAAAGACAGTCAGTTGAACCTTAAGCTCAACAATCCTCCTTCTTTTCTAAAGCCCAAGTCAGTGCTAGTGGTGGGACTGCCAGCAGTGGAAGCCGCGCAACTCCCCCCACTTCGCGCGGTAGATCCCAATCAGGTCTCCTGTCTGCAAAAGCCCTCATTGGTTCTTCCGGTGGAGGGCGCTCCTCTAGTGTTCTCAACGTCACTGGCGCACGATTTTGTTTTGCAGATACAGAGTGATGCTGGTTCTACGATCGAGTTGCCCGCGGTGGCTGACGCGGCGCGGGGTGGCTTCATGATCGATGCTCAGGCGCTTCGAGGCACCCAAGTGGCTGGCCCAGCCCGAGGAAAGCTTCATGGATTCTGGGGATTTCAAGCTTTCGATGGGCCCGTCTTCAATTTGCAGAGCGCGAATTTGCAGAGCGCGCGCGCGTCGCAATGGAAAGTGCCGACGGTGGATCAAAGCGCCCTCATTGTTGGTCGTGAGGACACGTTGCACTTACAGTCCGACAACGCCGCCTGCGTAGAGAACGTGAGTGTTAGAGACGCGAAAGGAACAATAACTAAGGCAAACTGGAAACTGGCAAAACCGAATGAACTCGAGGTACAACTCCCGCTTCAGAGCGTTCCGCCCGGGTCAACAACAATCTTGGTAAACGAATTCGGATTGAATCAGCCCGATGAAGTGCGCCTGAACGCGTATGCGGAACCGGGGCACATGGAGCGTTTCGTCATCGATGTTGGCGATCAACAGGGTGTTTTGACGGGAACGCGGCTGGATGAGGTTGCCAGTCTCGATTTAAACGGAATTCGTTTTTCCCCAGTAAGCCTGTCGCGCGCCGCGCAGAAAGACGAGCTACGATTATCGATTTCGAGTTCCGGTAACATGGTGCAGTCCGAGCAGACGCTCGTCGCGCATGTCGATCTCAAGGATGGCAGGGTCTTAGACGTACCGGCAACAGTAGCGCCGCCTCGCCCCAAAGTAGCCCTGGTCAACAAGACCATAGAGACCGGCCCGATTCCTTCGGCCGTTCACCTCGAAAGTCCGGATGACCTGCCACAAGATGGGCGCGTGGTTTTCTTCTTTCATAGTGAAATACCTGAGACGTTCCCGAGGAATGAAAAGATCGAGGTTGCAGCGGCGGAGGACTCTTTTAGTGTTCTTTTGAGTGTGAGTGACGGAGATCTGGTTCTGCAGGATGCGCACAATGTTTTGGCCACGCTTGATCCTCTCAAGAGCTTTGGACCGTCTGCGTTTGGTCCGCTTCGATTCCGCCCGGTCGACGCGAATGGGGCGAAAGGAGACTGGCATTCGTTGGTAACTCTGGTTCGAACCCCTTCATTGAAAGAGATCCGTTGTCCAGATAAGCCCGATGAGCAATGTACTTTGACGGGCACGAAGCTCTTCCTAATCGACTCAGTTGCTGCGGACGCGGAGTTCAAACATACCGTTTCGATCCCGATTGGCTTTGCGGAAACGAGCGTAAAGGTACCGCGTATCAACGGAACGCCGTTGTACCTCAAACTGCGGGATGACCCTCCGGTGGCGAATACCGTGACTCTGCCCACGCTCCCGCAGTGAAAGCGCGGTCCATAAGAGTGTAATCATCCGGGGCATTCCGTCTACAATAGGCGGCCAACCTGTAGCCGAGCCTTGCATCTCAAAACGACTTGCGCGCCTATATTCGTAGTACGGTCATGAAAGGAGTGAAACTGAATGTGGAAAAAACAGGAAGAGCCTGTCAACGCACCGCCCGAGTTTGACTCGAAGCAGATGCCAGAATCGACCTTTGAGTTCAACGACGAAGCCCTGATGAAGACCTACCGCGATCACATAGCAGAAAAAGGGAAGACCGAAGGCAATCCGCAGAAGATTTCCGCCAAAGGCCAAGATCAGCCATTGTCGGCTGCGACCATGGAGGCATACACGGAAGCAGTCAACGAGTTTACTCGGAACGCAACAGCCTTCATCGAGCAGCTACCGCTCCTTACCAAGGCCCGGGACGCCTATGAGCGGGCCATGAGTGCCAGTGCAGAGATGCGCAAGGTTTTGGATGCGGGCGAGGGGAAAGTGCAAACGTTCATGACCCAGCTGGAGCAGGTGGTCAACGCTCATCTCGGCAAGTCGGCTGGCGAAAAGAAAAAACCAGAAGCGGTGAAAGTCGAACCAATCAGAAGTGAAGAGAGTGCCGGCGTTGCGAAGAAATTTCTATAACGAGATTAACATTCGCGACGGAAGGACACAGCGCCGCTGCTCGATGACCTCATGTAGGCCGTGCTGATTCGATCAGTTTAGAGGGCACGGCGATACTGTTGTGGCCGCCATGTGCGTCTCGACCAACTGCTAGATGCCTAGATCATCATTACGCCTTCTCAAGCAGAACGCGGGTTAGCGTCCGAAGAACGGACGCGAACCTGGGGGACCAGAGGGCTAGCCCGGTTTTGTCGCACGCATCTGACGGTGCTAGACTGCGCGAATGGCTACCAAAAAGAAGAAGTCGATGAAGGCAAAGAGGACTGCCGGCCGGAAGGCGAGGCCGACCGAGAAGCAAGCGCAGAAAAGTAGAAGTCGTAAGAAATCGGCGAAGCGTGCGGCAGCTCCGAACAAACCCGTAAGGAAAGGGAAGGGCTTGAAGAAAACGATGAGCCGGGACAAGGGTGAGGGACGGACTGCGTTGAGATTTCCCCGCGAGACATCGATATCGCGCTCGGGCGAGCAATCGGGAGATCTACAAGGATTGTCCGACGTCGAAACCGCAGATTCAGAAAGTGTTGACGAGTTGCTCGAGGAAGGGAACGCGTTCGAGGCTGGAGTGGTGAGTGGTGTCGAACGGGCCGGAGAACGCGGCGAGAAGGAAGTGCGCACCCGTGAGGTGCCCGAAGACGACGTGCCCGACGAATACCTCGATAAAGACTAACAAGAGAACAAAACACGGTGAAGACCGCGGGTGTTAAAAATCGCTTTTGTCTTGTAGCTCTGAGGATTCATAATCTAGCCTGAAGATCTTTGCCTAGGCGATCAAACGCCATTAGATCATCCGGTGGGAGATCGATCGTCGGCATGCCGTCGGCAGTTAGCGCCGCCCTGCTCTGATAACATTACTTCCCATTTGCGAGAGCCATCTGAGGGTGTCTACCTTGGCAGATCGACTCGCGCACGAGAGATTTTTTTGGACTGACGATAATGATTCTGGCCGGAGATGTCGGCGGGACAAAATGCAGCCTGGGATTGTTCGTGGAAGAGGGACCGCGCCTCCGTTCCGTTTTCCAGCGCCGAGTCGCGACCACAAGCTATGGAGGATTCGAGGATCTGGTGGGAGATTTCCTCGAACGGGCTGGAGAGCTCGACGCAGGCACGGAGCAACAGCAAATTGAAGCCGCGGGTTTCGGCTTGGCCGGCGTGGTCGTAGACGGGTCTCTTCACGCGCGCAATCTGCCCTGGATTCTGGACGTTCCAGCACTGCAGCGGAAGCTGAACCTAAGAAAAGTCGTTCTGCTCAACGACGTTAGCGCAACGGCTTTCAGTCTGGAAAGGCTGTCTTTGAATGATCTGGTAATCCTGAATCAGGGAGTGTCCGAGGGCCGAGGGACGAAGGCCGTGATTGCCTCTGGAACGGGCCTAGGCGAGGCCCTGCTTTTCTGGGATGGCCGGCAATATCAGGTTGCGCCATCGGAGGGCGGGCAAACGGATTTCGCGCCACGAACCGATCGTGAGATTGACCTTCTCAGGTGGCTGAACAAACGGTTGCCCCACGTTTCATCTGAGGAAATTCTTTCCGGGCGCGGCTTTCGCAGGATCCACGAATTTCTGAACTCCACCGTGCGGCATCCCTCTTTCGACGCTCCTCAGAGTGATGCGGCAAGTGAGATCACACAACTGGCGCTTGCAAAGTCTTGCTCAGTGTGCATGGAGACGCTGGAGATGTGGACGGAAATATATGGCGCGGAGGCTGGAAATCTGGCGTTGCGAGCGATGGCAGTCGGTGGTGTCTATCTGGCAGGCGGCATTGCCCCCAAAATTCTGTCCAAGCTGAAGGATGGCGCTTTTTTCCGCGCCTTCTGCGGCAAGAGCAAGCTCGCCGCGGTTCTAGCCCGCATTCCGGTGGTCGTCGTGGTAAATGAGGATGCGCCGGTTTTGGGAGCTGCCTATCAAGCGCTCATTAGCAGCCACGCCGGCGGGGGAGAATATGACCGGGGCTGATCGAAATCGGCGCGAGCCAAACTCAGCGCGAGAGTTGCTATCGGAATCTTCGTATCAGAAGTTTGTGCCGATCTGAGCGGTAGAGGCCGATGACGTAAATCGTCGCTTTGCCCTTCGTCGAATAAATTACCTGGCGAATTCGGAGCAAAGGCAGACCGTGCGGAATCCCTAAGAGCCGGGCGGTGTGCGGGTCGGCGGGGGTGGCGTCTATCTCCTCGTCGGCGTGGGCAATCTCCAGTCCGTAATCATGTTCGAGAAGTGAAAACAGCGAACCGCGCTCGACGTTTGCTTCAGTAAGGTCGGCAAATTCGTCCGCCGACAGGTAGCAAGTCTCCAAAGCAAATGGTTCGTCGGCTCCCGATCGAAGTCTTTCCAGTTTGATCAATCTGCTCGTCGCCGGTAAGGAAAGCCGCGCCGCAATCTCAGGCTCGGTCTCGAGCACAGCAAAACTCAGAACCTTTGAGACGGCCGACAGGCCGCGGCCTGCCATCTGTTCGGTATAGCTCATCAACTTGTTGAAGTGAATCTTCGGAGGCGCCACGAAAGTTCCTGCGCCACGTCGGCGCTCCACCATGCCTTCCTTTTCCAATGCGACCAGGGCATGGCGCGCGGTCATCAGACTTACACGGTGGATCTTCGCCAGCTCGCGCTCGGAGTCGACGACATCTCCTGGTTTCAACTGCCCCGCTTCAATGCGCTTAAGAATCCCACTCTGGATTCTTCGATAAGCCGGAGTTCCGTTGCGGCGGTTTTGCACTTGTGCCATGGAGCCTCTTGGTCGACATCACCTTACTATAAGGATGTAACAATGTGCTATAGAGCTTATAGAAATCATGCATTGCTGCGGTTTAGGCCGAAAGCAGGTCAAGTGCCCGGATCTGCTATAGAGCTTATGTAAGGCACCCGGGTTGCCCCAGACAATTTCGCCTTCTCACAACCAGCTGGAGACCATCCAGAGCCTCCATATATAACAGATAAGTCTATTGTCTCCGCAGTTTACCTTGGGAATCGACTGCTAACCACCTGGGACCTCTCAGGGGCAGCCCAGCATACTCCGTCTTTCTGCTATAGAGTAGTCGTCCTTGCCGGTCCGAATAAATTTTGCAACTTTTGTTAATTTTTTGCTTGACGGTCATCCTTCATCTGCTATATAGCATAAACCCATTAGTTTTGCGATTGAATTTTGTGGGGCTGAGTTTTCGTATGAGCGTCTCCCGGAGGTTTGCGATGCGCCAATCGATGAGGGTGGGATTTGTCTTTCTGCTACTCGCTGGAATGTTCGTGATTCCTCAATTTGCGTCGGGCCAGGAAGTAACTGCGGGAATCACCGGCACCGTCGTTGATCCTAGCGGAGCCGCAGTGAAGGGCGCAAAGATTACTGCCACCGATACAGATCGTGGAACCATCTTCACGGCGGAAACCAATGCCAGCGGCATTTTCACCATCACGCGACTGCCGATCGGGAGCTACTCCGTAAAGGCCGCGGCTCAGGGTTTCGACACTGCGGTTTATCCAACGTTCACTCTGGTGCTTAACCAAAATGCAAACCTTGCTTTCCAAATGAAAGTCGGGCAGGTTTCGCAGAGCGTGGACGTACTAGCCGAAGCTCCAGTGTTGCAGTCGCAGAGCACCGAGGTGAGCACGCTCATTGATGCCAATGCCGCCGCGGCTGTGCCGTTGGCTTCCCGCAACTACCTTCAGTTAACACTGCTCGCGCCGGGCGCGACGACTGTTAATCCCGATTCACTGCGCACGCCGCAGCAGATGACCAACTCCGGCCGGCCGTACATCAACGGCAACCGCGAACAGGCAAATCAATACTTTCTCGATGGGCAGCAGAACAGCGAAGATAAGAACAACGAGGTTGGGTACACGCCGGGTGTAGACGCGATCCAGGAATTTAACATCATTACGCAGAATGCCTCTGCTGAGTTTGGCAACTACCAGGGTGGAATCGTCAGCGCGAGCATTAAATCGGGTACGAACCGCTTCCACGGAAACCTCTTTGAGTTCCTTCGAAATGACACCTTCAATGCCAATAATGCCTCTAATGGGTGGACGCGTGGTGTAGTGGCGGACGAGGGTGCTTTGGGCCACGCCGCGGACGGAACGACGCTGAAACCGGAGCTGCGCTACAACCAGTTTGGCGCCACCTTCGGTGGTCCCATCGTGAAAGACAAGCTGTTCTTCTTCTTGGATTATCAGGGAATCCGTCAGGTAACCGCAAACTCCGATGGCGCGCAGCTTTTGACTCCCGCTATGGTGGGTGGCGATTTCTCGTCGTTTTGCTCGAGTGGATTTACCGGCGGTGTCTGTAACGACAGAAGTCTGGCGAAAAGCAATGATGGCAATACCGACGCCCCCGTCGTGGCGGGCCAACTCGTCGTACCCGGCTCAGGCGGGCCCAATGGAAACAGCACAATCTATATAAACCCGGCACAACGCCCCGCCGGGACGGGGGTCAACCCCACTCCGGTCCTGAACAATAATCTAACCACGATTGCGGGTTTGTTTCCGGCTAGCCAGGTTGCTCAGAATATCTTGGCGCTGTCTGCATATCCGCGAACCAGTGGCAGCATTCTGGCGGGAAACAATTTTTTCTTTCGTTCCGGTGTTGACTTCCTCAACGATCAGGGCGACGCGAAGATCGATTACAACCTTTCGCAGAAAGACCATGTCTTCGGACGCTACTCGCAGGCCAGCATACGAGTCCCCACGTTCAGCGGCTGTCCGATTTGCAGCGGGACCAACTTGGGGCCGGGTTCAGGTTCAGAGGGCTCAACGCAGCCTCTAAAAAACGTAGTGGCCGATTGGACCCATACCCTGAGCAGTAACCTTCTGAACGACGCCCGCATCGGCTTCAACGCCGTGCGATTTGATCAGACGCTAGTACCCAGTGCCTCCCTTGGACAAGTCGGAACCGCTGTTGGAATCCCCAATGCCAATCCCCCTGGAACGCAGGGACTGGTCAATATAGCTATTCCTGGATTCAACAGCGGTGCTGCGGGACTTGGACAGCAGGAGATCGCCCAAATCTTCCACACCACGCAGGGACAATTTGCTGATGATCTCAGCTACACCCACGGCCGCCACAATATCAAGATTGGGTTCCAGTACATACGCGTACGCGCAGATTGGAAATATAACGGGAACAATGGCGCTCTGGGCCAAATAGGAGTGAATAGCGACACCGGTTTAGGTTTAGCAGACTTCTACCTCGGGACTGGTACGGGAGGTAACAGGGACACGAGTCCTAACCCCACTCTGTTCAAGGACCGCAACAGTATCTTTGCCGGCTATGTTCAGGACAACTGGCGTGTAACCGACAGCCTCACGCTCAATCTCGGTATTCGGTTCGAAGACCATACGCCAGTTTATGAAACCGAGAACCGCGTAGTGAACTTCGGGCTCTTTACAGGAACAATCTTTACGCCGGATGGCCGTGACGGGACCGCCAAGTTTAGCAACCGCGCTCTCTATAACAACTATATGGGCATCGGTAATTGGGAGCCTCGGGTTGGTTTCGCGTGGACACCCGCTAATCGGCGTAGCATGGTAATCCGTGGCGGTTATGCGATCTCCGCCTTTCAAGAAGGAGGTGGCGCGAACGAGCAACTCTCGATCAACCCGCCCTTCGGGATCTTTGCGCAAAGCAGTAGCGGCCTGGAACTTGGGTTTCCCCCTACGCCTACCTGCTCAGCGATCAATTTTGCATGCTATGCGACTCTCTTGCCTAACGGCAACGCAACCAGTGGGCACAGACTACGGATCACCGATCAGAATCTCAGGCCCGCGCAGAACCAACAGTGGAATTTTACCTTGCAGCAACAGTTCGGCAATACGACAACGTTCCAGTTGGGCTATGTTGGCCAGCGCGGAACGCACCTGGCAAATTTCGTGGAAGTCCAACAGCGGATCGGTCTCGATGCCTCGGGCCAGATTGCGAAACCCGGGGTTCCGATTGTAAGTCAAGTGGCCGGACCATTCTTGGGAGGTGGATTCACGCCCTGCGACAATGCCAGCTTGAGCACATGCGGAACTCCTGGTTCCATTTATCAGGCTGGTCAAGGAGGAAGCCTTTACGGAGCCAATCTGTCGAACGCCAACCAATCCTATAACGCTCTACAGGCTGTGCTGCAGAAGCGCATGGGTAATGGATTGCAGGCGCAAGTCGCATATACCTGGTCGAAGTGTCTAACCAACTCGGCTGGATATTTTGGTACCGGCTTCGGCAGCACGAACGCCACATCTTCCGGCGGGCAGCCTGGCCAGCAGAACATCTATGACCCACGTTCTGACTGGGGACCGTGCTACTTTGATCAGAGGCAAATCCTCAGCAGCTACGTTACCTACCAGCTCCCAGTGGGACGCGGGAAGCAATTCGGACACGATCTGAACCCTGTGGTCAACCAAATTGTGGGGAACTGGGAGGTCGGTGGAATTGTAAGCCTGCATAGCGGAAACCAATTAACCCTGAATGAGTTCGGCGGATGGGGTAGCGGCTTCTCTGCTGACGAATCCGGTACCAACGGATCCGGCGGCACGCTGCTTAATGAGCGGCCAAGTTGCACTGGCCCGATCAAGGTCCTGGGCCAGCGTGTCAACGCCAACGCTACTCCGGGTGCACCCGGATACATTCAATGGTTTGACACCAGCAACATTGTCCCTCCGGCTAAAAACACGTTTGGAACCTGCGGCGTGGGCAACATTCGTGGTCCTGGATATGCAGACGTAGACCTAAGCCTGCACAAGAACTTCCTCTTTACCGAAAGCAAGCATCTGGAATTCCGGTTTGAGGCACTGAACGCTTTCAACCATCCAGTCTGGACGTTCCTCGGGGGACCAGCAGGCGGGTCGTTCGATCCGGGGAGCGGCGCGTCCAACACCGGGCCCCTTTCGAGCAACACCAACTTTGGTAGGGTCACAGGCTCGCAAGGAGCACGACAGTTGCAGTTCGCTCTGAAGTTTTACTTCTGAGCCGGAGCGAGCGGCTAACAGAAAGGCAGGCGCTGCGGCGCCTGCTTTTTTCATCTCGAGATCCGGAGAAAACGACTCTGGCTGGTTTTCGCCCGGCGATTTCCAGCTTTAGGCCTCAACGATACGGTTTATAATCGGCCAATGTTCAGCGGTGTTACAGCTTTTGCAGGCGTTCTTCTCTTGCTGACAACGGTTGCGGTTTCTCCTGCCCAGGTTCAAAAGAAGAGTGCGGTGCCAAGCGGAAAAGAGGTTGCGCTGCATGGTGCGAATCTGGCAGAAAATGGTCACTGTACCGAAGCGCTCCCTCTCCTAAAGAAAGCAATTCACCAGACCTTAGAAAGAGATCTCAAGAAGAGAGTGGGACTCGATGGCATCCACTGTGCCATGACGCACGACGTTCCGTACGAATCTTTGGATTTTCTTGATGTGTTGGGACGTGATTTCCCTAACGATCCCGAGGTTCTCTACGCCGCCACGCACGCTTATTCCGATTTGTCCATCCATGCTTCTCACGAACTGATGCGTGAAGCGCCTTTTTCCTACCAGGTTCACGAACTCAACGCAGAAGCGCTGGAATCGCAAGGAAAATGGGACGAAGCGGCTGCAGAATATCGAAAAATTCTGGAGATCAATCCGCTAGTGCCGGGTATCCACGCGCGCTTGGGGCGCACTTTGCTGTCGAAAACGCCGCTAACCAGCGACATCATTACGGATGTGAAGAGGAACTTCGAGCAGGAACTGGAGATCGATCCCAACAATGCGAGCGCGGAATACGTCCTGGGCGATCTCGCAAAAAATGAGAATGACACCTCTGCCGCAATCCGCCATTTTTCTCGCGCCACGAAACTGGATACTGGTTTCTCCGATGCTTACCTGGCGCTCGGGATGGCATTAGTATCGGAGAAACGCTTTGCTGAAGCGATTCCTCCCCTTGAGAATTATGAGACGCTCGCCCCCGACAGCCCCACGGGTCATTTCCAGCTGGCGCTCGCATATGCTGGCGCGGGGCGAAAAGCTGATGCAAACCGCGAGGCGGCGCTGCAACGACAAACTGCGGAGTCACTCGAGCAGGTGAAGCGCAAAGTGCAAGAGGGACTCATGCAGCAGCAGTCGACAGGGCAGGGAACTCAACCCCCGGAGCAGCCGAAATAGCGGTTGGCGACGGCCTCTACGTGATTGGTAAGCGGAAAACAATTGTCTGACACGGATGATCAAACGTCGTCGGGGTGTGCCCACTCGCGCCTCACGGGTATTGCTCTACCCGTCTTTTGGGCGCGATTGTCGATAGCGGTCCTGATGGTCGTCTTGAACTGGACTCTGCTGTCGGAGGCACAGTCTTCGCCTGCGATGACGGTGCAATTCACGAATATCACCAACCAGGCTGGAATCAAGTTCGTCCATTACAAGGGCAACAACGGCATGGCAGTAATCCGGGAAGAATTCGGTCCCGGCGTGTGTGTGGCGGATTTCGATGGCGACGGCTTTCAGGATATCTACTTCGTGAACGGCCGCGACCTCTACAACCGCGGCATCTCCGTGCGTAACGCGCTTTACCGCAACAACGGAGACGGCACTTTCACCGACGTGACAGAGAAAGCCGGCGTCCCGGGAACGGGCTTCGGTCTGGGATGCGTGTGGGGAGACTACGATAACGACGGTTTTCCCGACCTCTACGTGACCCAGTTTGGACGCAACGTTCTGTATCACAACAATGGTAATGGCACCTTTACCGATGTGACAGATAGAGCTGGAGTAGCGGCTACCGAGTCCGGAACTCAGTTTCACTCAGGCGCCACGTTCTTCGATTACGATCGCGACGGCCGCCTTGATCTTTACGTTGGGGGTTACGTCACTTTTGGCCCGGACAGCTTGCGCTATTGCAAGTTTGCCGAGGCGCTCACGAATTGTCCACCCAGCGTTTATCGGGGAAGTCCCGACATGCTCTACCACAACAATGGTGACGGGACTTTCACCAATGTGACCTCGGCCGCGGGGATCTATCAGCCGGAAGGAAAGAATCTATCGGTGGGCGCAGCAGACTACGACAATGACGGCTGGCCGGATCTGTTCGTAGCCAACGATGGGCTCAATGCCTATCTGTATCACAACGAGCACAACGGTACTTTCAATGAAATTGCGCTGCTGAGCGGCATGGCCCTCACGGGACGCGGCAATATTATGGCCGCCATGTGTATTTCTCTGGGTGACTACGATAATGATGGCTGGCTGGATCTTTATATTTCGGATTTCCAGAAGAACTCGGATCACCTTTGGCATAACGAGGGGAAGGGCGTATTCGAGGAGGTAAGTGATCAGGCTGGCATTACGGGTCCCACCCGCGATGTGCTCAGCTTTGGCGGAGGGTTTTTTGACTACGACAATGATGGCTGGCTTGATCTGTTCATCGCGAACGGGCACGTCTATCCGGAAGTCGAGCAAGTCTATCCGGAGATCCGCTACAAACAAATTAACTCTCTATTTCACAACGAAGGCAACGGCAAATTCGTGGAGACTAGCAAGCTGGCTGGAAATGGTTTTCAAACGCCCTACGCTGGCCGTGGAGTTGCGTTTGCTGACTTCGACAATGATGGCTTTATTGATGTAGCCGTGGGTAATAACGGAGATCCTCCGCTGCTACTGCACAACAGCGGCGGCAACGGCAACCATTTTCTCAACTTCAAATTAGTGGGGACGAAGAGCAATCGTGACGCAATGGGCGCCCGCCTTCGTGTCCAGGCCGGTGGACTTTCGCAAATCCGGGAGATTGCGGGCGGTGGCAGTTATCTCTCGCAGAGTGATCTGCGAGCAAATTTCGGATTATCGAAAGCTACTCGCGCGGAAACCGTGGAGATCAAGTGGCCCAGCGGCCAACGGCAAGTGTTCCACAACGTGGAAGCGGATAAGTTCTACTTGATTGAGGAAGGCCAGGACCGCTTGGATCTGCAAAAGTTCGTTCGCGTTGTGCCTTCGACTAGCGCTCCCGTTGCCCCTGCTGGTCATCCCGCGGATCGGGTAGTGGGTAAGGCGGCCAAGAAGGGTTCGCGCCCTTGAAGTTATCCATCACCTTGCATTTCGTCATCGTTTCAACGGCCCGCTCTCTATGTTGACGAAAATAGACCAAACGACCGGTTGGCGGCCGAGTGGATTGCATCGCAGAGATTTTCTACGAATGCTGGCTGGTACTGCTGCGGCGTTTGGCGCGCTGCCACGATTCATCCATGCCCTCCAAGTGAGCAGCCCCCTTTATCCGTTCTCAGAAGTCTTGCCCGCCCAAAGTGGCATTACCTGGACGCATACTGCCGGGAAGTCAAAGGACAAATATCTGCCGGAAATTAGCGGTCCAGGGTGTGCGTTTCTCGACTACGACAACGATGGCTGGATGGACATTTACTTAGTGAACAGCGGTCGGGCCGATTTCTATATTCCCCCGTCACCGTTGCGCGGTGCGCTCTATCACAACAATCGAAATGGCACGTTCACCGATGTTACCGAGAAAGCGGGCGTGGGTGCGGGCGGCTATGGAATGGGTGTTGCCGTCGGTGACTACAACGGGGACGGATTTCCGGATCTTTACGTTACTCAGTATGGACGCAGCATTCTATATTGCAACAATGGTGATGGTACGTTCACAGATGTGACTGAGCATGCCGGGGTCGCCGCGCCGGGCTGGGCGTCGAGCGCGGTTTGGTTCGATTACGATAACGACGGGCGTCTCGACTTATTCGTCTGTCAATTCGCCGACTACGATAAGTTGAGGAACCAACATTGCGGCGATCCGAATATCCCGGGGGTTGCTGGCATGAACGAATATTGTTATCCCAAGCCATACGACCCACTACCGAGCTGGCTCTTCCATAACAACGGCGACGGAACGTTTACCGACGTTAGTCAGAAAACTGGCATCGCCGATTATTCTGGCAAAGCTTGGGGAGTAGTGGCTACAGATATCAACAATGACGGGTGGATGGATTTGTTTGTCTCAAATGATACGGTCGCAAATTTTCTGTTCATCAATCGTCAAGGAAAGCACTTTGATGAGATCGGTTTCACGGCGGGAGTGGGATATGGCGAGGGGGGGAAGGTCCGGTCAGGCATGGGGGTTGATTCGGCTGATTTTAACGAAGATGGATGGATGGATCTGTTCGTCACTAACCTGGATCACGAGATGTACGCACTCTATCAAAACAAGCATGACGAAAGTTTTGACGATAAAGCAGTTTCGTCCGGCATTGGACGAGCCACCGAGATGATGAGCGGCTGGGGTGTGAAATTCCTTGACTATGACAACGATGGCAACCTTGACCTGTTTATTGCCAACGGACATCCCAATGATAT
>JABCYV010000129.1 GCA_013290025.1 Acidobacteriota bacterium
AAAGAGGGGCCACATACAAGCTATTGGCCATCGCCAACAGCCATGCAGTGACGGCAAAAAGCGAAACGACTCGCAGAAAGGTCCAGACCCCAACCCCGCTAGCGCGCATGGCAGTGATCTCGCTATCGGCAGCCAGTCGGCTCAAGCCGATCAGGATACCGATGAGCACACCCATGGGAATGGTGTACGTAAGCGCGACGGGGACCGTCAGCACAAAGATTTCAAGTACGCTCGAAAAGGGCGCGCTGTTGCGAACTACCAGATCCAGGATGTGCCCCAGGTCACGGGTAAACAGGACGAAGGTGAACACCCCGGTGCCGATCATCGCATGAGAGATGACCTCGTTCAGGATGTAGCGCGTCAAGATGCGCATCGTGGTCAGGGCTAAAAGCTTGAGTCTAGCATGCGACGTCTCAGCCGATGAGTGCTGGAGATGACTCTGCACGCCTGCCCGCCGGATTAAGCCAGGCGTGATCGGGCACGTCGGGCTGCTGGATTGAGTAATCGGCGTCAATCGTGAAAAAGGGCCACCCTGTGGGTGGCCCTCTCAGCCTGAGTTGACTCTCTAGCGAGAAGAGGCAGCAGCTGGTGCCGCTAATCCAACCACTCCTTGAATGAAGGCCAAACCGTTCGGAGTGCCTAATCCCGTCACATTGTCCCAGCCAACGCCGGTGGTCAATGAGGTATCGGTTCCGAAGGTAAGCACGAACCAGCGCGTGCTGAACGGACTGTTGTAAATCGCGCTGACGAAGTTCTTGGTTTTATACAAGGGCTGCGCCAACGCCTTCGCGCTCTCAAAGACCGGTTTAAATGGTGGAAAGGAAATCACCCCGGTTACGTTGTCAACCGAGCCGATTTGTTGGATATCGGTGATCGCGTCTGCGGGCAGTCGATAGAGCAGCGGTGCGGCCTGTCCCAGCGGCCCACCAGCGGCTTGGTTTGCCAGCGCCCATAGAGCGGAAAACGTGGGGCAGGCCAGACTGGTGCCGCCGATCACGGTCACGAACTGTTGTCCACCTTGGGTGATGATGATTTCAACCCCGGTGAACGCATCCGCAACATAAGCAATGTCCGGAAGTTTGCGCTTCCCTCCGCTTAAGGTCTTTTGGAAGGATGGTTTGCTGAAAAAAGCACTGGTTCCTCCGCCGGAACCACCCTGGAACCCCAAAAGAAGGGGAGGAACAACCGGCGGGTTGGGAGTGACATCGGCAATGCGAGTAAGGTTGTTGCCCCAACCGGTCTGGAACTTCATGGTCTTATCTTTGTTGATAAATAGACTGGTACCGCCGACCGCAGTGGCGAACGGCGAACTCGCCGGGTTGGATACGGTGGCGGAGGGTAGCACGGTCGAGAAATCGCCGCTGTCTCCGGTGCTGAAATTAGCAGAAACACCAAAGGCAGCCGCCAGTTCGTTTATGCTGTTCTCCACGCCGAGTTCCGCAGCAGGGGTTTGGTCTTCGAAGCCTCCGTAGCTGTTGGAAATCACATTGCCAAACGGCACGCCTCCATTTGGTCCCCCTCCTTCCGCGGCATAGAGCACAGCCTGATTGAGATTCGAACTAGTGTTGTCGAAGGCTTGAATGAGCAAAATATTGGCACTAGGAGCAATCGCGTGAGCCCATTCCACATCGAGCGTGGTTTCGAAGTCCCAACCCGCGGGACTGCAACCCTCAGCCGGCGTACAGCCCGTTGGCCCGCCGATCTTGACAATTTTGAAATTCGAACTGCTGAGCGCAGGCAAGTGATAAAGCTGCGAGAACGTGTTGGCGTCTTTGGCTATGGTTTGTGAGCCGAATGCATCAACGATGACGATGGTTTGGCCCTTGCCACGCCACTTTTTATAAACGGCGGGCAGCCCGTAGGCGGTCTGGACTTCGGAGGGGCTGTAGCCGCAAGGTGGAAGATTTGGAACCTTGCTCGTGATATCAGAACCGTAGCGGTTTCCCGTATAGGTGGCGGTGGGCCCGCCGCCGGGGGTAACGAAAGTTTCAGTTTCTGGGCTGCGGAAACAGTTCCGGCTAAAGAACATGCCATTCGGACCGGCCGCAGTCAAGGGAAGGAGGGGAAATGGAGCGCCAGTGTCCGGATCGATCGGCCGCCTGGCATGCGATTTGTAGGTCAGATCCGTCAAACCCTGCACCGCCGACACCAAAGTACCCGCTGGTCCATCAATCGCAGGATCGGCGGTGTTCCCGCGATGCAGTTCTCCCCGAACACTGTAGCGGTTGATCTGTACCTGAAACGCCTTCTGGACATCGGCAATCTTGCCCCGCGCCGTGACGAAGTGGTTGTCACGATCGATCGCGGCAACTTTCAGATTGTGCGCTTCAAGAAAATTATGCACGGTCATCGCATCTTGCGCTGTGGGGGCGAATTTCGCCGTGTACTCATCGTGGGTCAGCCAGTGATGATAGTTGGGCAAATCCTTCTGATACATCTGCTGAACCAAGCTGTCCAGCTCAGCCTTGTTGCGCTGGTTTAGCCAGACCGTCACGCTTATCGGCTTGGATGAATCTTCGGGCCCGAGGTCTTGTGCTTCTGCGCTGAACCGCGGCGTATTGTTGCTGATCACTTGTCTGCTGGCGCTGGATTGAGAGAAACCAGATCCGACTAGCAGCAACAGAGCAAACAGAACGGCCACTATTGAGCTCATCTTCACGGGAGCAGTTTGAATCAACATAGGTTCTCCTTGGGAGGGTCGTGTGGGTGCGTTTCCTGCTGTGGGTGGCAGGCTGCTTTGGCAGGATAGGCGCGCAAGTCTGTCACTTGGGACCGGCAGTGTCAAGCAGAACAATGGACATTAAAGGCTGGTGAAAATGCGGTCGCCGAGTTTAACGGCGGTGCGTATATATTTACCAGCTGTCTTAGCCTGGCTGCTGGTAAAGCCCGATCACATTTCCCGCCGGGTCGCGGAACCTCGCAGTGATCTCGGGCGCGTCAGCGCCGATGGGCTGGACGATCTGGCCCTTGTTGGCGACGACCACGTCAAGAGTGGCCGCGACACTGTCGACCATGATGTAAAACAAAAGACCGGGCGTTGCTGCGGGTGGACGGCCAACAACCCAGGTGCCACTTACCTCTCCGGTGGTATCGTCGAATGCAACGCTGCCATCACCCCGTTTCCGAATGTTCCAACCAAAGACCTGCTTGTAGAAGTCGGAAGAGCGCGTAGTGTCCGTGGCGGGCATCTCGATGTAACAGATCTTGCCGTTCGTAAGCGTGGGAGGCATTGGCTTCTCTCTGAGTGGTGCGATTCTAACGGCGCAGCCGTGACCAAAGCAATCCTGCACTTAGCAGGTTTTTCGTCGCCAAATCTCTGAACCTTAGCTTGAGCTTGCTGCGAAGTCCGCTCATGCTAGACGGTTGTTTCCAGCGCCGACCAAGCCCTGGAGCGGTAACCAACGGATCGCGGATGTCCATCGAGGAGCCTGTGTGAGCCTCAGGCTCGGCTGACTAAGAAATAACCTTCCCGCGACGCTTCGTCTGGTGCCTCACGTGCAACAGTAAGATTCAATTCTGCTCGTCTGGATCTTGCAGGCGAGTCAGTTGAAAGGCAGGCCCTCCCCCAAATGAAACATCTGACGCTTTTATGCGTGGACGACGACCCTCGCATCCGTGACCTCTACGAGGCGCTGCTCGGTAGTCACGGATATGAGGTGCTCGTCGCTAGCAGCGGATGTCAGGCGCTCAAGCTGTTTCATTCCAACCAGGATATCGACGCCGTTATCTCGGATTATGAAATGCCCGGGATGAACGGCGTCGAACTGGCGGCTAAGTTAAAGCTTTGTAATCCAACGATTCCCGTGATCATGATCTCAGGCTACGATCTGCCCTTTGGCGAGATGACGCCCTTTGTGGATGCGGCAGTAGCCAAAGGTGCGCCCTTGGAAAAAATCCTCGACTGTATCGAAGCCTTGCTGGGTATACGGGCGGGCGAACCGATTCCCTCAGCCAACTACGCGTCTTTGGGATCTACGCTGATCGGCCTCGCAACCGCTGGGTTTTTTCTAATGAGACTTTAGTTAGAACTGCCGACATATCGGCAATGACGCCGATTAGTCGGCCTTCAGAAAAAGCGCGGCCAACGGTGGCAGAGTCAAACTGACGGAGTACGGACGTCCATGGGTAGGTTTTGCCTGAGCCATGACGCCGCCGAAATTTCCCCATCCGCTGCCGCCGTATTCCCGTGCATCGCTATTGAGAAGCTCCCGCCAGAAACCGCCTGACGGAACTCCCACGCGGTAGTTTTCGCGCGGCAACGGAGTGAAGTTGCAAACTACCAATATCCTGTCTTTGGCGGACTTTGACTTCCGCAGCAGGGAAATGACGCTGGCCGCGGTATCGTTGCAGTCCACCCACTCGAATCCTGCTGGGTCAGTATCGAGTTCATGTAAGGCAGTTTGCTCCGCGTAGGTCCGGTTCAACTCCGCCAGCCAAGTCTGGACTCCGCGGTGCACCGGATACTGCAGCACGTGCCACTCCAGGCTGGTGTCATGCGCCCATTCGCGGACTTGTCCAAACTCGTCCCCCATAAAGAGAAGCTTTTTTCCTGACTGAGCGTACATGTAGCCAAAGAGCAAACGCAGATTGGCAAACTTCTGCCACTCGTCGCCCGGCATTTTGCCGATGAGCGAACCTTTGCCGTGGACCACTTCATCATGCGAGAGCGGGAGAACGAAATTTTCTGTGAAGCCATAGAGCATGCGGAAAGTGAGCTGATTCTGGTGATAGCGACGATGGATGGGATCATGCGAGAAATAGGAAAGGGTGTCGTGCATCCAGCCCATGTCCCACTTCATGCCAAAGCCCAGTCCGCCCAGGTAGGTTGGCCGCGACACCATGGGCCAGGCAGTGGATTCTTCCGCAATGGTCTGGACGCCCGGATATTCCTTGTAGATTTCCGCGTTGAAGCGCCGCAGAAAATCGATAGCTTCTAGATTTTCCCGCCCACCGAACTGGTTGGGCAACCACTCACCGTGCTTGCGGGAGTAGTCGAGGTAGAGCATGGACGCCACCGCATCCACGCGCAATCCATCGGCATGATATTTGTCCAGCCAGAACAAACCACTCGAGTACAGAAAGCTGCGGACTTCGTTGCGGCCGTAATTGAAGATATGAGTCTTCCAGTCGGGATGAAAACCCTTGCGCGAATCGGCGTGCTCGTAGAGATGCGTACCGTCGAAATACGCCAGCCCGTGCGCGTCGGAAGGGAAGTGCGACGGCACCCAGTCGAGGATCACGCCGATGCCGTGCTGGTGCAGGTAGTCCACCAGGTACATGAAATCTTGCGGAGTACCATAGCGCGCGGTGGGAGCAAAGTAGCCTGTGGTTTGGTATCCCCAGGAGCCGTAGAACGGATGCTCCATTATCGGCAGGAGCTCGACATGGGTGAAGTGCATGCGCTGCACATAGTCCGCCAGGCGTGGCGCAGTTTCGCGATAGGTAAGCGGACGGTTGTGTTCTTCCGGAACGCGCATCCATGAGCCGAGGTGAACTTCATAAATGGAGATTGGCGACTGCAGGGAGTTTTTCTTGGCCCTCTCTTCCATCCAGTTCCGATCGGCCCAATCATATTGCAAGTCCCAAATGACAGATGCAGTGCGCGGCGGTTTCTCATGAAAAAACCCGAAAGGATCAGCCTTGTCGCCGATGTATCCATGTTGCCGCGAAACGATATGAAACTTATAGAGCCCGCCTTTGCCAGATCCGGGCACAAATGCTTCCCAGATACCCGAATTACCGCGAGCATTCAGCTGGTGCGAGTGGGGATTCCATTCATTGAAGCTTCCCATGACTGACACTTCACGCGCGTTCGGCGCCCACACACTGAAGCTTGTACCCGGCTGTCCCCCGGTGGTCGTGATGTGCGCCCCTAGTTTGTCGTAAATCCGATAATGGCTGCCTTCGTTGAAGAGGTAGATATCCTGATCGGTCAGCAAGCTGACGTCAGAGCGTGAACCGGGAGTGAGAGTCTGGGTCGTCTTCGTCATCAGTCGGCGGTCTCAAGTGCGCAGACCTAAGTGTACCGGAAGCGCTGTTGAACGGATGCGGGATGCACAACCTGCGTTGTCCTAGAAAATCCAACGCCTGGTTCACATGCTAGACTCGCTCTTACCCTTGGCATCCCTGAACCCAAGGTAAACCCAGCCGATGCCCGTCCTTCGCGTCATCATTCTGTGGCACCAGCATCAGCCTTTTTACAAGGACCTGGTCACGGGCGAATATCGTTTGCCCTGGGTCCGCCTGCACGCGTTGAAAGATTACTACGGCATGGTGAAACTTTTGGACGAGTTTCCCAACGTCCATCAGACTTTCAATCTAGTCCCGTCCCTGATCACGCAGATTCAGGATTACGTAGCTGGTACAGCACTAGATCCGTTCCTGCGGGTAGCGGCGAAACCAGCCACGGACCTTACGCTCGACGAACGCCGCTTCGCGCTGCAATATCTCTTCCAGGCGAATCCGGTCAACATGATCGCCCGTTATCCGCGTTACCACGAGCTCTGGGAGCGTTTCCGCAGCACAGGAGACTCAACCGAACGCGCAGAAAAATACTTTCAGCCACAAGATTTCACCGATCTGCAAGTACTCTCCCAGATTGCGTGGTTTGACGAATTCTTTCTGGAAGACCCCGACGTGGCGGCCCTGATCAAGAAGAGCCGTGGATATTCGCTGGACGATCAGCGCTTCGTGATCGCGCGCGAGCGTGAGTTGCTGGCAAAGGTTCTTCCGGCTCACACCGAAGCAGCCCAGCGTGGGACAATCGAAATCTCGACCTCTCCGTTCTATCACCCGATTTTGCCCCTAATCTGTGATTCGAATAGTGGGGCAGTTTCCACTCCTGGATTGCCCCTGCCGCAGAACCGTTTTCGTCATCCAGAAGACGCTCGCGAGCAGGTTCTGCGGGGTCTCAACTTGCACCAGCAAGTGCTCGGGATCCGCCCGCAAGGCGTTTGGCCTTCTGAAGGCAGTGTTTCGGAGGAAGTGCTCGCCATAGCGCAGAATCTGGGTGTGAAATGGATGGCCACCGATGAAGAGGTCCTGGGCAGGAGCATTGGCGTTTCATTTTCTCGGGACGGCAGCGGCCGCCTCGCTCCGGATGCCGCCGAAAAGCTCTACACCATTCATCATTTCGAGAATCATCAGAGTGAGATGCATCTGATCTTTCGGGATCATGCGATCTCGGACTTAATCGGCTTTGTCTATTCCGGCATGCCGCCACAGGACGCCGCCAAGCATCTCATCCAGAATATTAAGCAAGCGGCGCAGTCCATTCTTTCAAAAGGCAGGGATGCAGTCGTACCGATCATCCTTGACGGGGAGAATGCGTGGGAGTATTACCCCCAATCCGGGCGAGAATTCCTGCGCCGCTTCTACGATGGTTTGCAGCGCGAATCTGGGATAGAAGCGCTGACAGTGTCAGAGGCGATTGCCCGACACAAGGACTTTGCCAAGCTTACCTCTCTGGTTCCGGGTTCGTGGATTCACGCTAACTTCAACGTGTGGATTGGTGCTCCCGAAGACAATCGTGCCTGGGACTATCTGTATCACGCTCGAAATTTTTATGCCCAAGCGGCAGGTGGCGCGAGCGAAGCCCAACGCAAGCTGGCCTTTGAAGAACTTCTGATCGCGGAAGGCAGCGACTGGAACTGGTGGTACGGACCGGAGCACCATTCGGCTAACGACCAGGAATTTGACGAGCTCTACCGCAAGCACCTCTCCAATGTTTATCAAGCCTTAGGAGCGCGCCCTCCTGACTACCTCGCACAGCCCATCATTGGCGGTGCGGCGCGGCCGTCGTTTGTGCCCCAGACGGCGTATATCCATCCCCGGGTGACCGGCGACATGGTGCGCTACTTCGAGTGGATGGGTGCCGCCGTCTACACTGCGGACAAACGCGCCGGCGCCATGCACGGCAAAACCTTCTTCATGGATGCAGTGTACGCAGGCATCGATGAAGCGAACGTCTATGGCCGGCTGGATTTCATCGACCGGGTTCCAGAGATGGAATTCGAACTGGTGGTCAACTTGGAATCATGGGCGCAGGAAGCGCAACGGCCGCGGCGAGCTTTGCGCTTGGATGTCGCAGTGGAAGGGGGCAAAATCGAGGCTTGGAAAGTGAGTACGCCGGACGAGGACAAACCACTCGCTACTTCAGCTAACCGGGGAGCTGATATTGCGGTTGTTCTGGTCCGCAACTTTGAATTCAAGCTGCCATTGGAATGGTTGCTGGCACTGCCGGTTTCTCCGTCAACTGCGAAAGTTGCCACTCCGATCGTAACCAGATTGCGCCTACGCTTCAGCCTGTGGCATAACGGCCTTCCGATCGATGCCCTACCGGTGGAAGGATGGATGGAGTTGCAGCTAGTCCCCGAGGAGGAGCTGATCCTAGGATAGAGCCTGCTCGAATTTTCTGCGGCTGACAAGAAAGTTTGGGACTGGCGCGATTTTGGGAAGGGCACGGCTTTCAGCCGTGCCGCCAAATGCCTCTATAAATATGTTCGCGCTTTAGCGCCTGAGGTCATCTATGGTGCTCCCAAGCCTGCTAATGCGTCAGAACCAGCAGGTCTCGGATCTTCCCGCGAAACCCTTGATCAAAGGTCACGAGCCGCAGCCCGCCAGTGACGGCAAAGGCGGCAAGATATGAATCCGCCCAATCTTTTGGAGCCGGGCGCGGTTTTCGAGTCATCGAGCGGAAAGCAGGTTCGATGGCGCGAGGCTCCTCGATGAGGATGATTCTCCCGTCCTCCATCCAGCGGTCGTATGCTCTCCAGGCATCTGCTTGACTCATGACTTCGTCGTCACCCATCACGGCGGTAGTTGCGAGGAGGCGAAGTAGACTCAGTTGGGTGAAGCGGCAAAAGCAGACGTGCGCTTCCGCACCCAAACCCTCGAACCAGTTTCTCGCCGTCGCATGATGAACGTGACCCTCGTAGGTAAGGGCCATCCAGACATTCACATCAGGGAAAAGGAATGATCTCGAAGATCTTGGCATTGTCTAACCGAACCGCTCCCGGCCGCCGGGAAGTAACAATGGGAAGGGAGATGCGGCGCTGCATCTTCTTTGACTTACCCCTAAGCTCAACCGTTACCACTCGAAGGATCAAGTCCTTTACGGAGCGCCCTTCGTGCGCAGCTTTGCTCTTAAGTTCGCGGTACAGAGGATCTGGAATATCGACCGTCGTTCTCATTGCCCGCAATTCTGCCATATTTATGGCAGATTGTAAAATGAGCCAACAAAACCGGGGGTGATAGCCTCCGGTTTCACCGCCAAATCACTCGTTCCTGGTCACTGGCCACTGCTCTGCGCCGTGAAGGCCAGCGGACGGCTCAACTCCATGTTCAGCTCCGTTCCCGGGGGCAAGAATGCCGATCTTCTCTTTCCCAGCCAGTGGGCAACCGTGATGGTTGCGCCGACTGTGCCGCCAATCAGCAGGCCTTTGCCTCCGCCAGCCAATCCGCCAATCAGCATGCCGCCGCCGGTACCAAACCCGATCTCCGTGAGATCTTTGCCATCGTAGCCCCTACCTTTGAATTGACCTTCAGTATTGACGTCGGTTCCATTTCGCACGCTCGTGTCTACCAGTGCGGCATTGAGCATATAGCGTTCACCGCTGGGCATGACGACCGCTTCTGGAAAGATCCCGATGGTTGGTTTGCCCGCGATGCGGCGCGGCTCGTCAACCTTGGTAACCCGTCCCTGCACCGTAGCGCCGATCGGAATTACGGCTTTGCCACCGAACACCACAGGCTCCATGACTCTTCCGGAGAATGGGTCACCCTCCTTGCTACCGAAGGTGGAGAGCTGGGTCTCCAATTTAACCTTTAACGCGGTACCCGCGGGCAATGACATGTTGGTTTGTGCCACCGCCGCGGCCGCAAGCGATATCACGCAAAGCACTACCGTCAGTCTATTCATCTCTCCTCCTGAACTCATTGCTGCTTCAGCCTCACTAGCCATATGGTGCGATCCTGCATGTGAGCTGACTGTAATGCACTGGCGAACGCCGAACAATACTCGAAGTGAGAGGCGAACCAGGGGAGGCAAGGGCTTCATTTATAATCGTCGCCTTCGGTTCACGAGATGGGAAAGCTCCACACTGGCACTGGATATTTGACGGGTCGACGGCTATCTTTCTTCCCGGACAGTCCCGTGTCCGCCATCAAGGTGGACGACGATTCGAAGACCATATCCTCAACGAAAGATGCACTAACGCCCATGACGAATATTGGCGATATCCATGCCCGTGAAGTTCTCGATTCGCGCGGCAATCCCACGGTGGAAGCCGAAGTAAGGCTTGCGAGTGGCGCCAGCGGACGTGCCATTGTCCCCAGCGGCGCCTCGACCGGAGTGCACGAAGCCGTCGAACTTCGCGACGGCGACAACCAGCGCTATCTAGGCAAGGGCGTGCTGAAGGCGGTCGAGAACGTGAACGGAGAAATCGCCGACGCGCTGGCCAACGCGGATGCCGTCGACCAGCGCGCCATCGATCGCCAACTGATCGAACTGGACGGCACTGAAAATAAGAGTCGGCTGGGAGCAAACGCCATACTCGCGGTTTCCATGGCAACGGCTCGCGCTGCTGCCACCGAGTACCTTCTGCCGCTCTATCGCTATCTCGGTGGCACAGGCGCCAACACTCTACCCGTGCCCATGATGAACATTCTCAACGGCGGCGCACACGCCGACAACAACGTCGACTTCCAGGAATTCATGGTGATGCCGGTCGGAGCGGAATCGTTTCCCGAAGCGCTGCGCTGGGGGGTGGAGGTGTTCCACACCCTGAAGGGCGTGCTCAGGAAGCGCGGCTACAACACCGCCGTTGGAGACGAAGGCGGCTTTGCGCCCTCGGTAAAATCAAACGTCGAGGCCATCGAAGTTGTCCTCGAAGCGATTCAGCAAGCCGGTTACAAACCAGGGGAGGAAATCGCGATCGCCCTAGATCCCGCGGCCAGCGAGCTTTATCAGGACGGCAAGTACGTCTTCAAGAAATCGGACAAGTCGGCCAAGAGCTCAGAAGAGATGGTCCGCTACTGGGCGAAATGGGTGCGCGATTATCCCATTGTTTCGATCGAAGACGGTTTAGCCGAAGATGACTGGGACGGCTGGCAGATGCTGACCAAAGAGCTAGGCACAATTCAACTCGTCGGCGACGACCTGTTCGTCACCAACACCGAGCGCTTGCAGGAGGGAATCGATAAGGGCGTGGCCAACAGCATTCTCATCAAGGTGAACCAGATCGGCACCGTCAGCGAGACGCTGGATGCCATCGACCTGGCGCGCCGCAATGGATACACCTCGATCATCTCCCACCGCTCCGCCGAAACGGAAGATACATTCATCGCCGACCTCGCAGTCGCGACCAGCGCCGGGCAGATCAAGACGGGATCCGCTTCCCGCACCGACCGCATCGCCAAGTACAATCAGTTACTCAGAATTGAAGAAGAGTTGGGGGATTCCGCAAGATTCTTGGGTTTGAAGGCATTGAACTACAAGGGTTGAAGCGCTGTAGGTCGCGAAAAGGTGGGGTTTATGAAAATGCGCATTTTCGGCGCCGCTTCCTTGATCTGGTTTTGTCTGTCTGCTGCAGTTGGGCAGGTAACTGTGTCTGTCGCCCCCGATGCGGCGTCTAGGGAAGATATCCAAAGACTGTTTGCCGTCATGAACAGTCCCGAGCAGGTCCATCGCATGATGGAACAGATGATGGCGCAGATGCGTTCCATGAATCGCGCACAGATTAAGAAAACTCGGCCGAACATCTCGGATGAGGAACTTGCGAGACTTGATCAGCGGTCTGGGGACCTGATCAAGAATTTCCCGTTCGAGGCGATGCTCGGCGACATGATCCCGATTTATCAGCGGCATTTCAGCAAAACGGACGTAAATTCGATGATTTCCTTCTACTCTTCCCCGACTGGACAGAAGTTTCTCCACGAGATGCCCGCAGTCATGGCAGAAAGCATGCAGGCGATGTATCCGCGCATACAGCAGCAGATCGAGGCCATTTCCCGCCAAGAAAAAGAACAGGATCAGAAAACAGCACCATCGCAAAACGAACCGGTAGAGAAGAAGTAGGCGGAGGGGAGCAGAAAAGGGCGAGCTCGGCCTCGCACGCCGAATCGCGCCACGGAATACATCAGCGGGTTGCGAAGTCTGGAGCTTTCATGCAGGTTTCTGGCTGCCGTCGTTCGCTTAGAACCCCATTGTGTCGTCCGCTGATTGCCCATAAGTCGCCGGCACCGGCTTCTCGTTCAAACGCAAATACACACCAAGCTGGGCGCGATGATGCACATGGTGGTTCAGAAACATTTGTCGATAAGCCATAAAGCGTGATCCCTCGAAGATGGTCTTGTCTTGGAAGCTGAGCTTCCAGGGATCCTTCCAGGCTTCGTCCGAAGTACTTTGCAAAGCTGCTCGTACCTTGGCTGCTCCCTCATCCAAAGCTTGCACCAACTGGGCCGCGGACTCACCTGGCAACCGCTTACGACTGCCCTTGGCGAAATCCAGCTCGGGTGTGGTCAGAATGGTCAGACCGAAACCGGCAAGCTCGGCCACGTGGGGCGCCAGTTTGCCCAGAGGCATGGACTTGGGATGCGGTGCAAAGTCTTTCTGGTCGGCTGGGACCCGCTCCAGAGTGGTGCGCGTCTTTTTCATTTCTGAATCAAATTCAGGAATTAGAAATTCGCTGATCGGCATGAGTTTCTCCAGGCTTGGATTATACGGCCTTGTGCTTCTCCGTGCGTTTGTGCCTCCATGGTAAATTTTTGAGATGTCCCGTCCCAAACCGCTCGTTCTCATCGTCCTCGATGGCTGGGGGTATCGTGCCGAAACCAAGGCCAACGCGATTGCACTTGCCCGCAAGCCCACCTATGACCGGCTGCTTCGCGAATATCCCAACACACTGCTTCACACTAGTGGCAGATACGTCGGCCTGCCCGACGGCCAGATGGGGAACAGCGAAGTCGGACATCTCAATATTGGCGCCGGCCGCATCGTCCATATGGACAGCACCCGCATCGAGCTGATGATCCAGAACGGTGAGTTTTTCTCTAATCCAGTACTGCTCGAGGCGATGAAAAATGCTCGCACCGGTGGCCGCCGCTTGCATCTGTTCGGCTTGCTTTCAGATGGCGGCGTGCATTCCTACCAGACTCACCTCTATGCTCTGCTGAAGATGGCCAAACAGAATGGTGTCGATCGCGTCTTCGTGCATGTTTTCATGGACGGCCGCGACACCTTGCCCACCAGCGGCGCTGGCTACCTGGAACAGCTGCAGCAGAAGATGCGCGAATACAACACCGGCAAGATCGCGACTGCGAATGGCCGCTACTACGCCATGGATCGCGACCGCCGTTGGGAGCGCATTGCTAAAGCGTTCAACGCCATGGTGTATGGCAACGGTGAAGGCGGCAAATACGTCGATCCAGTGCAGGGCATTAAAGACTCGTACAACAAAGGCGTGACCGACGAATTTATCGTTCCCTTCGTGTGTGCGGACCCAAAGAGCACGGGCGAGGACGCCCGCGCCTACATCATCCTCGACGAGGACTCCTGCATCTGCTTCAACTTTCGCGCTGACCGGGTCCGTCAGATTACGCGCGCTCTAGCTCGCAACAGCGGACTGAATGAAGAAGCCGGACGCGACTTGCCCGGAGCCGCCGATCTCGATGCTGCCATCCCCCGCGACCGGGCCCCTAAGCATCTGCACTACGT
>JABCYV010000130.1 GCA_013290025.1 Acidobacteriota bacterium
CGGAATCGTGCAGCAGGACAAAGTCATGAATGGAATCAAAAGTATTTGTCCATTGGCGATGGGAGCGCAGAATCTGTTCCACTAGACGCAGGTTCTCAAAGGCCAGCCCCAGTTGGTGAGCACTTGTGGTGAGAAACTCCATGTCCTCTGGGGCATAGGAGAGACGGTGGCGGCTGCCCAGCGACAGAGTTCCGATCACCGATTTTTTGCCCAGCACGGGCACTATTACCACGTGGTGAAAACGCTCTTTCTTGAGATACGGCCTGATCGCGTCACCCGCAGCGCTGGTTTTAACCACGGTCGGTTCGCCTTCTTTTAAGGCCCGCCCCAGAGTCTCGTCTTTGGGAACCGAACTGCGATCGCGCAGAAAGTCCTGAGAAAGTCCGATCTGCTGTGCCATTACCATCCTGTCGCCCTCGAGCAGACGGAACCAGGCTGCCTTGGCACACATCAACCCCTTAAGCTCCTCGAGGGCTGTCACCATCATAGGCCCGTGCTGTTGCGCGCGCGTAATGCTAGTGGTCAACGCATTGATGACTCCCAGACGCCGGGTGCGCATCTTGTAGTCGTCGAACACCACCAACAGCATGCTCAGTCCCAGCAGAAGATTTGTGATCAGCGCGGAACCTGGCGGGAAGTGCACGCTAACCGGTTCCCATTTGAGATGGAGCAACAGCAGGCTCGCACTCAGCAGCCAGGGTCCGATTTCCCATCTCGCCCAGCGAAAGCGAATCAACTGGAAGGCCGCACTAAACGCGATAAGCCGATAGGAAACCTCCAGAGCTGCTCGCAGGGTGATTGAGTCGGGCCACAACAGGGCGCGGGAGACGGCGAGGCCAATGATCGTGAACGAAATCAGCAGCAATGGCAACAGCAACTTGCGGGCGTGGGTATAGATGAACACAGCTGCCGCGAACAGGCAGACCGCCAGAACAAACTCGGCGTGCGAAATCGCGGTCAGATAGTGCGGCGGAGTGCTGGCGTCTTGTCCGCGCAGAGTCCAGCGGGACACGAAGCTGGCCAGCCAGCCCAAGATCCACAGCAAAAGGTAGCGCTCGCGGAAAGTCCGGAAGACCAGCAGGCTAGCCGCCAGCATGATCAAGGCAGCCGACTCCTGTGCCATCAACCGAGGGACAGTGATGTCCCCGACCGCGTGCCAGGCACACAAAATCGAAATATTCATAGCAACCAGGGCCAAGCGCTCGTTTCCTTTAATAGCACGCCTTGCCCCGTTACCAATGGGCTTTCCCGCCCCTTATGGTTACTTTCGGAATCTCTGAACTGCGATAGAATTGGCCGTACACTTAAGCATCCCATGCCAGCCGACCGCATCCTGGTTGTCGATGACGAAGAGACCATTCGCGAGATTGTGTCTTCCATGCTGACCATCGCCAACTACCAGTGCCGTCAGGCGGCGTCCGGCCTGGAGGCGTTGGCTTTGCTCGAGTCAGGCGAAGAATTCGAGCTCATGCTGTCCGACTTGATGATGGCCGATCTCGATGGGATCGCCCTCTTGGAACGCACCAAGGAAAAGTTCCCCGACATGCCCGTGGTCATGGTGACCGCGGTTCACGACATATCGGTCGCTCTGGATGCCTTGCGAAATGGCGCTTACGATTATCTTCTGAAGCCCTTCGAGCGCGAGCAGCTCCTGGCCACGGTGCGCCGGGCGCTCGAGAACCGGCGGCTCAAACTGGAGAATCGAGCCTATCAGACTAATCTCGAATCACTGGTCGACGCCCGCACTCAACAGTTGAAGCAAACCATGGCTGATCTGGAGCGCTCCTATGACATCACTCTGGAAGCACTCGGCGGCGCCCTCGACCTGAGAGACAGGGAAACGGAAGGCCACTGCCAGCGAGTTACGGCGTTCACCATCGCCATCGCTCGCGCCATGGGTTTGCCCAAGAATCAAATCGACGTCATCGCGCGCGGGGCGTTTCTCCACGACATTGGCAAGATGGCAATTCCCGATAAAATCCTCAACAAGCCGGCGGCATTGACACCGGATGAGATCACCATCATGCGCGAGCACTGTTATCACGGTTACCAGATCCTCAAGAGAATTCCATTTTTGACCGAGGCGGCTGAGATTGTTTATTCCCACCAGGAACGCTACGATGGATCCGGCTATCCGCGCGGTCTGAAGGGAAATCAGATTCCTCTCGGAGCCCGGATGTTCTCGGTGGCCGACACCCTCGATGCCATCACCTCCGATCGCCCTTATCGTCCTGCGCAAACCCTCCAAGCCGCCCGCAAAGAGATTGAGACGTGGTCGGGCCGGCAGTTCGATCCTGAAGTGGTCAAGGTTTTCCTGACCATGTCGGAAAACATCTGGGCAGACCTGCGCAAAGACATCGAAGCCCAGATTCCTCGCTTTTCCTACTCTACGGCGGCGAAAAACTCTTCTTAACCAGGCGCCAATCTCAGCACGCTGATTCAGGCCCATTCGCCAGGCAGCACTTTGCTGGCGGCACACATCCAACCTATCTAGAAGCGGTCACGACTTCAACTTCCCTACTTGAGGTTCCTGCGATGATTCGTCCTCGCGCTTACTTGCTGTGTGCTTTAGCTTTGATGTCAGCCACTCTGTCTTTGCGGTCGCAGGAGGCGAGTTCGCTCCCACCGCGGCGCACGATTGCTGACGGAACTACGTTTTTGATCCGTCTCGACGACAAGTTAGACACTAGCCGGCTGCAACCCGCCCAGCACTTCAAAGCAAAATTGGCGGAGGATCTGCTTGCTCCCGATGGCACCATGATTTCGCGGGGTAAGAAGGTCAAAGGTCATGTGAGTGCTGTGGAAAACGGCCTGCACACTCGCCTTCTACTGAGTTTCGACGAGATCCAAACTGATCATGGCTGGGCGCCGCTGATCGCGACCGTGATCGGCGTGCCCGGGGAGCATGGGCTTAAGCCTCCCGATGAAGAGGGCGATATCGAACGCCAAAGCTCGAGCAAGCGCCGCGTGGCTGAAGACGCCGCAGTCGGCGCTGGTGTAGGCGCGGCTGGCGGCGCAGTAGGCGGGGGCGGTCGTGGTGCAGCAATAGGCGCCGGCATAGGAGCAAGTGCCGGCGCACTGGCAGGATTCTTCTCCAATCGCAACATCGTTCTCGATAAAGGAACCATGCTCGAAGTGCGGTTGGATCGTCCGCTGCAGGTGCCTTGGCACTGAGTTTGTGGAAGCTATTTTTTAGTGATCGGCACCGTCGTCGCAGCGCCGATTCTAACGGGGGAAAGAGCACGGATTCATGAATCCGTGCTTTTTCTTTTTTTAGTAGCAAACCCATACAAGTTCAGGCTGCGACTACGTTCTTGGTTGTAGCCCCACTCAGGGCGTATAAATTCGGTTGATTCTATTCAGGAGAGACACGATGAGAATTAGCGTCGCATTGTTCGCCGCGACTCTGTTGACGACAACGTTGGGGGTGGCACAAGATCGTCCCACAATCACCGCGCAGCCCAACTCTGTTTTTGTGGGTGCTGACGGCCGGTTTGAAGCGAATCCAGACACGGCGCTCGTGCAATTCAATATCTCAGCCCAGGAAGATAGCTCTCGCGCGGCTTATGATCGCGCCGCGAAATCGACCGAGCAAATTCGCCAGATTCTGCGCTCCAATGGCATCGAGCCCAAAAGTGCAGAGATTGGATTCTTCTCCATTCAGCCGGTCTACGACTACAAAAACCCGAAGCGTAAGCTGGTCGGATATCGGGTGAATGCCAATGTTTCCCTCAAGCTGAAGGATTTTTCGAAGATAGCGCCCATCGTGCAGCAGCTAGCCGATACTGACGTCACCGAGAACCAGTCGATCAACTACACATTAGAAGACATGGACGCGGCCAAGACTCGAGCAGTAGAGGATGCCTATCGTCGAGCGCACGAATCAGCAAGCGCCGTGGCTCGCGCTGGCGGACGCACGCTGGGAGAACTCTCATACGCTTCGGTGGATACGTTTGAAAACATGCGCGTCATTTCACCCATGGCTCCTCGCGCCATGGCAATGAAAATGGAAGCTGGCACACCCGCGCCGACTGAAGAATTCAGCCCGCAGACCATCGTGGTCACCGCGCACGTCAATGCGATGTTCTCCTTAAGATAGGAAACACTTGAGAAGTTACGCGGAACACGCCGCCGAGGCGAGCATAGACTCGCGCTACTGCCCCACAAGACGAACGAGTTGTCGCCCCCAAAATCGCAACGGTGGCGCGCCTAGTTGACCACTTGGCTCAAGGCTGTGGAGGTACTTTTTCCGGACTGTGCATCACCGTCGTATGTCGCCGTGATCGAGAACGTGCCCACTGGCAGCTTCGCCGTGGTCAGGGTAGCCGTCCCGCCGCTTAAGGTTGCCTTCCCGAGCCACACACCTCCGTTCTTAAATGTGACTGTACCTGTCGCCCCACCTGGCGCAGCGGAAATCACCGTCGCGGACAACTGTACCGCCTGCCCGTAGACGGAGGGATTCAGGCTGGAAGTGACGGTCGTGGTAGCGGGATAGAGACTCACCAATTCCTTCACGGTGCCCGCGCTTGGCTTGAAAGTTGCATCACCGGGGTAGCTGGCCTTGATGGTATGCGCCCTTGCCGTTAGTGACGAGGAGTTAAACGTCGCGATACCGCTCGTCGTAGTGGCGGTTCCAATTGCGGTGGTGCCGTCGAAGAACGCGATCGTCTCTCCGTCCGGAATTGGGCCATAAGTTGAGGTTATCGTGGCAGTGAAGGTCACTGGTTGATTGACTAGCGAAGGGCTTCCCGACGTTGTGATATTCGTCTTGGTTGCGGCCGGAAGCGAGCTGACGTTCTGCTTAAGCACAGCCGAAGTGCCGCCTAGATCATTAACGTCACCCGAGTAAACAGCCGTGATCAAGCGTTCCCCCACGGTAGTGTATGCCAGGCTGTATGTGGCCTGGCCATTGATCAAAGGCGTGGTAATCAGGGATTTGGTTCCTTGAACGAACGTCACCGTTCCAGTCGGCACTCCGCCGAACTGCGGTCGCACAACCGCGGTGAGGAGGAACGTCTGATTCAGATAAGACGGATCGGCGCTCGAGGTCAGAATGGTCGTCGTCGTGTCGGTCGTTCCCTTCCCCGAGAGAGTGACTACTCTCACACCGCCCGGCATGCTCGAGTTGATATTGAGCACGCCGGTCTCGGCGCCAAGAGTGAGTGGAGAGAAGGTCACGTTCACCGCACAAGAAGTGTTGGTCGCGACGCTCGTCCCGCAAGTGTCAGTTTCAGTGTAGGTCGCTGACCCGGATATCACGACGGTAAGGACTTCCGCGGCGTCGCCCGTGTTGGTAATGGTTACAATAACGGTTGGGCTCGAATAGATCGGCACCATGCCGAAGTTGATGGCGTTTTGAGACAGAGAGATCCCGGAAGTGCCCAGAGGAACCTGGCGGATGCGATTGCTACCTGTGTCCGCAATGAACAGGTTGCCGCTGCGGTCTACAGCCGCCCCTTCTGGGTAGTTCAGCATAGCGCTAGTAGCCGAGCCATCGTCGCCGCTAAAGCCTCGTGTCCCGTTACCGGCCGCAGTCGTGATCGTGTGCGTTACGGCATCAACGCGGCGGATGCGATCGTTGTTGGAATCGGAGACGAATAAGTTGCCCGCACTATCCACCGTAACTTTCTGAGGGTAATTGAGGCTGGCCATGGTTGCCGGGCCATCGTCGCCGCTATAGGCGGCCGTTCCGTTGCCGGCCACGGTGGTGATGAAACCCGTGGTGGTGTCCACCCGCCGGATGCGATGGCTAGTACTGTCGGCTATAAAGACATTACCCGCATCGTCGAGGGCGACTCCGGACGGTCTGAAACCAGCAGTGGTCGCAGGAATGTTATCCCCGTTGTAGCCCAGAGTTCCGTTACCCGCCACAGTTGTGATGATGTCGGTGATCGCATCCACACGCCGGATGTGATTGCTTTCCTCTGCGATGAATAGATTACCCGCTGTGTCCAAAGCGACATCGCCCGGGAAATAAAGACTAGCGCTAGTGGCAGGGCCGTTGTCGCCGCTATAGCCTTGGGAACCGTTGCCCGCGACTGTGGTGATCACACCCGTCTTCGCATCCACACGTCGGATGCGAAGGTTGTAGCCGTCTGCGATGAATAAGTTGCCGGCGCGGTCTAATGCGATGCCACTCGGGTAGAACAGGCTGGCGGCGGTCGCAGGGCCATTGTCCCCACCGAATGCGGCGGCGCCGTTGCCCGCCACGTTGTGATCACTTTGGTGACCGCATCTATGCGGCGCACACGTTGATCGTTCTGGTCCGCTATGAATAGATTCCCAGCACTATCCAGAGCGACGCTACTCGGCGAGCACAGGCCGGTGCTGGCGGCAGGCCCGTTATCTCCGAAATATCCCTGCGAGCCATTGCCAGCCAAGGTTGTGATGATTTGCGTCGCGCCATCCACTTGCCGGACGCGGTTATTTTGCCAGTCGGCAATGAACAAGTCACCAGCACCGTCCACGGCGACGCCAATGGGATAGTTGAGGGTGGCGCTGGAAGCTGGACCGTTATCGCCATCGTAGCCCCCGATTCCGATGCCGGCAACGGTGGTAATGACACCAGTGACAGCGTCCACGCGCCGTATCCGGGAGGTGCCATCTACGATAAACAGGTTACCGCCGCCGTCCAAGGCGATGCCTTGCTGGTACGAACCCATCGGCAACCCGGCACTGGTGGCGGGGCCGTTATCGCCGCTCTCATTCCGAGTTCCGTTTCCTGCCACCGTTGTGATTAAGTGCGTGTTGGCATCGACCCGGCGGATCCTTTGGTTGTCGTCCTGGATGTACAGATTGCCGGCGCCGGTGATGGAGTTCTCGACGTGCTGCTGAACCACACCCGGTGGCAGACCTCAACTTTGCTCACTTCCAGCCTGAACCCCTCCATCTACGGGCAGGCGGTGACTTGGACCGCGACGGTCACATCGTTCGGGGCAATCACGCCGATCGGGACGGTCAAGTTCACGCGGAATGGCGACATTATTGGCTGGATTAGACTCAACAGTGGCGGCGTCGCGACTCTCACCAGGTCTAACCTCAACGACGGCTCTTACCCGTTGACTGCGTTGTACTCCGGCAGTACAACGAATCTAGGCAGTGCGTCTGCGGTGCTGAACCAGGTCGTGCAACCAACCACGAGCGCCGCCACAATCAGCTCCTCCCCGAATCCGTCTACGCAAGGTCAGGCGGTGACTTTCACGCCTGTGATTACGTCACCGACGGTGATCCCGAAGGGATCGGTCACATTCACGGCACGGAAGACTGTTTTGGGGACGGCTCAACTAAGCAATGGCAAAGCAAGGCTGACGATTTCGTCACTGCCCTTGGGCCGGACCAAGATCATTGTGACCTATTCTCGGAGCCCGAACATCGCGGGGAGTTCAGCCTCGGTCATCCAGGCGGTGCACCGTAGCCCGCGATAACGACGCTATGGCATTGCCTTTTGCATTGTCAGCACCGGGTGTCACCGGAAGCAGCCATGTCCTACCTCACCACCGCAGGAATGCGGCCGGCATCTAGCGGAACTTCGCGTTGGATCACCATCTCCAACGTCGTGCCGGCATCCAGCTTTACGTCATTGCCGCGAGAGAGCATGGCGATGGCGCTTCCGACAGCGCCTCCAACCCCCGCTCCGATCAATCCACCCTTTACCCCGTGGCTGAGACCTCCAATCACGGCACCGGTTCCAGCCGCAGTGGCCACGGTTCCGACTTTCTCGCCAGTCTGACTGTCCTGCCGGATCGTGCCTTCGTCATCTTTCATTGAGGTTTTGGCCGCGCCCGGAACATTTTCGACCGAGCCCGGCAGCACTACGGTGTAGCCGCTGGGATAGATCAAGGTGGTGAAATGCATCAGCACCTCGGCCCGTCCTTTCACGTGTCCCGCACGCTGGACATGGCTGATTTTGCCCTGCACGTAGGTGCCTGCCGGAATCAGCACGCGACTATTGAGCACCACCGGAAATGTGGTCTCGGCATAGACGGATTCTCCTTCCCGTGAACTTTTCGTCGAAATGGCATGCTTCAACGCGATCGGAACTTTCGTTCCAGCCGGGATCATCAATTGATTCTGGTTGGTCGAGGGCGTTGGCTTTTCCGGAGAATCCAGCTTTGCGGTTGAAGCCGTTTGAGCCGCTGACAAACTCGTCAGGAGAAGTAGAGTCATCAACGCACGCATGTGAAACCTCCCCAGCACCATGTCCAAGCAATGAGAATCGGACGCCCCAGTATAAGGGCAAACAGGCCTATTGCCGAGTAGGATGCACGCTGGAAGCGAAAAGGTTATTTGCAGCTAGCCGCCCGCCCGTTTTACCTGGCTTTCCCTGACGTTTCCCATGAATTGGGACTGGAGTTTCTGGGCGCAGAGCTCGCCACACACGTGGAGGGTGCCTTCCTTTTGCGCGATCTCCTCGTCCCACGGGCAGAGATAAAGCACCGGCTGGTTGAAATCGCCGAAAGAAGTCCAGATCAACCACCAACGGTCGGATGCCCCCTTAAGCAGGCCGCAGTTTGGGCCCGCGCAGCGGTAGAAGGGATTCGGCGCAGTCGTATTCGGGTGACCAGCCTTCATCGGGACTCCCAGGGGGAAACGAAATCTTCAACTGGACATTCTACTGGAAGGCGAGAACGCCATGGCCCTACTTGTAAATAAGGTACTTCTCTCGAAGTTGCTGAAACTTCTCCAGCGGCTCTCGCCAATCGTTGGCAATGCGGCGGGGATCCTGTCCCTCGGCGATGGCGGAGTATGCCGATTCATTCAACAGCAGTTCTTTCATCCGCTCCATTTGAAATTGATCCGGATAGAGCTTGTGCAACGCGGACGCGAGTTCGATCCCCAGCTCAGGCGCGTCAAGTGCATTGCGTTCGGTCACAATCAGATTCACGCCCTCGCACTTCTGTCCGGCATAGTTACTGGCGTCAGGCGTGAAGTTCACCGGCACAAAACGAACGCCAGAGATATTTCTCGCATTCAAGTACTGCGCGAGTTCGCGGCCTTTAATCCAGGGAGCGCCCAGGACTTCAAACGGCGTGTCTGTTCCCCTTCCTACCGACACATTGGTTCCTTCGACCAGACCGACACCGGGATACAGAGTGGCCCCTGTCAGGCTGCGCAGATTCGGCGACGGACTGACCCATGCCAGCCCGGTCGAGTCATACCAGTCGCCGCGCATCCATCCCGTCATGGGGACGACGGTCAGCTTAGCATTGATATTGCGCTCGGCGTTGAACATCTTGGCCAGCTCCCCCATGGTCATGCCATGACGCACCGGCACCGGAAAATAGTTGGTAAAGCTCTCGTGTCCAGCGTCTGAGATTGGGCCTTGCACGAAGGATCCGGTAATCGGGTCAGGACGGTCGAGGACAATGATTTCAATTCCCGCTTTAGCCGCGCCTTCCAGAAAATATCCCAGAGTGGTCTCATACGTGTAGAAGCGGGCGCCCGCGTTCTGGATGTCTACCACCACAGCGTCCAGATTCTTCAACACATCGAGCGGTGGATGCCGGGCCGTGTCCTTCGCGCCATACACGCTGTACACGGCAACCCCAGTAGCCGCATCACGCGAGTTGCCAACGTCAGTGGTATCCAGAGTGCCGGTCACTCCGTGCTCAGGACTGAAGATGGCTTCCAGAGAAATGCCAGGCGCCTGGGCGAGCACATCGATGGTGCGGCGTCCTCGCACATCAACTCCGGTTTGATTGGTCAGCACACCAATTCTTTTCCTGCCGGTAGTCGCGCGGACCGGATCGAAGTTTTGACTCTCCAAAACATCAATTCCCGACAGCACTGTTCCGTTGCGGAACGCCACATGCCGGGCTGCGGTCTGGGCCTCGTTGTATCCGGTGATGCTCTTCCAGCGCAGCTCCTCCCTTGCGCTCACGCTCAATGGAATCGCCGCGGCAACGGCCGTGGCCACTTTCGAGCGGAGAGCAATCGCGCTTCCCTTTCCGCGAGGATGCACCGCATTCGTCAGCAGGATAATGTAGGTCCGGGTCGTGGGGTCGATCCACAACGAAGTTCCTGTGAAGCCGGTATGTCCGAATGATCCTACGGGCAAAAGTTCGCCACGATTGCTGGAATAGGGCGAGTCAATATCCCAGCCGAAGCCGCGCAGTTCTTGCGCGGTTGGCGGCTGCTGCGGGGTCGTCATCTTTTCGACCAGCAACGCGGGTAAGACCGTGCTGCCGTTGAGCAGAGCCTGGGCAAATTTTGAGAGATCATCCGCGGTCGAGAAAACGCCGGAATGTCCGGCAACCCCGCCCATCCGCCGCGCAGTCGGATCGTGCACCACTCCACGCAGCATTTTGCCTTCTTGGTCAAATTCGGTGGGGGCGGTTTTTGGCCGCCAGACGGCGGGCGGAAGGAAGTGCGTACGCGTCATCCGCAAAGGGACAAAGATTTTCTGCGCACAGTACGCATCGAGCGAAGTGCCGGAAACCCGCTCGACCAGCGCACCCAGCGTGATGAAGTTGACGTCGCTGTATAAAAGTCGCGAGCCCGGAGGAAATGCCGGCTTTTCCTCGTAAGCCATCTGGAAGGCTTTATCCCGTCCTTGCCACGGCGTACTTAAGTCCAAATCTTTGGGCATGCCGGAGTAGTGAGTTAGTAGCTCGCGAACCGTGACGTCTTCTTTGCCATTCTGTGCGAACTCAGGGATATATTTGGCCACGGGGTCGTTTATGCGCACTTGGCCACGCTGTACTAACTGCATAACCGCCGTCGTTGTGGCGACGACTTTTGTGAGTGAAGCGATGTCGAAGATGGTGTCCACGGTCATAGGCTCGCGGTGCGGCTCAAGCGATCGGTTTCCGAAGGCCTTGCGATAGATCACCTCGCCATCGTGCCCGACCAGCAGGACCGCACCGGGAATCTGGCCTTCGCGGATAGCGTCTTGCACAATGGGGTCGAGAACACCGAGGCGGTTCGACGCAGGCGTAGGCTTAGTCGCAGCCGCGGGAGATGTCGCTGCTAAGAGACTCAGTGAAAATATCGCCGCAAACACGTGTCCAAAAAAGACGCGACAAGAGATGCGACGCAGATGCGAATTTGCTCTGGCTGTGCTGATATTTTGACTTTACACAACCGCAGAGCGATTGCTCAAGAAACTGAAGTAAGGGGTACCGTGCTTGCCACAGGCGGGTTGACCTTTCTAGTATGCGAGAATCTCACTACGTCCACCTTTACCCGCCCCCATAACTTTGCTATAACCCGAACATCGAGCAAACTACACCTTTACCAGAAAGCTCTTCCTCGCTGAATACCGGGACCAGAACCGCCGCGCACTTCCCTGCCCCTGCATACGAACAACAGGATGCCATTTTCAGTCGGGCTTTTGATGTGCTACGGGCGGCGATCGGTGATCGCGCTTTTCCGGCAGCATCCATTGCAGTCACGAGCCGCGGAAAATTAGTGGCCTTGAAGGCCTTTGGCCGCTTCACTTACGAAATTGATTCGCCTGAAGTGACGACCGCAAGCGTCTTTGATCTCGCTTCCGTTTCGAAAGTCTCAGCCACAACCGCCATGGCCATGATTCTCTACGAGCGCGGCCTGCTCGACCTGGAGACGCCCGTCGTAGACATCGTGCCCGAGTTTGCGAGTAATGCTCCGCTCCGCCGCCAAGTAACCGTTCGCATGCTGTTGACACACTCCTCCGGATTGCCTGCCTACGAAAAACTGTTTTTGCGGGTCCACACACGAGATGAGCTTCTCGCTGCAGCACTCGCGACTCCTCTGGCCGCTGATCCTGGCGCCAAGTCCGAATACAGCGATATCGGCTTCATCATCTTGGGCGTCGCGCTAGCACGAATTGCTGACACACCCCTCGACCGTTTCTGCCAACATGAAGTTTTTGGCCCGTTGGGAATGTCGCGTACAGCTTTTAATCCGCCGCCCGCATGGCGTTCATCGATCCCGCCGACGGTAGACGACCGCTCCTTCCGCAATCGCATCATCGAGGGAGAAGTGCAAGATGAAAACGCCAGCGTGTTAGGTGGTGTCGCCGGACACGCCGGTGTCTTTGCCACGGCTGAAGACCTGGCCATCTTCGCCAACGCCATGTTGATGGGAGGACGGCCGATTCTTCGCGCCGATACCCTGGCCGTGTTCACACAACGCGAAACGGCGCCCGCCTGCACCTCGCGAGCCTTGGGTTGGGACACACCGTCGTCTCCTTCGCAGTCGGGAAAATATTTCTCCGCGAATTCCTTTGGACACCTGGGCTATACCGGAACTTCCCTATGGATCGACCCAGTACGCCAGCTTTCGATCACGCTGCTCACCAATCGAACCTGGCCCGACTGCAGCAATCAAGCCATCAGGCAAGTGCGGCCTCGCTTCCACGACGCAGTCATCGAAGCTTTGGAGGCCAATCTTTGAAAGTCCAATCCTTGAAACGTCGACGACACAAGAAGCAAGCGGAATTGGGCAAGCTGGCTACCGAACAGGCCAACCAGGCCGCGGCAGATCTGGACTTGAAGTCGTCGCTCGAAGTGGCACGCCTCATGAATTCCGAGGACGCCAAGGTTGCGGCTACGGTTAGCCGGGCTCTGCCACAAATCGCCCGCGCTATTAATCTGATTGCAAGTTGTCTGAAGCGGGGCGGAAGGCTGATCTACGTGGGCGCGGGAACCAGCGGCCGAATCGCGGCTCTGGATGCGGCTGAGTGTCAGCCTACGTTCAATATCGATCCCAGAACGGTGCAGTTTCTCATTGCCGGCGGAGTCAAAGCTCTCAGCGAGGCAGCCGAAGCCAGCGAAGATTCGCGCGAACTGGGCGCCAGGGAAATCGCGAAGAAGAAGCCAGGAAAGAATGATGTGGTCGTCGGCATTGCCGCCAGCGGACGAACTCCATTCACGGTGGCAGCGATTCAGTCTGCCCGACGCCACGGGGCTCAGACGATTGCCGTCACCTGCAACCGAAATTCTCCGCTGGAAAAGGCTGCTCACTTCTCCATCGTGACCGAGGTCGGGCCAGAAGTTATCTCGGGATCCACCCGCCTGAAGGCCGGGACGGCGCAGAAGATGGTTCTCAACATGCTGTCTAGCGGCGCCATGATTAGGCTGGGCTTTGTCTACGGCAACTTGATGGTCAACTTGCATCTGAAGAACGAAAAGCTCATAGAGCGTGGTGTGGGTATCCTGCAGCGGGCTGCGGGCGTCGGACGAGAAGAGGCGGTGAGAACCCTGAAATCCGCCGGGAACGACGTTCCTACGGCTCTGGTCATGCTGCAAGCAGAAGTTGGTCAGAAGGAGGCTCGACGAGCGCTGCATGCCGCAAGCGGACATGTCCGGCGGGCAATTGCGGCGGCCCGTGGTTTGTAGCGCGGGCGTCTCACCGGCTCTTGCTAGAATTGGCTGGAGTCTTTTCATCACGCAGCAGGAAAGCATTCCGCTATGGATAAGTTCGTAGTTCGCGGCGGGAATCCGCTACTGGGAACAATCCGCGTCAGCGGAGCTAAAAACGCGGCGCTTCCCTGTATGGCCGCTGCCTTGCTCACCGACGAGCCGGTCATCCTGGAAAACATTCCGCACGTACGCGACATCGAGACCACGCGCAAGCTGCTGGCCGCGATGGGAGCGGAAGTCGAACTGGGTTACGGACGCGCCCAGCATCGCACAACTTTGTGCTGCCGCAATCTCGCGTCGCCCGAAGCATCCTACGAATTGGTCA
>JABCYV010000131.1 GCA_013290025.1 Acidobacteriota bacterium
TGGAATATCCCTCTCGTTCCTGATCCTTGCTGGAAACACGCGCGTAAATAACGGCATTTTTCATGTTTATTTACCCATGTCCTTTTCTTTTTTTAATTCTGATCTGACTCTTTCAATTTCCGCCTCACGCTGCGCTACGAGGAGGTAAAGATCGACCCGCTTTTCGAGGTGCTGGATGCTGTCGCTTTCATAGATAGCCCGACGACGAAGGACATTGCGCAGTACGCGAACATCGACGGCCGCACCGCTGGCAAGCTTCTGAAGAACGCGCGCCTCATCGGCCTTGTGCAATCGCCGGATGACAACACATATGTCCTGTCGCAGCCGTACCCGTACAAGGGCACGCTCGACGAGAAGCGGATGGTGGTGCGCGAGGCGCTGCTGCGCCTGCCGCTGATCCGCAACATCCGGCAGTTTATGGCGCTCGGAAACGACCTACAAAACGCGATGCGGAAGGCTGCGACCGTGGTTGGTGAGAAGAATTACGACAAGGCTGCGATTGCGCCCGTCGTCACATGGGCGACATCGGCCCAGGTACTTGATCTCGGAGTGCGCGTCGAGACGCTTGTGAACGAAGCGGTAGCGACGAAAGAAGCACGCCACGCAGAGCATGAACACGAGCGCGTCGCCTTCATCTCCCACAGCGCGAGGGACAAGCCATTTGTACGGAAGTTGGCCGCCGATCTCGTCGCAAACGGCGTCAAGGTCTGGCTCGATGAGCAGCGCATCCTGGTCGGTGACTCCATCCCCGAGAAGATCGCGCAGGGCCTGGCCGAATCGGATTTCTTCCTCATCGTCGTCAGCCAGAATTCGGTCTCTTCAGCGTGGGTGAAGAAGGAGCTGAGCAGCGCGCTTGTGCATGAGATTGAGCGGCGCAAGGTCACGGTGCTGCCGATCAAGCTCGACGACGCGCAGATGCCCGACAGCATCAACGACAAACTATATGCAGATTTCAGAGGTTCCTACGACGAGGGGCTGAACAAACTGATCCAGTCGATCAAAGCTCGCGAGGTTGTGACTGATGGCAGAAGCAGCAAAACCAGCAACTAAGAAACCGCCGAAGGGCGGGCGCAAGGGCGGGACAATATTTCCCAAGCTCAATTTACAGAAGGCGCTCGAATACGGGAAGAAACTGGTCGCGAAGACGCACATCGGCGCGCAGCCGGAGGATGAGATCCTTCCCGGCGTATTCGGAAATTCCGGTCCAGAGGGAAAGGTGCGCGCGTCAGCCCTAAAACAATTCGGTTTGATGCAGGGCGACGCCAAGGCGTACCAGGCGACGAAGCTGGCGAAGGACATCGATGCGGCTCTCCCGGATGGTCGCCCGGCGCTGCTGCAGCGTGCCCTTCTAGCCTCGAAGCTGTTCGACAAAATCTTCGATACGTTCCACGGCGACACTGTGTCGAAAGCCCAGATAGCGAAGCGCGCGAAAGAGCTGGATGTGCACCCAGAGTCCGCCGATGAGTGTGCGCAGCTGTTCATCGATTCGGCCATCACCGCAGGGCTAGGCACGATGAGCGGGGATTCGATCGTCCTGGTCAATTCCGGCGCTGTGGTCGCGCCTGCGGCTGATCCTGGCGAAGGCGATGATGCCGAAGACCCGGGAGGCGCGGAACCCGGAGCTGCAGCCGCGGCCGCAAAAAAAGGCACCGGGAACGCCGGTTTACCTCCCAGCGGTAACAAGCCTGGCCTCGCAGTAAGCCTCAACGTCGATTCGAGCAGCGACCCCGACAAGCTGGAGAAGCAGCTAAAGCTCCTCCGCGAGTACGGCGTGATCTGATGAACAAAAGAGGGCCCGCATCCGGGGATTGATGCGAGTCTTGGTGATTGCTGAAGTTTTCCGGAGCTCATGAGCACTGAAAGAAGTTGTGAATAGAAATCAAGCCGCGTGCCGTCAAGAATGAACTGCGAGAAATACAGGGCCAATGGACGGAGGTGTTCAAGAAGGGTCAGCGTGTCTCGGGTAAAAGGAGCCTCCTTTATTACCACCTCGCTGTAAGTCTTCTCGAAATCTTGCTCGAATTGCGAACTATACTTGCCGAGATAGCTAGCTGGACCCCATTCTGCTGGGTTCTGTTCCGCCAATCTGTCATAAAGCCCGCTCATTAAAGGAGGAGCGTCAGGCCGCACGTGTCCCGCTCCCTTGCTGGCTCCTGCTCCTAAAAGAAAGACCGGTGAGGAATTGCTCATCGAGGAAATGTAGCACGCAGTCTAGCTGTGACGAACACTGAGGAGGATGTGCCAAAAACCCTTTCAAAACAGGCTCGTAACGCCCCGAGTTTTGAGAGAGACATTTTCTAGTTCAGCCCATGCCGAAAACACAGACTTCCCGCACGGTTGTTCACCAGGTGTTTCAGCTTGTATTTAACTGCCTCCCGGCAGGCCGAGCCGGCGAACTAGAGCGGTGAATCGCGGGTCAGGACGCAGCGGATCGAACATCGGCTCGACTCCCAACCACGTGAGGTTATAGTCTCCTTGCCGATCAGCCCGCTCCAACCACTGCAAGGCTTCCTCGTGCCTGCCTAGTCCGATGCAAACCCACGACACGAAGTAACCCGAAACGTACTTTTCTCGTGATTGCGCTGTCAACTCTTTGAGCAGCAGCTCTGCGTCACGCTTCTTGCCCAATTTCGCATAGGCGTATCCGAGCGGCGCCCGAATCACGACGTCACCAGACGAATCCCGAGGCACTCTTTCCAGCGCGGCGATGCTTTCTCGAAACATTCCTTTTTGTGCATAAGTGCTTGCAAGAGAGATGGAGGCAGTATAGGAGTTGGGCTCTTGCTCAACGGCTTTCAGTAGCACTTGCAGGGATTCGTCGTAGCGGCGTGCGTGGTAGAGCGCTTGTCCGAGAACCACGTTCGCAAATAGTAAAAGTGGATCCAATTCCCTGGCGCGTTCTGCTTCTGCTAGGGCTTCTTTGTGCCGACCTACCTTGGACAGAAAGAAGGAGTATCTCCAGTGCGCCATGGGGTAGCTCGGATTCAGCGCCAGCGCGCGCTTGCATTCCTTTTCAGTCGCCGCCCAATTACGCTCTGCTTGATAAACTTGTCCCAGCGCGGAGTGAGCTTCCGCCATGTCGTCATCAAGTGCCAGCGCCTGCAGGGCGGCTTCCCTAGCCTTGGGGAAAACTTCACTAGGCAAGAGCCACCCGGTTCCGCCAATGGCTATATAAGAATCTGCGATACCGGTATACCCACGAGGATCCTTGGGGTCCAACGAGACTGCCTTCTGAAAGTAACTAAGACCGGTCATTATGCTATCGTGGGTCCGTTTATTCCAATAGAAGCGCCCCATGAGATAGGCTTCATTAGCCTCAGCATTCACCGGTCGCGCCGATTCCAACCGCGTCCTCTCTGGAACCGTTAAGCGGAGCTGAATCTGCCCCGCGATCGCTTTGGCCACTTCATTCTGCACGTTGAGAACATCGCGCATGTCGCGCTGATAATTGTCAGCCCAGAGCTGAGTCTGGTCATTGACCCGTATGAGCTGCGCGCTGATCCGCACGCGGCCAGCGTCGCGGCGGACGCTGCCTTCCAGCAGGTACTGCACACCCAGTTCGCGTCCGATCTGGGCCACAGGCTTATCGGCGTGCTTGTATTGCATTACGGAAGCGCGCGCAATAACTCCGAGCCGTTCCGGTTCCACCGCCCCAAGCGTAGTAATCATTTCCTCGGTCAAACCATCGCTGAAGTAGTCCTCGGCGGGGTTGAAGGTGAGATTCTGGAACGGCATGACGGCAAGTATCATTTTCCCCACCGGCGCCTGAGCGCGAGGGCGGAAGTGCCGCCAAGCGAAGTATCCCGCCGTGGGCAGAAGCAGCATTAATAGCCCGAAAACAACAAGCGCAGAAGCTGACATCAACCGGCGGAACAGAGCTAGGGGCGCAGCGTCGCGTTTGAGAGTCTCCAGGTCGGCGCGCATCTCCGATGCCGTCTGATAGCGAGCCTCGCGGTCCTTTTCGAGCGCCCGGTGAATAATTCCTTCCAGCTTCGAGGAAAGTGCAGGATTCAACCGCCGCGCCCGAACGGGTGACCGTTTGAGAATGGCTTCGTGAAGGGTGGGTGCCGTGCTGCCCGTGAATGGTTGTTGCCCAGTCGCCATTTCGTAGAGCACTAAGCCGAATGAAAACAGGTCGGTGCGTGCATCCAGCTTCTCGCCCCGCACCTGCTCTGGCGACATATAACCCGCCGTTCCCATCGCCACTCCAGTTCGGCTGAGAAACAAACGGGGGATCGCTGCGGGCTGGGTCTCTTGCGCAGTTCCAAGTGCCTCATCATCCCTTTGGTCCGGCCCTGTCACCGGGCCGGCACCCGCTACTGCCGGAACCAGCTTCGCCAATCCAAAATCGAGAACCTTGACTTCTCCGCGATCCGTAATAAAGATGTTCGCCGGCTTGATGTCGCGATGGATGATGCCCTTCTGATGCGCCGCGTCTAATCCATCGGCGATTTGAATGGCGATGTCGCTCAGTGTGTCGGTCGGTAAGGGAGCCTCTTCCGCGATACGGTCTCGCAGAGTTTGACCTTCCAGCAACGGCATCACAAGGAACGGCTGGCCCTGGTGCTCTCCGAATTCATAAATGGCGCAGATATTGGGATGGTCTAGAGCGGAAGCGGCCCGCGCTTCTCGCTCGAATCGCTCCAAAGCTTTGGGATCGCTTCCGAGCTCTTCTGGAAGAAACTTGAGGGCGACGCGGCGGCCCAGCTTGAGGTCCTCGGCCTTGTACACCAGCCCCATACCGCCGCCGCCCACGATCTCCAGTACCCGGTAATGTGAGACTCTCTTCCCAATCAGATTCGCACCCTGGGAAGTTTGCGACTGCGGAGCAACTTCAGCGTGTGTCACCTCATTGACCGGCGCTACAAACCGGTAACCGCGTTTGGGGACGGTTTCTATGTACTCCTGCCCGCCGTTCCACAAGCCCAGGAGTTTCCGCAAAACGAATATGTTCTTGTTTAGGTTTCCCTCCTCTACAAAGGCATCAGGCCAGACCCGCTTCATCAGGTCGTCTTTGTCCACCAGATGACCGGCGTTTTCTACCAGTAAGAGAAGGGTTTCAGCGACCTTAGGAGCTAGGGGGACGGGCGCGCCGTGGCGCACCAGAACGCGCCTCTCGGAGTCCAGGCGAAAAGGACCAAATGCGTAGAAGTGCTTTGTCTGCCGGCTCATAGGGGCCGCAAGATTCTTTCCAGAACTTTTCCAGAACTTTGGAAGGACTTAAACACCGCTACTCAGTTACTGTGCGTCACGAGTAGGGATGGATGCGATCTGAAAAGCCCGTCCGGCGCAAATTCTAGTGCGGCAACGAGATTCAGGCAATGCCGAATGTGGTCATGGGGGACCGGGAAGAGTTGGCCATGCACTCTTGATGCATCGCGAGACGTTCACTTTGGAAATGGAGGGCTATATGACCAGCATTGTGCAACGTTTTTGCGTGATTTCGCGCCTACGCCAGCAAGCGGTGAGTGCTGCTCTGGTTTTGGCGGTCATCCTGTTGCCAGCAGTCGCGGCGATACAGCGGGCGCAAGCGCAAACTTTCACTCTGCTTCACGAATTCGCTGGCGGAGCGGAGGGGGCCAATCCCGTAGCAGGTTTGGTTCAAGACGGGGCTGGCAACCTCTACGGCACTACTTCCGCTGGCGGGGTCATCGGTGGAACATGCAAGATCGTTGCCGGATGTGGAGTGGTGTTCAAGCTGGATCCGGCCGGCACAGAGAGGGTGCTGTACAGCTTCACCGGGCTTGCGGACGGGGCCGATCCCTTGGCAGGTTTGGTTCTGGACGCGGCGGGCAACCTTTACGGCACTACATCGGGTGACGGCATTTCGGGATCGGGGACGGTGTTCAAGATCGATCCGGCCGGCGTATTCACGGTGCTGCATAGCCATGGATCACCGGCAGGCTTGGCTATTGATGGAGCGAACAACCTCTACGGCACCACATCTGAAGGAATCTTCAAACTGGATCCGGTGACCGACACATTTACCGTGCTGGACAGCAACGCGGGGTCAGAGACAACCTTGGCTCGGGACGCAATGGGCAACCTCTACGGCACTACTTCCGGAACGGTTTTCAAACTGGACACAACCGGCATGGTGACCGTGCTGCATACCTTCACGGGGGGGGTGGACGGGGGAGCCCTCAAAGCGGGCGTGATCCTGGATCCAGCGGGCAATCTCTACGGCACCGCGTCCTCAGGGGGCGCCTTAAATTGTTTGGGCGGCCAGAACAACAAAGTAGGCTGTGGCCTTGCTTATGAGCTGAGTCCGGTGGGGATGGAAACAGAGTTCAACTTCACGGCGGGCGGCGATTTCCCGGTCGCTGGCCTGGTCCGGGATACGGCGGGCAACCTCTACGGGACCACTGAGTTCACGGGCCCCCGCGCCGACTCGATAGGACTGGTGTTTAAGATGGATGCGAACGGAGCGGAGACTGCACTATTCCACTTCGCTGACGGGAGCCTGGCGAGGGCAGGGCTTGTAGCGGGTTTGATTCTGGATTCAGCGGGCAACCTCTGCGGCACTACCGAATTCGGCGGCTTTTTCGGTGCGGGAACGGTGTTCAAACTCGAGCCAACTGGCCCCGCGAATTTTGCCTTCACCGTAGCACCTGCTGGCAACGGCAGCGGGACAGTGACTGGCAAACCTCCCGGCATCGATTGCCCCAGCTCATGCATGACATTCTTTACCCCCGGGACTGCGGTCACACTCACGGCCGCAGCTGCTGCCGGCTCCACCTTCGCGGGCTGGAGCGGCCCCTGCTCCGGTACGGGCGTTTGCAACCTGACAACCACCAATTCAGCCGAGGTTGTGTTCGCGACGTTCAATTTGCCAGCCGACTTCTCGCTCTCCGCTTCCGCGTTTACCCCGGGTGTGGTAAGTCCCGGCGGGTCGTCTGCCTCCACCGTGAGTCTGGCCCCAACAAACGGGTTCAGCGGCAACGTCGCTCTCACCTGTGCGGTGACGCCGTCGCCTGCCCTGACCCCGACATGCTCCATCAGCCCCAGTTCCATAGCTCCAGGCACTTCGGCCACGCTGACTGTGAGCACGACCGGACCAACCCCAGCCGTTGGTTCCTTCAGCGCTGGTTCTGGATTATTTTATGCACTTTGTCTGCCGCTGATCGGATTGGTGGCGACGCGGGTTGGTATCGGCGGAGATCGAGAAGGAAGGAAGGGAAACCTTAAAGCAACGGCGCTAGCTTGCATGCTGTTCGCCGGCTTGGTTTTCCAGGCAGCTTGCGGCGGCAGCAGCAATCCCGGTGGTGGGGGCGGCACGCCGAAAGGAACGTACGCCATCACCGTCGCTGGCACGGATGCATCGGGCTCCTTGAAGCATGGCGCTACGACGATGCTCCAGGTTCGGTGAGGCAAAAGAAGGTTGTCAGCATCATGATCGCGTCGGGGGCAAGCAATTTCGGCGAAGTAACCCGGCCCTGCTGAAGTACAAGTGAAGACGCACGCGAGTCCACGGCGTGCCCGACTCTGCGCCTTAAGGCAGGTTGCAAGGAGCTGCCATCGATGGCCGCCTGGAAATCCCTCGGCATGTCCCGGATCGCCGAACGCGACATGGGTGTAGACTGGTCGCCGCTTTTGAGGTCAAAAAAGAGATTCGTGGCAAATATTTCCTGCTACCGCTGGCTGCGACGCGAATCGCGGCTCTCTATAGGGCAGCGAACCTGTCTTGACAGAAGACGGAAAGTGAGAATCTCGTGAAATTTCTGTATCTCGCAACATTAGCTTCGCTCTCAGTTGCAGGAAGCGTGCTCTTGCAAGCCCAAACTAGTTCCGGCACTGTCAGTGCTTTACCTCCTTCTACAAGTGAGATCACGGCAGCAGCGCAGCGAGTCGCGACCGAGCCTGTCACCGCAAGGACGCTCAACGTTTACACGATGCCGACATTATCACCGGAAGCAGCGACGACGCTTGTTGTCCCACCGCGGGCGATGCCCCTTCGCCCCCTCCGGACCAAGCCCAGCTCGCAGATTAACGCCCCCGCAGCCTCGCCCCTGGCTTCGACTCTCGACAAATCTAGGTCTACGTCCAAGGGGTTCAACGGCATGGCCAACTCGCCCACCATCTGCCCCTATTTTGGCGGCTGCCAGCCACCCGACATGGCGCTCGCCGCATCACCCAAGTATGTGCTGCAGGGCGTCAACACGTCATTCGCTCTCTATAGTACGAGTGGCAAACTCCTCGCCGGACCGGTCAATGCGCAAAGCTTCTTTGGTGTGCCGGACCCCGCTCCGTTTGGCTGCGATCCCGCCGGTCCGTTCCTGAGCGATCCCCGTGCTTTCTACGACCCGAACACCGGTCGGTTCTGGGTTGCACTCCTACAGGTTGAGGACTCACCCCCCATCGGTGTGCACTGCCACTTTCAGTCGGCCTACTGGATTGCCAACCTCGACCCCGTAAGTGGGACGATCCACATCTACAGATTCGATATGGCGTTGGGCACTACTAATAATGCCGACTATACTCAGTTCGGATTCAACGCCCACACGGTCTCCTTCACTGGCAACATGTTCAACCAGGAGGGGACCGCCTATGTCTACGCTGAGGCACAGTTTGCCGACAAGCAAGCCATGGAAGCCGGAGATCCGGTCACCCCGATTGCCTTCACCCATTTAAGTGCCGATGGCGTGCTCCTGGACACTGTGCAGCCGGTGGAGACAGAAACACCCGTCGGCCATGACCCCGGCGTTCAGTACCTGCTGAACGCATTCAACATAAACGGCGACCCGTTCGGGGATGATTGCTTCAATACGGCGTGCCATGGGTTCGTGGTCTGGGCGTACGATCCGGCAAGGCAGAAGTTGAGCGCCGCGCTTGCCGAGTCTGGATCCTACGTCGTGCCACCGAACGCCGACGAGCCAGGCTGCACGCAGTGCATTGAGACCATCGATACGCGCATCACCGGCACGCCTGTTTACAGCGTTGGCGCAGGCCGCCCCCTGATTTCCTTCGGTATTGGGACAGCTCTTTTCAATGGCACTGAAACGGTGGCGGGCATTCTCTGGGGTCAGATCCAGCCTACCCTCAGCGGAGGCTCAGTAACCGGAGGCTCGATCTATCAGTCGGGGCGCATCGTCTACCCAGGTGATCGGGCAGTGTCCTTCCCAGCGGTCATGCAAGATATCAACGGCAACCTCTTCATGGTGTTCGACACCATGAGCCACACCCTCAATCCCAGCATCATGGTCACCAAGCGGCTGAAGACCGATCCCCTGGGGACTCTTCAAAACCCCATCCTGCTGAAGCACGGACTGAATCTAACGTTGAACAGTCGTTGGGGCGACTATGAAGCTACTTCCTACGATGGGTTCAGCACGAACCACGTTTGGGTAGCCTCGCAGTACTCCGGCATTAACGGCGACTGGGCTACATTCATTTCCCAGCAGCCACCACTTCTAACGATTCCGTCGGCAACCTTATCAGATGGCACCATCGGTGCTGCGTATACCCAAACCATTCAGGCTACCGGAGGAGTTGCGCCCTTCAATTGGACCGTGTCCGCCGGCACGCTTCCGCACGGCCTAGGTATCGGGTCCAGTTCGAGCAACGTGGCGACGATTTCCGGGACGCCCGACATAGTGCAAACCGGCGTGGCCTTCACGATTCGAGTCACGGATGCGTCCGGTCAATCCGCGGCGCAGTCCTATTCCGTGAACATCAAGAGCACGGTCGCCCAAACGCAGTCCGGTGCGGTGCAGGGTGTAGTCGAAGGCAATGAACTTGCTTTCCGTGGAATCCCCTATGCTGCACCACCCGTAGGGAACCTGCGCTGGCAGCCTCCCCGCCTACCAATCACGTGGACAGGCACCCGGGATGCCTCCTCGTTCGGAAACATCTGCCCACAGCTTAATGCCAACAATCAACCCATTGGGACGGAAGACTGCCTGTTTCTGAACATCTTCATATCCTCCCAGAGTACGCATGGCCAGCAGCAGCCTGTGATGGTCTATATCCATGGAGGTAGCAATAGGATAGGCGGTACCCATCAACCTTTCCTTAACACGCCTCCTCTGGCGACCCAAGGCGTGATCGTCGTGACGATAGAGTACAGGCTAGGAATGCTGGGTTTCTTTGTGAACCCACTGCTGACAGCCGAAGGCGCCGGTTCCTCGGGCAACTATGGCCTGATGGACCAGATTGCGGCGCTCACTTGGGTCCAGCAAAACATCACCGCCTTCGGCGGCGATCCCACGCATGTGATGGTCTTCGGGCAATCGGCAGGTTCGTTCGACGTTCAGATGCTGCTGACCTCTCCTGTTGCGCAGGGGTTGTTCTGGACCGCGGGCATGGAGAGCGGCTCCCTTCTTCACGGGCAGGTCCTGACGCTGGCAGCCCTCGAACCCCTGGAGTCGCCGCTGGTTTCTTTGCTGGGCTGCGACACGGCCCCCGACGTACTGGCTTGTCTGCGGGCCGCACCGGCGGCCAATGTAGTCAATAACGAGAGCGCAATTCCCACCATCCCAGGCGGTTTCAGATCCCGAACTCTCGCGATCGAGCCTCATGTTCTTCCGGTGGATCCTTTCGATGCGCTCCAGCAGAATGGCTCCCCAGTACCGCTCCTCATCGGTTCGACGAGAGAGGAGGCATCAGGCGGGAGTCTCAGTGACGACCCGACCGTGACCCCGCCCCTCGATGAGGCGGGATACGAGGCCGCTCTCCACGCCGAGTTCGATCCCATTGGTGCCGGTGTCGCGAAAAAAGTCCTGGACTTCTATCCCGCAAGGCACTACGACGCGCCAGTGTATGCGCTCATTGCCGTGGACAGCGACTTTCAGGATATCTGCGAAGACCGCAATGTCGCCCGCACCGCGGTTCGTGCCAACGGTCCGTCGGTCTGGCGCTACCTTTACACCCATCGCTACGAAAATGACACCTTCTTGAACACTCTGCGGGCTTTTCATACCGCAGAACTACCCTTCGTGTTCGGCAGTCCGCAGTTGATCTTCGGTGGGCCTTATACCCCGAGTGCGGCAGAACTCACTTTTGCGAGCCAAATGATGGGCTATTGGTCACGCTTTGCCAAAACCGGCGACCCGAACGGAATGGGAGCAACCTCCTGGCCGCATTACGACTCAGGAACCGACGCTATGCTTCAGCTCGACGAAAGGCAGGCCGTGATCAACGGCTATCACAACCGGCAATGCGATTATCTCTTGCCCCTCCTCCCCTAAGGCGCGGGCTGCAGCTTACCCGACAAGCGTTACATTGGCTGCGTGTCTTTCGAATTGCCGACGGCGGGAAGGTTTTTTTTACTCCTCCCGTTGTTGGCGTAGCATTGCGATTACACCAGCAATCCGGGCAAAACGGCCTTTGTGCAGAAATCCTTGCCTTTCGGACAATTCCGGTCTGCACTGCCAAGCCTTAACAGGCGCCGTTTTCAGGTTGCGAATAAACCCCTGGAAAGAATTTCGGCACTCCAGAGCGGGTCCTGGGACACGACAAGAGTTCTAAAATCGTCTCCTAGGGCGCACCATTTTCCAGCCAAAGTATCAGCACCTTTTAACCTAATCTTGCCTCGGACTAGCGTGAGATTTCAGGGCGGCTTTACCTTTTCGACCGCATCGATTCGTTGTGTACAAGGTGCGGGGCTGGTTGTTGGTGTAATCGTCTGGTTTTGTAAATTATTCCAGACTCCTCTCGCAGCCAGGCTATTGTTGGTCACCGGCTTCGGTTGGTGACTTCGCGGAGTCGACCGGCACGACTCGTGAAATCGGATCAGCCTCATAGAGCGCGTGCACCCGTTTTTCGACTCTCTCGAAGCCGGCTTCCCCCAGGTCCGACTTTACCTGTGCAAAGTGCGAATCGATTCCCTCTCTTATCGCAGCGAGGTCCGTCTGCTGAGGTGCCGCCCCTCGGGGCTCGATGAGATCATTCTGTGTATCTTTCTGCAAATCATCGGCCACGCGGCGCAAAGTCTCTTCATCCCTGTCGCTCAAACCACATGCTTTTTGCTCCCCGTCGCGCGCACTGGCCGCTGCTGTCCCGTCTTCGCCCCCGTTCGCCGCAAACTTGTCCATCATAGCGATGGTATGCAGATACCTGGCAAACATCGCCGCTTCAGGCAACGCCTGCCGCACAAGCCGCCCTGGGATCGCATGAAACAGCTCGTGCACATGATCATCGAGCAGACCGAATGAAGCTTCTCCGAGCCGCAATCGGAGTTTCTCCAGCCGCGATTCAACGAGCTTTGCCTTCGCGTGTCGCTCGTCAGCATCGTGCTTCCTCTGCTGGCTCAACTGCTGCATCTGCGCCCAGGTTGTGATCCGCATGATCCGCAATGGCCCCGCTTCAATTGCGGAACCTGGCGCTGCCAGCGTCAATGTGGCCTCCCGCGGGGCTATATCCCAATCGTAGGCTTCCCGCGTCACGATCTTGCGTTGATCCTCGTTCAACCCGGAAGGATAAGCCTTGGGAAACTGCTCCGCCTTAGACGCGGGCCATTTGCCATGAGCAAGACACTTATCCCACTGTTTCACGTAGCGAAAATATCGCGGGTACAGATACTCGTCTGTCGCCGGACGTACTGCACCCCCAAAAGGAAACGGCCCAGGCGCTAGCGGAAGACACTTTGGCGGGTCATACTGGCCACTCTGCGAAAAGATAGGAATCACGCACAACAGCAAGAACGCAAGCGAAGCCTTCATCCGGAAATCATATGGAACGACCTTGGCTTTGGCAACGACAAGACCCAGAGCGTTAAAGCGAACCGGCAGCGATTACAAGCGAGGGTGTCCAGGCATTAGCTCTTGGGAGTGACAGACTAGGTGAATTCGCTTATGTGGTGCTAATAAGCATCCTAAGTGATGCTTTCTCGGCCTTTATCGGCTCAAATCATTGCGAAGCTGCTTGGAGAGCTTTTCTACTCGCTTGAGTTTCTCCAGTACATCTTTCGGAAGTAAGCCGTGGTTCACGCGATCTACATCGGCCGGGATAGAAGCAGAAACTTCAGCGAGTTCCTTAGCATCACGCTGGAGCTTAGCCATATCTACGGTGGATCTCTTCTGGACCTGGGTCGGGGCCCCGGGCTGCGGCAAGTGATTCTGTGGCCAGTCCGGATCGACCGGCCGCGGTCCGCACCGTCCCAGGGGAGCGCCCAGTTGAGGATGGGCCGGAAAAGCGAACAGCACCAGCCCAAGCCAAATGCAAAGAGATGCGATCGGACGCATACACACCTCCAGAACGCAGCTATTGCGCAGATTGTACTACCGCTTTCGACGCTGACGACCGGCGGCTTGCGGAGGAAAGCGTATTTGTGCGACGCAGGCGCAGGCACAAGCCGCTGCTGAACGATCGAGAAAGAGGCCCAACGAATGGTCAGATGGTTCCGCCCACAGCGTACCTGCGGAAGAAACTATCAGTCTTCCATTGCGGGCGGGCGTCGGCGTTGGCCACTGAGATCAGCAGGAGATGCACGACTTCTTCGTAGAGAGCAGCGGCGGAGAGATCGACCGGTTGATTCAGGTCGTCCGAGGGAGCGTGGTAGCGGTTGGTGAGCCAATCCCTGAACACAGCTCGTTCCGGACTTCCATGATCGAAACCGACGTCCATCATCAGTGACGGAA
>JABCYV010000132.1 GCA_013290025.1 Acidobacteriota bacterium
GTCGGGATCGTTCTCGCGTTTCATGTGACCTTATTTGCGCTACTGATAATTCCCGAGTCTATCTCCTCACCCACGTCGCTCGGCGGGCTAGCAAGTCGAAGGCCAAGAAATAGTTTGACCACGGCATGAGACGCAGGACGGGCTCCAAAAGGGCTCGGTTCTTTTTTCGTTTAGGCTTTCGTCCGGGGTCGTGGCGGAACCAAACCGGGAACCCGATCGATGACGTTGGCCTTTCTGACTCTTCGCGCGAGCCATCCGCGCTCTACCCCATAGTGTAGCGCAAGACCAGATAGACTTCCGCGCTGGCGGTGCGCGTCAGGACTTGCGTGGGGCCTGCCGCATCCAGCGGGGCGTCGACAGTAAAGGTCTGCTGGGCGGGGTCGGCGTTGTTCATGGCGTCGCTGAATGCATTGAGATCCGCACCGGCAACGGCGTGATGACGCAGCGTGGCGGCCTTCGGGCCATACACCTCCAGGCTGATGATGGTCAGGTTCTTCCCTTGCGTGAAATAGGGGAAGTCGTCGCGGCGGATACTAGCCTGGAAATCCGCTGCGCCATTGACGAAGGCCGACCACTCAACCGGGAAGTCGTGCGGCAGGCTGAAGAGCATGGCCAGCGGGGCGCCTGTCTCGGCGCCGAACAAGTCATTCACCGCTTGCACAGTCTTGGCTGCATCCACGCCCTGGCGCGCAGTGTAGCGCATGTGCAAGATCACATCGGAAATGGTGTTGAAATCAAACGCGGGAAAATCTTTGGGCAATTCGATTTTTCCAGGTGCTGATAGCGCCGGCGCCTTCAAAAGGCAGGAAGCGCTCGTCGCGCAGATTGGTTTCAAACAAGCCGGTGTCGTTGCTGCCCGTGCTGGTGACGATGGACTGCGCGGCAGCTGGATAATCGACAAAGCGGTCGTCACCGGCGCCCTGGCGCGCGTATTCGCCATCGGCCAGCAGGGAGGATTTGCGCACACTGCTGCCGAGCAACGTCAGAGTGCAGTTCAGCGAAGTGTACGGACCCACGACCGACGGAATTGAGACCGCGACATTCTTGATGCGGCGCATGTAGTGGCCCGGGCAGTCGCGATCAAACAGCCACTCAGGCACAGAAACGGTGGACGATCCGGTCGTCTTCAACATGAGCAGCGCGACCGGATCAAGCTGGCGCAGCGAAGTGTGCCGCGTCAGTTCCAGTTCGCGCTTGTTGTTGTCGAGATAGGCCATCTCCATCCGCTTCACATCGATATGGAGCGCTTCGCCAGACAGCAGACCCTTGCGGCCACCGTCCCAGTAGTTGAACTTCACAAAGTCCTGGGCATCGAGTTCGGGGCGCATGAGTTCCTGTTTCATGGTGCGTTCGGCCTTGCGCGCCGTGTCGAAGGCGAAGCGGTAGTATTCGTAATAGAGGCGCGAAATCTCGCCCTGCATCCACAGGTACAGTTCCTCGTTGGTGAACTTGTCGTGCAGGAACTGGTCGATCTCCTGGGCGTTGGCGATCTGCTGCTGGACGTTTAGGTAGTCGTGATGAGCAATCTGTTCGGCGATGAGCGAGGTGAGGATCTGCCGCCCATTCTGCATCAACTCATACGCTGCGAGGTTGTATTGCAACATCCATTCGTCGGCGCGGCGTTCGTAACCGGCGGTCCGAGCTGCAATATTTCCCTGGTCTTGCTCCAAGCCGGCCTGAGTTTGCAGGATGCCGGCAACGATCTTGAGAGCGTCAGACATTTTCGCGCCGCCGAAGATCCTGGACCCGGCGCCGAGTCCCCAGAAAGCAAGTTTGGCATCGAAATCCGGGATATAGGTGAGAATGGCCGCGATTGCGCTGATAGTGCCGGCTGCCTGGCGCAGGTCTTTAGCTGCCGGCATGTGGTAGTTCAGCTCCGCATTCTCATTCCCGCTCAAGTACAGCCTGCCGCTGCCAGATGCTCCGGATTGCACCGCCGGGGAAGTAGCGCCGCTCAGTTGCAGGTTGGGAAGCTGTTGCACGGCGAGCTGCTTGTCGTATTGACCCACTAGGGCGGCATACGCTTCGTCGAAGTTGGCTTCCGTAAGGTCGCGCTGATCGATGGTTAAGGTGTCGGGCGCATTCTGATCGGCAGGCAGGCCGAGCAGGCGCTGGTAATAGTGCAGCCGCTCCAAAACCGTGGCGCGGCTGGTGAGCAGCGACTTGGTGGATTCCTGCGCAGATTTCCATTGCAGGAAGCGGACCTCCTGCACCATGGTCTGAATCTGGATTTCGTGACGCTGGCGAACCAGTGCGAGATGCTCTGAATCGCCCTTCTCGAGTGCCGATAGTAATGCGCCGCCAAGACTTCGCACTTCGTTGCAGAGTTCAAGCGACTTTTGTATGAGCGTGAGGCAGCGCACCGGGCCTATCGGCTGATTGAGTCCGCGGACAATGCTGCTGATGTCGATGCCGGCGGCGGCTGCTTTGACCAGCATTCCAGGATCAAGTGGCGGATCGAAGAGAGCCAGAGGGCGCACGACTCCCTCAATGTTCATGCAATGGCGGATTTTGAAGAGCCTGTCAGCGACGGTATCCCAGTAACCCAGCAACTTGTCGTTGCGGGGTATGCAGAAGTACAAAGCGCGCCCAATACCGAATAGCGGGCCGGAGTCGCCACCGTCGCCAGAGGTTGCCGAGGCAAAGTTGAATGGAAACTGGCTTTCCAGATCTACCAGGGCGTTGCCCATAGCATCGAGGCCGGCTGCCTTCAGTTGAGCATAACTCTTGATCTGCACCGTTCCGGTCGGTGGAATCTGCTGCGGACGCGGCCCCAGAATGTTCGCCGCAAGCACATAACGCTGCGTGGCTTCATTGATCGATTCAATAGTGTCCTGCTGGAACAGGCTGTCACCCCAGGCAATCAAATTGTCCAGGTATTTCATGACAACGCTGTATTGGTAAGCCACATGCCGAGTCCGGCTACCGCGTGCGGCTGGAAAGGCTTGCTGAGGATGGCCTCATAGCCATCGAGAATGTCCTGACGCAGCTGCTGATCGTCAGGCGAGAGATCTGCCGGCTTCTTGCTGAGCAGAGTAAGCATATAGTCAATCTGCTTGCCGGCCTTGTCCTGCCGAAAGGCCAGAAATTTCCAAAACCGCTTGGGAGGATCAATAGTTGTATCGTGTTGGTGGGATCAAATATGTAGTGGAACCAGCGTTGCGCCTCTGCGAAGCGCTGCGTCTTGGTCAGGTGCACGGCAACGGTCAGTGGAATGTGGAAGAACAGCTCCCAGTTGTACGTGGCATACGGCCCGTGTTCCGCAACATCAATCTCTTTGGGAGGGAAGTTGACCTGGATGAGATTGTCATTGTCTGGATTCGGCGTATAGAAACTCTGGAAGAAATCCTTGCGCAACGCGGGGTCCAGCTGTCCTTCCAGCAGGTCCTTCAGAGTGCCTTTATCCAGCTTCGCGATCAGCTCCCCGACAAAGGGATGAAAGAAATTCTCGAAGGTATAGGTGAACTTGGCAGCCAGTTCATATGCCACTCTCACATTGATCACGGAGAGCGCGTCGTTGTACTCATGGTATCCGGTCTGCTGCAAGATTCTGTTGGCCATGTTCCTTCTCCGCTATCCTCTTCTCACGGACTTGATCTGACTACCACCCGAACCAATCTCGGTATCGCCATAACGCACAGTCCCCAGAGTGCCTAGGCCCTGGTGAATGTAGGCGTCCTGGGTGACGTACCGCTGGACCGGTGACGGATCGTTCACGCCGAAGCCTGGTTGCCTGGTGATTGGCCCGACCGGATCGAGCAATTCACCGATCTCATCCTGTTCTTGACTTCCGCATGAGGAGAGAGCCTACTCGCAGTAACATCTACCTACAAAGCTTCTATGGAACGTCGGCCACTTCTTAATTTAAGGAGGCCGGGATTATGCCCCATGAATTCAACGAAGCTGCAAGCGTCCACATGAATCGGGACGATAGCGGAGTCGTACGGGACCTTCTGCACATCGAAGAGCCTTTTGTATCCAGGGCGCGAACTCCGCAGCTCGCGGCCCGGGAGTACCTAGAGAAGTTCGGCGGATTGCTCGGCATCTCCGCTGATCAACTGCAAAACTTTGGATTGCATCCGGAGGCTAGGCCGGTCGAAGCGAAGGTGGAATACAGGTTGCTCGACGAGAAAACGCAGTTCGATACAACGACCGTTATCTTCAGCCAGACATGCTTCGGGCTGCCGGTCTGGGAGGCTGCGGTAGCGGTGCATTTGCAGCACGATCCCTTACGAGTGGTGAGCGCCCAATCCACTGTTCAAAACGTGATCGCGGACGCGGAGATGATGCTGGGCGCCGCCCGCTGCTACGTCTTCCATGCGATGGAACGTGAATGGGCACGGCTCGAAAACAATGAGCCGCCCACGATTCGCGAGCGCGCAGACGTCCGTACCCCCACTTGTGAGTGTGCCAGGTCAGGCTATTGTGAGGCCCACCTCCAGCGTGTATCGAATCACCGTTGGCTAAGATAACTTCGAGACCGCGTGGATGATCAACATGGTCCCAATAGCGTGTATAACCCACACCACGCTCGAGTGCATTGCCTAGTATGCTTCCTTGAGGAGTGGAATCTGTGCAATCGGCCCATAGCGGTATGTGGTTACTCTTCAGATAGTCGTCATGCTGTTTCTGGGTGACGCCGGGTTCAACTACTGCGTAGGCCAGCTCGTGGTTGAACTCGATAATACGCTTCATTCGTTCCATGACCAGGATTAGTGCACCGTCGCGAAAAGGTATTGTCGCGCCGTAGCCCCAATTCTTTCCTTTGCTGAAAGGCCACAGTGGAAGTCTATGCTTCGCGGCAATCTTCATGACGCCACACACTTCTTCTTCGGCGGTGCCAGAATAGACGGCGGCCGCACCACGGCGATGCCAGAGGCCTATGTCTTTCCTGCAGTCGACGATTGTAGCCTCATCGACGTTACTTCGCCGACGATTTCCCTAATTTCAACGATTGCGTTCGACAAATTTCCTTCCACTTGCTGTCGGTCCTCCCTTAGCGCTGAGTGCGCTCCGAACAGGAAGCAAAATCGCCCTTCACTTCGATTTCGCGCGGGTCCCTCACCCGCCAGATCCATACTTTAGAGCATGTTTTCTTACGACCAATCCACTTGCACGTTTTTGGCGATGACTCCGCGTGGACAGATGCGCTTGACGTAAGAATGGCTCGGAGCGATAGTTTGGCCTTCGGGCATTGAACGTGTCATTAGTGACCGGCACACTCGTGACAGTCCGGAAACCGTTTACGGAGGACTGAGATGCGGATGCGCCCTGCCTACGACGCCATCGTAATCGGGTCCGGTTTCGGAGGATCGGTAGCAGCATGCCGGATGGCGCAAGCGGGCTTTTCCGTCGGCCTCTTCGAGCGGGGGCGCAGCTACGAAACCAATTCATTTCCGCGCGATTGGAGCAACCCAGCCAACGGCTGGTTATGGTCAGTCGAGCAGGGGCTGCTCGACATCAAGCCCTTTCAGGAGATGACGGTTGTTCAATCCGCCGGACTGGGTGGTGGATCGCTCATCTACGCGAATGTCCACCTGAGGGCGCCCGATGAAGTCTTCGTCAGCGGCTGGCCTCGCGAGTACACACGCGGCTTGCTTGATCCGTACTACGACTTGGTCGCTTATATGCTCGACATCAATCCGATCACGAAGTCGAGTCATCTTGGCATCCCGACGAAGACCAAGATGATGGAAGGCGTGGCGCGAAGCCTCAATCGATCGGCGCAGTTCTGCTATCCAAATATCGCGGTGGATTTCGGACCGCCAGAGGTCCCACATCGCAACAAATTCGGCGCGGAGCAGAAGGGCTGTAATTTCTGCGGCGAGTGCGACATTGGGTGCAATGTCCATGCGAAAAACACTCTCGATTTCAACTATCTGACAGCAGCACGAAGCAGCGGCGCAGAGATTGGGACTCAATGCGAGGTTCTACGCATCGATCCGATTGCAGACAGCGCCTATGACTATAACGTCCGTTTCACCGACCATCGGAACGGCGCACAGCCCGGCGAGTGCAAGGCCAAGCATGTTTTTGTTTGCGCTGGCGCAGTGAACTCGACGGAATTGATGCTCCGATGCCGCGATATTTATCGGACACTTCCAAACCTTAGCGATCGTCTCGGGTATGGTTACTCGGGCAACGGTGACTTTCTCGCGTTTGCGTTCAACACGAAACGGCAATTCAAGCCTTCCGAGGGCCCCACGATCACTACAGGGATCGTTTACAGTCGGGCCGACGCCGGTTTCAACAACTGGTTCATCTTCCAGGAAGGCGGCTATCCGAAGGAAATCGGCGGGCTGTTGCAGCTACTGAATCCCAAGCGCGGATTGTTTCGAGAGGCTACAGTCCTCAGCAGGGAGGCGTTTCATGAAGCCTTCCGTTCGGCGTCAGTCGGTAAGACCGGGTTTCCTGATCCTCATTCCGACAATACGGCAATTTTTCTAGCTATGGGCCGCGATCTGGCCAACGGAGTAATTGAGCTACATTCGATTTCCAAGGACTTGAAGATAACATGGGACACTCCGTCGAATCTGCCGCTCTACAGCGCCGAGGGTCGATTTTCGACCGATGTCGCAGAGGCGGTTGGCGGGAACGTTGCGATGAACCCGCTCTGGCGCTTGTTCCACGTACCGGTATCGGTCCACAATCTCGGCGGATGTCTGATGGCTGACTCTCGTGATGCGGGAGTTACCGATCCGAACGGCGAAGTCTTCGGATACCCAAATCTGTTTATCCTCGACGGTTCCATTCTTCCCAGAGCCACCGGTGTGAATCCGTCTCACACTATCGCTGCCGTAGCTGAGCGCAACATTGAGACCGCGATCCGCCGCTTCAAGGCCGATGACAAGTGGCGCGCGCCCGAAAGGGATAACGCGACTGCGATCATCGATCCGTTAGCGTCGATAACAATTCCGCCGGAGGGAACGTTACCTACCAAGACACCGTCCATCGGAATCGCTTTCACGGAAACCATGAAGGGCCATGTCAGCAAAGGATGGCCTAAGCCCGATGATTACGTTGGTGCCGAGAAGGCGGGCCAAGATTCCAATTCACGCATTGAGTTTACTCTCACGATCACGATGCCCGACCTCGACGCGTTCCTCGTCAGTCCACATCATGTTGGGAAAGCCATCGGCACCGTTCGGGTGGATGGATTTACCCCGCCGGCAGGTGTTCCTGTGTCAGATGGCGTGTTCAATTTGTTCGTTAACGGCGACCAGTTCTATCAGCGCAGGATGCTGTACGCTCTCCCGTTCACCGGAAGCGACGGGAGGCCATATCTTCTCGACGGCTTTAAGGACGTCAGAGACCATGGGCACTTCGACGTGTGGGGCGCAACGAGTACGCTCTATACGGTGATTCGCGACGGTCATTCACATGAAGCCTCGGTGGTAGCGACCGGCATCATGACAATTCACGTTCCCGATTTTCTTCATCAATTGACGACCTTCACCGCGGTCGGGGCGACCACCTCTACGCAGAAAGCCAAGGCGCTGACGCGCTTCGGAGAGAACTTCTTTGGGAGTCTGTGGGACGTCTTCGTCCGGCCGCACTTCGAGTGGTAGTCGTGCGTCCGAGTTAGGGACGATCGAAATAGCGGGTTGTTGCCCGCAGGGAATTTTCTCCGATGAGTCTTCCAGTCACTGAAACCTACAAGTTCAATGCTCCCGACGGAGTCGAGAATCGGCTAACGCGCTATCGTGGCGGCGCGAAAGGCCCGGTGATGGTCGCGCATGGTGCCGCTGTATGGAGCGGAATGTTCTCGCTTCCGACTATTCAGGAAAACTTCACCTCGTACTTGGCGAAGTCTGGATACGACGTGTGGTTGCTCGACTGGCGCGCGAGCATCAAACTTCCGCTTCGCCAGTTCACGCTAGATGAGGCCGCTGAAAATGATTTTCCCGCCGCGATCCGATTCATCAAGGAGCAGACTCGGGCCGATTCCATACAGGCCGTAGTGCATTGCGCCGGGGCGAGTGCTTTCTTCATGACACTTGCGTCCGGGCTGGCACGGGACGTGCGATGCGTTTCATGCTCGCAAATCGCGCTCCACTACAAGGTCCCGCCGGCGATGGAGACAAAGTGTCTGCTTCACCTCGATGCGGTGTTGAAGTCGGCGGGATTGGACTACCTCTCTTCCACTGACAACCCCGAGCATCCGCATTTTCAGTCTCTGTTTACCGACTTCGTGAATCTGGTTCATCACGAATGCACGAGTCCCGTGTGCCATCGGATAACATTTCTGTTCGGACATCTTTATCGTCACGACAAGTTGAACGCGGCCACCCATGATCGGCTGAGCGAACAGTTCGGAAAATGCAACATCACTGCATTCCGGCATCTCGCACAGATCATTCGCAATGGGTCAGCGCTCAAATACGATTACGGACGCGACGGAAATCTCAAGTTGTACGGCTCGGAGAATCCTCCCAGTTATCTGAATCCCGAGCATCTTCGAATCCCGATAACTTTCGTGTCGGGCGAACTGAATCGCACTTACTTGCCGAAATCGACAGAGAAGACCTTCGACTGGTTGAGGACCGCTAACGACCCGAAGCTATACAAGCGCCACGTCGTTCCAGAGTATGGGCACATTGACAACTTCATGGGGTACCGCGCGAATACCGATTCCTATCCGCTGTTCCTTGAACAGTTAGAGGCCTGTCCAGCGTAACGACCGAGTTCCGGTCTAGGAAATTCTCAAGAAGGCTCAGCCAAGGCTGTTAAACCCTCGAGGCGCTTCGGAGACTGTCATCACCGAAATTCGTCCTGACTGGCCGAGTATTCGGCGTGGTAGACGGGTCGATCGTGCCTCAGTCGCTAGCCGTAAATCCGACCCTGACCATCACCGCGCTCGGGTTGAAGCTCATGGCGCAGGTGCGTTAACGACCACACTCAGGAGGCCAATTGCTGCTGCATCAGCGGGGCGACGATCCCGAGCCCGGCCGAAACCACCAATATCAGGAACGACGCGAGTCCCGCCGAGTACCAGCTCTCCTGCGCGAACGGCGTGGCCGGCAGCGCAAAAGTCCATGCCACATACGCAATCGTCGCCGCGGACATCTCCCATAATGGCCATTTCGATGGTGAAAGCGGGAGCTCTCTTCCCGCGGCCTTTATCTTCGAGGCGAAAGCGACCCATACGATTAACGGCGTCGCGGCAAAAAAGCACCAGAACGGCAGCCAGCGTCCGACCTGCAGGTCATGCGTGCCGACAGTTATCGTCAACGGACCGAGCGCGGCGATCGCGCTCACATATAGGGTCAGTACCTCGGTCGGGATATACGTCGTGAGCGTTTGCAGGGCGGTGTTGGGACCGCTGCCCGCGGCGGGAGCCACCGAAACCTTTGGGGCCGCTACCGTCGCAGGTCGAGCCCCCGATGGAAGCGCGACCGGCATAGGCACCGATGCCGCGGCGCTGGCGATCTCCGCCAGAGTAGCGGGAACCGCGTCAACCGGCTGAAAGTCCGGCCGCCGCGCTACCGCCGCATTGGTAAGCGCGTTGATACTCATGACAAATTCCCTTTCGAAGTGTTTACTTGCACGTCATTTCGCTGAAGAGCAGACCGCCCGGAATATCGGATGAGAATCTTTGTCAGGCGCTTGAAGTCCGATAATCAGCTACGACTTGACCGAGTGGCGAACGTTGCCGTTTTCGTCGCGAAACTCCTCTAGTAGATGCGGCCCGTCGAATGACAGGAGCATGAATCCGTTAAGAGCTCGGCGTTCCTCATCGGGATCGTTCGCCCTTGTGGTTTCGGCCCAGTCAACTTTTACGGCATTGTCACCCAGGTTCGCCGGGTTGGGAAACGGCGCATAGGGAACGCCCCCATGCCCGACGCATCGAGCGAGCACGCTTCGGCCACCACTGGCTACAGATTTGTATCCGATACCCGCGTGGACGTGTCCCCAGTACCAGTAATCAGGACCACCATCGAGCGCGCGGTTTACCTGGTCCCATAACGGCTGCTGATAGGTCACCAGGTTCAGGTCTGGGTCCAAATCAATACCATGATGATGCGTGAGCAACGCGACTTTCTTTCCCGCCCTGCGCGCGGCTTGCCCCATGTCGCGCAACCACCCAAGTTGAACCGAATCGAGATTGCCTATCTGGTACAGGAAATCGCTTGCGTAATAGGCGGAATCAAGACCGCATATAATCCACGCATCGTTGACGAGCGCAAAATAGCTCAAGACCTGCTGCGCTCGGAACTTCGGATTAGTCAGGACGTCGACGAAATATCCCTCGCCACCGGAGTACATCTCGTGATTTCCGTTGAGCGCGAAGGACGGTGCTGATGCGTTGGTTCCCGACGGCCACCCGCCGACGAACTTGCTTCGTTCCTCATCGTCAGTGCCGGAATAGTAAACATCGCCGAGGTGAATAGTATGATCCGCCTTGAGATCATGGATGCGGTTGGCGATGTTCCGAGAGGACGCGTTGCCGGTGCCCCAATCGCCCGCAATGGCTATTCGTGCTTGATTGGAGATGCGTACAGTTGGATCGATCTTCCTCTCCAAATGGGTGGGAAAGGGAACCGGCTGGGACTTCAGCCGGTTGAACAGGCTGCCGAGCCAGCCCGGATCGAGATCCTCGTACTGCTGGGTACCGAACAGATCCATGGTTCTTATCTGTCGCGCTCTTCCCGCAGAGCCGTTTATCGAGCTCAGCACTAACGCTAGGTGAAAATCGTCCGGGATGGCGCCGTTGAGACTCGAGTTACGGTCCGCGCGTTGCGCCTGGTCCATCGCGGATTGCAGCGCGGATTGCATCGAATCGGAGTTTGGGAGCGAGTCGGCTTTCGGCTTGATGGTGTCGAGCGCGCGCTGGATCTCGCTTGTTACTGTCTTTTTTTCCGAAGCTGTAGTCACGATCGCCGGAGACGGCGCCGTCGCGCTCATCACTAAACCCGCCGCATGAACCATTGGATGCGGCGGAAGCTGCACGCGGGCTCGAGCGCTGCGCGCGGCTGGCAGCGTGCTGGCCTTCCAGGCGGCACGGCCGCGCCGACGACGCTCTCGGCGGCTACCTGCAACGAGGGGACGGCCGCGATATTCCGCAACCGCGCCCGTGAGGTTTCGCGCCATCGACGCCTTCGCGGCCGTCTGCGTCCAATCACCTTGCGCTTTCAGATCGCGAGTGGTCGCATATCCGCCGGCAAGGAGCTGAAACGGTTCGGTGATACGGCCGCAGTAATCGAATTGAGTGCTTCGCGGCTTGTGGAATGACTCGAACCACGCCGGATACACAAAATCGGAAACCAGGATATCGCCAATTTTGTACCCGAACTGATCCGCCTCGCACGCATCGCAAATTTCATATGAGTAAAGCTCGAGGGGCGCTTGTCCGTCGTCGTCCTGGCGCAGGACGGTCAGATTGATGGCCGGATCGACGAGTATCTCGAGTACCTCGTGACTGGCCGTCGCCATCCAACTGACTTTTGCGTCAGCGCAAGTCTTCAAGAAGACTTTGCCGAGCGGCAAGCACTCGTCGGTCATGTCATGGTAGCCGAGCGTATTGGCCTGCTCGGAATCATCCATAATCACCAGCCACCACGACCCCCGGGGCGGCGGACCGGATACGAACTGGACCTCCGCATCCACTCCCCAAACTGGCGCGAAATGATCGTGGACCTGGGTCTGGAGCGCGGAAACCACTGCGCCAACTTCGATATCGTTGGTGAGATCCGATTCGCGTAGAACTGATATTCTGATCAACTCTACACCACTCCAGCTAAAGGCCGTCTCAAATCGGGTTGCGCTTAAGCAAAGCGGCGGCGCACCACGATCGGTACGCCGGATTCCGAAACGCCGACAATCTCGTGCGTCGCGCCAGGCGGCAGATTCCCGTTCTCATCAGCCTTGGCGGCCTGGCCACGCTCGACGAGGCCGCGGACGAAAGCTTCTTCTGCCTTTCGGAGCTTGTCTGCTTTTGAATCGGGCGCCGCAGTTCCGCCCGTATTCTCTTTTTCATCGTCGGTCATGGCATCAAGCGCCTGTCCCCAGTGCCACAATGCTAATCACCACTTAGGCCGCAGTAAAATACCTTGCGGCTCAGCACGTAGCCGTTACCGACGCGCTCGAGAAAATGCGTCTTATGCCGATGCGGATGCAGGATGTGTAGATTCGGATCGCCGTGCGCGCCGTAATCGACGCGACCCAGGCGCATAAGATGCTCGACGAATGAGCGGGCGGCCATCTCAGAACTTTGAGGCATCACCACCGCGGAGGTAAACGATGCAGCGTGAGCGGCGAGGCGGCGCGGTTGCGAGGGGGCGTGCACAAACAGAGGGCCGTCCAACCCATACTGGGCGGCCGTGATCGCCTGCAGTGGCAGTTGCCCGCTCGTTGGTGCAGTCCCGCCGGTGGCCATCCTCATAGCTGGCGTAGCGCCACTAACGGAAGTCGCGGCTTGTAGAGATACCATTGAGGTGGCGGTCGAGGGCGACAAGATGCCGTGGCGCACGAAAGCACTCTTCAATACCGTGGCATATTTTCCACTCCCGTTTGAGTCGGCCTCGATCAGCCCTGCCGCCACCTGGCTGAAGTATTCGGGTACTACCGGCGCAATTTTGACCGCGCCAAGAAGAAGCTTGGCCATCTCGACGCTGGCCGTTTTCAACCCGGCTTCGGTAGGAGGATCAGACAGCGTGCGGCTCATTCCCGCGAGTGCCTCGAAGAAGGCTCCGGTGAAAACTCTGGATAGTGAATGCGGTTCGGATGAAAGCATCGACGCGGGCGCCATCGACGGCAAGGTATCCGGTTCCTGATAGAAGAAGGAATTCGCCGCGTTCCTGAGACAATCGGTTTCCGCCGAGCCAGGCGAGACTTGGCGGATCGCGCGTCCCAACTGTTCTGCTAGTCGCGACAGACGGGAATTCCGCTCGGGGCGGTTGCCAGTCTCCTGCATCACTTCGTTTCTGACTTCGTCCAGTTGAATCGCGGTAAGAATGGCGCTCATGTCGGCGAAAGATTCGTGAAATGCGGAACTCTCGATGCTTGCTGCATCGAACAACTCAGGACGGATGGCATCGAGCACTCCATGTCCAAATTCGTGGCATACGACGTCGGGGCTCTCGCACGAAAAAAAAGTCTGCCCGCCAACGTCTTCATGGAAAAAACTAAGGCTTGCTCTATCGTAGTACGCGTTCAGATCGACATCACGATCGCGAATAACATCCAGCGCCGAGCCCTGGTGCCAAGTAATACCAGCGGGTAATAGCGGCCCCCAAAATTGCTGCGCTCGCGACAGTGACCCTGCCACCACCCAATAGCGAAATTCGTCAGAACCCTTATCGTAGAGTTTCGCCTCTGGCTGTGGGTCGGTGATTTTCGTCGCCAGCGGAGCAACGTTCAAGTCGGGTGCGGGAATCTGGAGTTGCGGCTGACCACTCTCAGGGTCGTCCTGCCAAATGTATATGTTCGCCATTTTTTTACTCCACTTGGGCCAGAGGGCCCACTAAATGTCCTTGCTGGTGTTGAGTCTTGAACCTTTCAGCTCGTCTCCTACCGACTCTAGATTTGTT
>JABCYV010000133.1 GCA_013290025.1 Acidobacteriota bacterium
GATGAATACTGGCGTTATTATCGCTGGCAAAACTACGGGCGGGTTTCATGATGGAAGTAATTTAGCAGAGAGTCGGCTTCGGACTCGGGACCGCAGACATTTGCCGGCTGGGGAGTCTATGGCTGTGTTTCCGAGGACTTATGCATGAAGACCGAGGCATGAGATTTTCGGTATCATAAGGCTAACCTGGGACCTACTCGGACTGTCCAATGTATTTTGGCTCGGTTCGGGCTGGTATCGAATAGCGGAGGTAGGCGAGCGTAGGCCATGCGATGGGGACCGGTTAATGTTAATGGTCTGTAAATTGTCTGAATCCTTGTGGCCTCCTAGTCAATCTGAAAGTCAACTCGTAGGGTAGCTGCGGCGATCCGAAAGGGTAGCCGCGCTCCACCGGTGCTTGGATGTGATGATTGCGAGTTAGTTATGATTGACCACTCATCAATGAACGAGGCGACTGTCACGCGCCTGCAGTGAAAAGGCCCTCCTCTCCAGCTACCCTTCTTGCACTAAATGCTGGTGGATGGCTAATTCCTACCTTCTTGGATGAGATGAAGAAGACGACACTTTTGTACACGGTTTAAGAGGACTCATGGCGAAACGGATGTTACTGATGTTGGCCCTGGTGGCAGTTGTTGTCGCGGGCCTCGGCTTTGTGAAGTACCGCCAAATACAGGCCGCCTCACAGACCGTCATGCAACCACCTCCTGAGGCTGTGACTACGATTGTGGCGAAACAGGAGAAGTGGCCGGCAACTCTCAGCGCTATCGGCAGTGCTGTAGCGGTGCAGGGCGTGACGGTGAGCGCAGACCTTCCGGGCACGGTAGCTCGGATTGCTTTTGAGTCGGGCCAATCGGTCAGAGAGGGAGACGTGCTGGTGGAGCTCGACACGCGACAGGAGCGAGCTCAACTAGCCAACGTGGAGGCCCAGCGCGACCTGGCTCACATTAATTTTAATCGCACACAAGAGCTCGTAAAGCAAGGCGTCATCGCCCAGCAGGAGTATGACAACGTGGTGGCGCAGCAAAAGGCCACGGAAGCGCAGGTGGGAGAGATCCGCGCTACGATTGCGAGGAAAACCATTCGTGCCGCATTTTCGGGGATCCTGGGCATCCGCCAGATCAACCTGGGCCAGTACCTGGCGGCGGGTGAGGCCATAGTTCCCCTGCAATCGCTAAATCCGATTTATGTGAACTTCAACGTGCCCCAGCAGGAAGGGGTTAAAGTACACGTCGGTCGCACGGTTCAGGTTACGAGCAACGACGCCGCTGGAGCCGGGTTTACCGGGCGGGTTACGGCCATCGACTCGGTGGTGAACGAGTCAACGCGAAACCTTCAGGTACAGGCCACGCTTCCCAATCCTGGAGGCAAATTGCGTCCCGGCATGTTTGTGCAGGTAGAGATGGGGTTCGGGGCGGATCGTTCGGTTATTGCACTTCCGACGACTGCCATCAACTACGCGCCGTATGGCGATTCGGTCTACGTCGTTTCCGACCTCAAGGACCCGGCCGGCAAGACCTACCGCGGGGTGCGCCAGCAGGCCGTCAAGCTTGAAGGCTCACGCGGCGATCAGGTTGCGGTCGTTTCGGGTGTCAAGCCCGGTGACGAGGTCGTAAGCTCGGGGGTCTTCAAACTGCGCAATGGCGCGGCCGTGCAAGTTAACAATAAGGTACAGCCAGGGAACAGTCCGGCTCCCAAGCCTGAGGACAGCTAAATGAGATTCACTGATCTCTTCATTAAGCGGCCGGTCCTCGCCATCGTCGTCAATCTGGTGATCCTGATTGCCGGATTACAGTCCATCCGTTCGCTGAGCGTGCGGCAGTATCCGCGCAGCGATATCGCGATCGTGCAGGTTACGACGGTTTACGTGGGCGCCAACGCCGACCTGGTTCGCGGCTTTATCACTACACCGCTGGAGCGCGTGATTGCCAGCGCCGATGGCATCGACTACATGGAGTCATCGAGCGCCCAGGGCCTCAGCACGATCACCGTGCACCTGAAGCTCAATTACGACACCAACGCGGCGCTCACGCAGATCCAGGCAAAGCTGGCACAAGTCCGCAATGACCTGCCTCCGGAATCGCAAGCGCCGGTGATTGACCTGCAAACCGCGGACAATCAGTTTGCTGCGGTGTACCTGGGTTTTTCTTCGGCGAATCTCGATGAAAACCAGATAACTGACTATCTGACACGGGTAGTCCAACCGAAGTTAAGCTCCATCAGCGGAGTACAGCGCGCTGACATTCTGGGCGACCGCACCTTCGCCATGCGAATCTGGCTTAAGCCGGACAAGATGGCGGCGCTCGGTATCTCAGCTTCCTCAGTACGAGATGCGTTGGCAAAGAACAATCACCTTTCGGCACTGGGCCAGACCAAGGGCTCCATGGTGTCAGTGAACCTGATCGCCAACACCGATCTGCGGACGGCGGACGACTTCAAACAGATGGTGGTCAAGGAGGATAAGGGAGTCGTCGTTCGCTTAGGTGAGATAGCGGACGTCGTGCTTGGCGCCCAGAATTACGACCAGGATGTGCGCTTCAACGGCGAGACGGCGACGTTCATGGGGATTTGGGTGCTCCCTACCGCCAACTCCCTCGAGGTCATAAAGAACGTCCGCGCAGCCCTGCCGGATATCCAGTCACAATTGCCTCCAGGCATGAAGGCGGGTGTCCCCTACGATTCGACGGCTTACATCCAGGACGCTATCAATGAAGTGCTCCACACGCTTACCGAGACGCTGCTGATCGTCATCGTCGTCATCTTCCTGTTCCTCGGCTCATTCCGCTCGGTGTTGATCCCGGTGGTCGCTATTCCGATTTCGTTGATTGGCGCCGTATTCCTGATGCTGGCGTTTGGATTCACAATCAACCTCCTGACTTTGTTGGCGATCGTTCTCTCGGTCGGATTGGTGGTAGACGATGCGATCGTGATGGTAGAGAACGTCGAGCGGCACATTCACCTGGGCAAGCCGCCACTGCGAGCGGCTCTTGATGCCGCCCACGAATTGGTCGGCCCGATCATCGCTATGACGATCACGCTGGCTGCGGTGTACGCGCCAGTAGGTATCCAAGGCGGCTTGACCGGCGCGCTTTTCCGCGAGTTCGCATTTACTCTTTCCGGGGCCGTAATCGTTTCCGGAGTGGTTGCGCTGACATTATCGCCAATGATGGGGTCGAAGCTGTTGCGTAGCGGTGCCAGCGAGCGTGGCTTCGCCGGCTGGGTCAACCGCCGCTTCGAGGGGGTGCGTCGCGCGTATTCACGGACGCTGTCGGGGACGCTCCAGTACAGGCCGGTGGTTCTTGTTCTCTGGGCGCTGGTTGTCCTGTTGATCGTGCCCTTTTATATGTTCTCGCAGCGCGAGCTAGCGCCGGCCGAGGACCAGGGAGTGGTTTTCGGCGTTATCCAAGCCTCCGCGAACTCCACGATCGATCAGACCAACCTGTTCACGGACCAGGTCTACGACGTCTACCACGCATTCCCCGAGAGTGACAGTATTTTTCAGATCACCTCACCGAGCGGTGGTTTTGGAGGAATGGTCACCAAACCCTGGAGCCAGAGGAAAAAGACCGCTCAGCAACTCCTGGTCGAGTCTGTCGGACCATTGTCGAAAATTCCGGGCATCCGCGTGATCCCATTGACGCCACCGCCGCTGCCGGGGGGCGGAAATTTTCCGGTTGAGTTCGTCATCACCTCCGCGGCGGAGCCCAGGCAGCTCATCGACTTCGCAAACCAGCTGGTGCGGAAGGCGTTCGAGAGTGGCCTCTTCATCTTCGCCGACACTGACCTGAAGTTCGACCAGCCGCAGTCCGAGGTCGTCTTCGACCGTGACAAGCTCCGTTCTCAAGGCGTGGATCTGACCCAAGCCGGCCAGGATCTTGCGACGATGCTGGGCGGGGACTATATCAACCGCTTCAGCATTCAAGGTCGCAGCTACAAGGTCATCCCGCAGATCAAACGCGTGGACCGTCTGACCCCGGATCAGCTGCAACACATCTACGTCACCGCCGCCGGCAACAAGCTCGTTCCGCTGTCGACGTTCGTAACTCTGAAGAACACGACCGAGCCGCGAGAGCTGAAGAAATTCCAGCAGCTCAACGCGGTGACGATTCAGGGAGTGATCCCGCCGAATATCCCGCTGGATAAGGCACTGCGTTTCCTGGAGGACCAGGCCAAGCTGATCCTGCCACAGGGCTTTACGGTTGATTACTCAGGGGAATCACGCCAACTGCGGGTTGAAGGCAGTAAATTCCTCGGGACTTTCCTATTGTCGGCAGTACTGATCTACCTTGTACTGGCGGCGCAGTTCGAAAGTTTCCGCGACCCATTCATCATCCTGATGGGGTCGGTACCACTCGCCCTTTCTGGGGCACTGATGTTTTCCTTCCTGGGACTGACCACACTTAACATCTATAGCGAAGTTGGGCTGATCACACTGGTCGGTCTGGTATCGAAGAATGGGATTCTAATCGTTGAATTCGCCAATAAGCTGCAGGAGAGTGGGAGCGACAAACTGCACGCCGTCATCGAGGCCGCGTCGACCCGCCTGCGGCCCATTCTCATGACGACTGCGGCCACGGTGATGGGCCACTTTCCCCTCGTACTTGCGAAGGGCCCCGGAGCGGGAGCTCGCAATAGCATCGGTATCATGCTGGTGAGTGGCATGATCATCGGAACTCTGTTTACGCTATTTGTGGTGCCCTCGATCTATGTGCTGGTAGCGCGCACGCATTCACGAGAGGCTATCGAGGAAGGCGACGTGGAAAGTGCTGACATGGGTGAGCCAGCCGAGGCTTCCGTCTAGAAACAAGCTACCCTAAGCAAATCCGACGCAACCGGAGCGGCGCCAATGCTCGGCGACTGATAATCTTTAGGGCATGAGCGGCGACGTTCTGATTCTACGCGAACCGGAAATCCGCTCTCTGCTCGATCCTCGCGCTTGCATTCAAGCAATGGAACAGGCGTTCTCGGCGTATTCCACTGGGCAAGCACAAGTGCCATCCGTAATCCAGCTTGATGTACCCGAGAATCGGGGTGAGATCCACATCAAGGCTGGCCACGTGCGCGGTTGGCCTTACTACGCGGTCAAAATCGTTTCCGGATTTCGGGACAATCCGAAGCTGGGTCTCTCTGCAAATGACGGCATGGTCGTCGTGTTCGACGCCAAGACAGGCGCACCGGCCGCCTTCCTTCTGGACAATGGATTCATCACCGACCAGCGAACGGGAGCGGCTGGAGCCGTCGCCGCGAAATTTCTGGCCGGCAAAAAAGCGGATGTAGTCGCGGTGATCGGGACCGGCGGACAGGCGCGATATCAAGTGAAAATGCTTGCCCTGGTGAGAGCGCTTGGCGAGGTGCGGGTTTGGGGACGTGATCCCCATAAAGCGCAAGGGTATGTGGACGATCTCGGAAAATGCCGCGAGATTCCAGCTTGCCACTTCGCAGTTGCTGGATCCGTTCAGGAGGCTGTCGCGGGAGCAGACATCGTTGTCACCGTAACCGCGAGTCGGGAACCGCTTCTGCGAGCGAAGTGGTTGAAGACGGGCGTGACTGTGATCGCGGTCGGTTCCGATGGGCCGGACAAACAGGAGCTCGACGTGGATGTGCTATTGCGAGCGGACAAGATTGTGGCGGACAGCCTGCCGCAGTGTCTGCGCCTGGGTGAAATTCATCACGCCGTCGAATGCGGTGCTATTAGGAAAGAGAAGATTCACGCCGAACTGGGTGAAATCTCCGCCGGACTTAAGTCCGGACGTACATCGGATGAGGAGATGATCATTTGTGACCTGACGGGGGTCGGCGTGCAAGACGTGGCCGCGGCTGCGCTGGTATTGGAGCGGGCCAAAAGCACAGGCGTGGGCGAGAAGATTTCTTTGAAGTGACGGATACAAATCTTAGGCGGCACCGCGACGGGCCGCGACCGCACGAACTGATCCTTCACGGCTTCCCTTTTTCTGGAGCTCCTTTAGAGTTATGTCCACACGCGCCAGACCTCGCAATGTGTAGTCGATGTCGTAGCCGTAGCCCACCCGAACGTAGCGGCCCACACCGAAGTGATCTCCCGGAGTAATCAGGACGGAATGTTCTTTGCGCAACCGGTCAAAGAGCGCGGTCGAAGAAATCGGTAGCTTGTAACGGAAGAACGCGATTGCGCCTGCAACCGGCGGAATGTAAGTAAAGATGTCGTCGTGGGAAAGGATCCAGGACTCCAGTCGCGGCAGATTGCGGCGGATGAGTGAGCGCGTGCGTTCAAGAATTTTCTCGCGGCGTGCTGGCTCCATCACGATACGTGCCAAGCGATCGGACAACATAGTCGGAGTCAGCGTGGTGTAGTCGTGATAGGAAGCGAGCTTGGCGATGGTCTTCGGTGGGCCGACAATCCATCCCAGCCGCAGTCCCGGCAGTCCAAAGGCCTTGGAGAGTCCGGAAGTGATCAGAAGCTTATCGTACCGTCCCCAAAAGGTCGGCGTCAGCGGCTCTTTTACTTCCGCGCCGCGATAGATTTCGTCTACTAACAGCCAGGCGTTGGCTTTGCGCGCAACCCGGAGAACCTCGTCCATTTCCTGCTCGTTGAGCACCGCACCTGTAGGATTATTGGGATTGGTGACGACAATCAGCCGAGTTTTTTTGTTCACCGCCCGGCGAAGGCCATCAACGTCCAGCGCCCAGCGAGGGTTGCCATTCTCTTCCTTTTCCACAAGATAAAATCCGTTCGTTTTTGTGGCAAAGGCACGGGACAGGCCCCAGGATTGGAGATAGTTGGGCAGCATGACCGCTGCGTGATCGCCCTTTTCCAGCAGGCCCCACAAGGCGGTGAAATTGGCCTCCGACCCGCCGTTTGTGACCTGTACATGATCGCGAGTTGCGCCATACCACTGGGCGATGTGCTCACGAAGTTCGTCGGAGCCGTTTGATTCAGGATACTTCAGTTTAGAAGAGAGAACGGCACCTGGGTCTGAGCCCTCCAGAATTTCGTTCGCACTCAACGGGAGAACGCCGCTCTCCGACAGGTTGTACTCCACTTCATTTTCGTATAGGCACTGCGTTCGTTCCATGCGGAAGAGATCGATGCGCACGGTTTCCTCCAGTGGGCGCTGAAGCCCGAGGCGCAAATTTAGCAGACGAGGGGTGCGGTGTAAATCGCCGACGACAACGGATTATGACCTAGGGATGGCGGCTGGCCTACTTCTCCACTCTCTGCAGTGCCGCACCAAGAATCTTTCCCTGGCCGGGTTCTTGCACGAATGCAATCAGCCGTAAATTCGTGTGATCGATTTTGGGATCGATTTTGACCCGCACGTCCTGGGCAAAGGTCTTGCCTTTCTCGACGGTCCCAACTTTTGTCAGGCTTTGAACAACGGCGACGTGAGTCAGGTGGCGGCCTCTGTTTTCGCCCGCGGCAACTTGGGATTCGGTGTGATTCAGTGCTATCACGACATAGACTTCCGCTTTTCGGGTCCGCACAGCTTCCGGAACGGCATCGGCATCAACGTGAGCCTGAACCGTGCCGGGATTCGCCAACGAGATGGCGGATATGCGGACTGGAATCTTCTCGAGATCGAGATCGTGGGCCTTTTCGATGGCCTGCTTCGCAGAAGGGCCGTTGCTGCCAAGAAATTCGGTCGTGCCATCGACCACCATTTGCGGTGTGTAAACACTCTTTAGCCCGAGATGATCGGCGTATACGTTCTGGCGATCCGTCAACGAATGCGAGGAGTGAGGATCCTTCCAACCGTCGTGGTCCCAATAGTCGACGTGTTCGCTGAGCACGATCAACTGCGCGCCGGGAATTGTCGGAGACTGGTCCAACTGTTCAAGCAGAGCATCCGCCGGAGGGCAACTGGAGCAGCCTTCGGAGGTAAAGAGCTCAATCAGAACCGGGGACGATGGAGCGGTCTGGGCCGCGCTGGTTATCATCAAGGTTGTAGCGAAGGCAAGAAATAACAGAATCGCCGACCTGATCATTCAAACCCCTCTTCTGGACAACTACGCGCTTGGATGTGCTCACCGCTAAAAAGTTACAACTTGAGCATCCCTTGCCCACCAGCCGAGTCCAACCGAGTATCATCTATAATCACAGAAATTCTCACCGCCATGTGCAAATTCCTCTCTCTGGGCCTGCTTCTTCCTCTATTTGCGCCCGCCCAGACGGCTGCTCCCAAAACCCCCGTGCCCCGTTTTCAGGATGTAGCCCAGCAAGTAGGACTGACCGTCTCTCATATCTCCACGCCCGAAAAGAAATATATCGTGGAATCCATGAGCGGTGGCGCCGGGCTGATCGACTGCGATAACGACGGCAAGCTCGACATCATCGCCGTGAACGGATCGACGATTGACCGCTTCCGCCAGGGTGGCGATCTCATGATTACCCTCTATCATCAGGATGCTGATTTCAAGTTCACCGACATTACAAAGTCTGCCGGACTCACGCGCAAAGGCTGGGGCATGGGCGTAGCCGTCGCTGACTACGACAACGACGGTCTGCCCGACATTTATGTCACGGGCTTTGGCGGGAATGCGCTTTATCACAATCTGGGCAATTGCAAGTTCGAAGACGTCACCGATAAAGCGGGCGTAGGGGCGGGAGGATTCAGCACGGGCGCGGCCTGGGCGGATTACGATAAAGACGGACGTGTTGACCTGTTTGTTTCGCGCTATGTTCACTTCGATATCGACAAGCTTCCTGACTTCGGCAGCGACGAAAAGAATTGCCGCTTCAAGGGGATCCTGGTGCAGTGCGGACCATGGGGCATGATCGGCGAGTCCGATCTTTTGTTTCACAATCGGGGCGACGGAACTTTCGAAGAGGTGTCTAAAAAGGCCGGTGTGGATGATCCGAATCGATACTACGGATTAGGAGCCATCTGGGGCGACTACGACAACGATGGCTGGCCGGATCTCTACGTGGCCAACGACGCCGGCCCCAATTACCTCTATCGCAATAAACACGATGGGACGTTTGAGGAAGTGGGCATGCTCTCCGGGGTCGCCCTCGGTGGTGACGGCCAAATGCAGGGATCCATGGGGGTGGACTGGGGTGACTATTTGCACGAAGGCCGGTTGTCAATGTTTGTCACCAACTTCACTGAGCAACCCGACACTTTGTACCGCAACTCAGGCAAAGATGGATTCGCTGACGTGACCTATCCCGCCAAGTTGGCGCAGCCGACCTACCCTTACGTGGGCTGGGGAACGGCTTTTTTCGACATCGATAACGATGGCTGGCTGGATCTTTTCATCGCCAATGGGCACGTGTATCCACAGGTGGATTCCATACCTGGCGGCGCCTCTTACCGCGAACCGCTGCAGCTTTTCCGCAATAAGCGGGACGGCACCTTCGAAGATGTTTCCAGCGTCCTCTCAGGAATTCCGCCGCACAGTCGTCGGGGTGCGGCATTCGGTGACGTCAATAATGACGGAAACATTGACGTGGTCCTGATAAATGTCGGCGAGCCTCCGACGCTGTTGCTCAATCAAGGCGGGAATACCAATCACCGGGTACTGTTCAAGCTTGTGGGGACGGTCAGTAACAAGATGGCCGTAGGCGCCCGAGTCACGGTCAAGGCGGGAAAGTTGGTGCAGTTTAGTGAAGTGCGTGCCGGCGGAAGCTACCTTTCGCAGAACGATCCGCGCTTGCACTTTGGTCTGGGCACAGAAGCTTCTATGAGTGAAGTCGAAATCAAGTGGCCAAGCGGCAGGATCGAAGTGCTGCGTAATGTTCCTGCGGATTTTATTTATACGGTCATTGAAGGCGAGGGGATCAAGGAAAAGTTGGCGTTGCCAAGGATATGATGGTCAAATTCTGAAACACTTCCTGTGTCTTCCATTTGTGTGACGGTGGTCCCTAGAAGTTCACAGCCCAGTCTTCATCAGTGAGAAGAGAGTTGAGAAAATCCCGGCGTGTGATGCCAATCCATGGAAGCTTCAAGAGTCCCCACGATTTCAGCAGTCCTTCGACAAATATGTCCAAGATGCCGCACTGGCAAAATATTCCGCTCGTCGATATTTGCAGGCTTTCCCAAGATGCACGAATGCTGCCCTGTCTGTGGTCTCAAGTTTGAGCGGGAACCAGGTTATTTTCTGGGCGCCATGTACATCAGCTACGGCTTGGCCCTGTTTACCATCGTCGGACTCTCTGTACTGCTCTGGATCTATACCAAATGGTCGCTGCAGAAGACAATCGTCTGGGCTCTCTTGCTGTTTGTGCCGCTCGCGCCTGTGCTTACTCTCCTTTCCCGCGTGCTGTGGATATACCTCGATCAGGCCATCGACCCGGAAAAGCCGTTGGAGTGAGTCTGACAAAATCTGTCACGGCATTGATTTGTAGCGTCAGCTACCCCGCATCAGCCCAGTCCGGGATCATAGCCTTTCTTGTAAACAGTTGATTCTTATGAAAAATCCAGGTCTCGAATCTCATCTCAATTGTGGCAGCTCAAATGCCTGATTCTGCGCAGACAATCAAATGCGCATAGCGATTTCGAGCGTCGCACCGGGGGCCCAGCTTGGAAAACGGTAAGGGAAAACGCCGTCACAAACGGATCAAAATGGTTCTGCCGGTGCGCATATCCGGCCGCGATGCCTCTAACAACCCGGTAAATGAGCTCGCTCATACGCTAGATATAACTCCCAACGGCGCTCGACTGGGGGCGATTCGCCACGTCCTAAGAACGGGTGACAAACTCACCCTGCAATACCACCAGCGCAAGATTCAATTCCGGGTTGTTTGGGTCACGCAACTCGAAGGGACAAAGGAGTATCAGGTCGGCCTGGAATCTACCGGCATAAGCGGCGAAACCTGGGGGTTGGAACTTGCCGACTGCGACACGGCGGATGAATACTCCAAACCCGTAAACGCCTGACAACCGCAACAACCAATAGTTTCGTCCCTACTGCATATCATCTTCGTCCTGTTTTCCTGTTCGTCCTGTTTTCCTGATTTTCTTGTTTTCCTTATGGCTTTGCGAAGTCCTAAGATGGAGATGATGACGCCATCTCATCTGCGGCTTCACTGTAGGTTTCTCCGTTGAGTCGAGGCAGCGCAGCGCTCGTAGTGCTTGCTCTCGCGGGCGTTGTGGAGTTGGTCACGCCGTCGGCGGCTGAACAGCCCATAGGCCAGACAACAAACGCATTACAGACCCAGAGATCTGACTCGCGTCATACGCTGCCGCTCTCGCCTTTCTATGACACTCCCATTCCGCTGCCCGCAGGTAAACCGGGTGATCTGATTCGTGCGGAGCCGTTCGATGAATACGCGTTGCCGTATGACGTGTCAGCGGTTCGTTTTCTGTATCATTCACGGGCGGCAACTGGCGAGGACGTTGCCTCGTCGGGCGTAATTCTCGTTCCCGAGGGAAAGCCGCCGGCTGGCGGATGGCCAATAATTGCTTGGGCGCACAGATTCAGCGGTGTTGCGCGCACATGCGCTCCATCACTGATGAGGAACCTATACGTCGGGCCGTTCCTCTCCATGTATGTCGGGCTAGGATATGCGGTGGTCGCCACCGACTATGCCGGTCTAGGCACAAATTTTCGTAATGCGTTCCTGGATCTACGGTCTAACGCGATGGACGTTATCTATTCCGTGGCGGCTGCGCGAGCTGCGATTCCCCAGCTCGGTTCGAGATGGATTGCGATGGGGGAATCCCAGGGCGGCCCGGCGGTTGTCGGAGTCGCCGAGATACAGAGTGAGATGCGCGATCCCAGCTATCTGGGTGCCATTGCAATTTCAGGCGTTGCCGGTATCAAGGATATTTACGAAGCCCTGGCCCAAGAGCATTCGCGCGGCCTGCCATTATTCGTCGCCTATGGAATCAAAACCGTCTACCCGCGATTCCAAGTGAGTAACATGCTAACGGACAAGGCCCTCCCGTTGTATGAACAGATTGAGAGGCAATGCGGTGTTTCGGATAGCGCGTCAGAACTTTCTACGGGCGAAATGCTTAAGAAAGATTGGGAGAACGAACCGTTTGCGAAGCAGTTCTTCAGCGTAAACACCCTCGGTCAAAAACCTGCCTACAGCCCGCTTCTGATAATCGGTGCTGAGGACCCGGAGGTGCCTATTACTTTGACGGCCAGGGTGGTCGCACGTATGTGTAAACAGGGGGATCGAATTCAGTTCTACAAGTATCCGGAATCAGGTAGCCTGCTCGGAGACTCCGTCGCTGACCAGATCACGTGGATTCAGTCACGTTTTGCCGGTCGTCCCGCACCCAGCAATTGCCCCTGAGCAACCCAGCGAACGTGCTCTAATCCGTCTCGCGCAATTCCGCTGCGGCGGCCTTTCCCGGAGACCCTTCCTGCTGTCGTTTTTCCCACTCCGCTTCGGTAGGAACAGTAATAGTGTCGAGCTTCTTCTTTTTCAAGCCACCATTAATGGGGGGGAGTTGCTGGTCCGTCAGTTTGCGGAAGTCGACGATGACGTCTTCCAGTTCACGCCCCAACGACGCAGCTCGAGCGACCTGGTAGTCGCCCGGTCGTCCCTCGTAGGTGTTGACATTGCCATACAGCTCCCCGAGGTGTTCCCGGATGCGCTCCTCTCCCGTAATCATGCCGCCCTCCTTGGTGGCGACGATTCTCGAGCGAAGTTTGTCACAGCCGTCGGTGAGCTGTTGCAATCGGGCACGTAGGGGATCTTTCTCCGAGAGCTTTGCAGCGCGGGCACTGGCGGAGTCACGGACTGATCCGATCGCGCTCGCTGCATAACTCATGTGACCGAGCAAATTGTAGAGCTTCATGGCCAGATCGAACTGTGCTTGGCGATCTTCAATCGTAAACTTGGCCCGCGGATCGAGAACCACTTTCAGTGGTGCGCTGTAAACCTGGTCGCCTTTGGTCATCTTGACGGTATAAGTTCCAGGCATTACGCGAGGACCTTGGGTTGCGCCAAAAAGGGCACTGGCTGCCGGTGGGACCACCGGCGGTTTGAGGCGCATCGACCAAGTCGCGCGATTCACACCGCGATGTTTGCTGCCGCCGACCGTGTCCAGCAGCTTGCCATCGGGATCGAAAATTTCGATCTTTAAGTCTCCGAAAATATGCCGCCGCCTCTGGTAATACGTAATGAAAGCATCGGTCGGACGACTAGGTCCGACGTATGTTTCGTCACCCTCAGGCCAACCACCGTTGGCATTGAAGTATTGGACGGCTGGTGTTCCTTCGATGAGCGTCGCTTCTTTCTCCATCAACTCGGGCGTGAGAGCGCGCAAGGGAGAAATGTCGTCGATGATCCAGATGCCGCGTCCATGAGTAGCCATGACTAGGTCAGATTCGCGCGGATGCACTACCAGATCGCGCACCGCGACGGCGGGAAAATCGCTTCCCTTGTACTGCGCCCAGCGCTGACCCCCATCGACGGAGATCCACAAACCAACTTCGGTGCCGAGAAACAGGAGGTTGCGAT
>JABCYV010000134.1 GCA_013290025.1 Acidobacteriota bacterium
TTACCGCTTTGTATCGCGCCTCTCAGGACGGAGTTGAGATCGATCTGATCATCCGCGGCATGTGTGCTCTACGGCCCGGTGTACGCGGCGTAAGTGATCGCATCCGGGTGCGCAGCATCGTCGGCCGGTTCCTGGAGCATAGCCGCATCTTCTACTTTTCGAATGGAGGCCAGGAGGAGGTCTACATGGGCAGCGCGGATTGGATGCCACGAAATCTCTATGAGCGGGTGGAAGTTATCTTCCCGATAAAGGACGCATTGCTACGGGAGCGAGTGCGCCACGAAATCCTGCAATCGTATTTGGCAGACAATTTGAAATCCCGCGTGCTGCAAAAGGATGGGACCTACAATCGGGTATGGCGAGTCCAGGGTAAGCGCAAGCCGCCAACTGGACCCAGCGCCTTTAGTGCCCAGGATTTCTTGATGGCGCTTGCCGAAGGGAAGCAATCCCTGGACGCTATCCCCATCGCCCTCCCACGCAAGCCCCACCCGGGGAAGAGAACTCAAGTGAGACGGCAGTATGCGTAGTTGCCATCAATTCGAAAGTTTTCCTGGCTTTTCATTCGCCAATCACAGGAGTTCGGACTCAAAATGATCATCTATTTCCTGCGTCATGCCAGTGCCGGCGAGCCCATGAAAAATCTCAAGAAGGACGAGAAGCGCGCCCTAGACGAGGTAGGCGTCGAACAGTGTGGCAACGTCGGACGTGCCTTGGCTGCCTTAGACGCTCAGGTGGACGTGATCCTCTCCAGTCCGTTGAAACGGGCGGCCCAGACCGCTTCTCTGGTCGGCAATGAAATGGGTTATGAAGGTAAGCTGCAACTGGAAGATGCGCTTCGTCCCGGTGCGTCTTTCGCTGACTTTCGCAAACTGCTCGACAAATATGCCCGTCGCGAGTCCATTATGGTTGTAGGCCATAATCCCAATCTGAGCGAGTTTCTCGGACGCTCCATCAGCGAACCTGGCTGCGAGGCCTCCGTTGAGTTAAAAAAAGGGGCCGTCGCCCGCGTCGAGACTGGGCGCAATTCCGCTGTTCTTCATTGGTGCCTGACACCGAAGATCCTGCGCGCGCTCTACGCCACGGCCAAACGCTGATTCAATATCGATGTTTGTGGTCCGGTCCGACACGATTCGGAGAGAATCGTCAAAACTGGTACGATAAATTCGCCATTGAGGGTTGCAACTACGCGGCTGCGGGCACTAGTTCCCGCCCGAAGATTTGGCGAAAGTAATTTTTTTCTTTCTCCACCGCCCACAGCTCAAGGTCCAAGCCAACTCGCCCTTTGGCCATCAGCGCCAGACTAACTTCCCCATCACGAACCTGCACTCGCGTTCGCTGGACCGCTCCGCCACGTCCAAGATTCAGCGCGCGCGCCAACCGGAGCAAAAGCGAGGCTTTTGGCACGTACTCCCGATCGGCGGGCAACAACACCTTCATCGGACTATCACCAGGAGTAGGCCGTGACTTGCCCAGATAGCGTGCGATCGCCGCGATGATCCGTCTTTGCTCTGGCGTGTATCCCAGGATTTCCGAATTCGCAATGATGTAATAGCTGTGCCGGTGGCGTCCGTTGCGGTTGACGTAGTCCCCCACTTCGTAGAGCATCGCCGCGGCCGAAAGCCATTCCTCATATTCGGGTGGCAGCCTGTGCACTGACCGTAGGGCGCCAAACAGGCTCATGGCGGATTCGCGCACTTGCAGGACATGGCCCATCTCCACCCGGTAGTGCTCCACTGCGGCCCGGATGGAATCCCAACGTTCGGACTCCAGCTGCTTTCCCGAGCGCGTGCTGCGATCGTATTCGGCCGCCATCTGTGCTAGCAATCCATCACGCAAGCCCAGCGGGGAGTAGCGGAAACCACGCAAGTCGCAGCGCTCCAACAATTCGGCATACACCACTGCGCCAGCCCCAATGATCTCAGCCCGCCGCGGTCCAACTCCAGACAGCTTCCGGCGCTCTTCGATCGGCATCCGCGACAACATTTTGGCGATGTGTTGCATTTGCGACTGAGATACCGCAGTCGCACGCGGTCGAGTGGTCTTGTACAAGCCCTGACAGACCGCGGCCAGCGAAGCGGCCGTGCCGGAAGTCGCCACCACTGCCTTCGGCTTGGCCCGGGCAATGCGATCCGAGATGCGCCCAATCTCTCGCGCCACAAATCCTCGAAGCCGCCGCAGCTCCGATTTGCGTGGTGGATCATGGTGGAAAAACTCGCTGGTCAGCCGCACCGCCCCTAGGGGCAGGCTCACCGTGTCCCGAATGTGCCCATTGCTGGAGACGGTCAGCTCGCAACTGCCCCCGCCCAGATCGATCATCAGCATTGGGGAGACCTTCACTCGCAGACTCGACACCAAACCGAGGTGAATGAGCCGCGCCTCTTCTACCCCAGAGATAATCTCTACAGTCCATCCCGTCGTGGAGCGCACCCACTCCAAAAAAGCCCGCGAATTACGAGCATCGCGCAGAGCGCTGGTTGCGACCACGCGCACTGAATCCGCGCCTTTGTCCTGCACCGCGCGATGAAAACGCCGCAGCACCTTAATGGTTTCAGCCATGGCGTCGGGTGACAGAAAGCCGGTGCGGAATACCCATTCCCCCAGGCGGGTAACTTCGCGATCTTCGTGGACCTCGCGCAGCCGCCGCCCGCTCAGCCGCGCGATCTTCAGACGGACAGAATTGGATCCGATATCTACCGCGGCAAAGGTCGGCATGGGAGGGCGACCCAGTTTACCGCGTGATTGAAAATGTCCGGGAAAAATGTGGCCAGGATTAGAGAGTGTGTGGGGTAAAAGACAAATCCACTACGCTACCGCTGCGCGCGCTTTTCCTGCCTGCGCTTGTGGCTTGGGTTTTGGCCGCGGCGGAACTGAAACCGGCCCCTTCTCTGACAACGCCATGCGTGTTTCGGCCAGCGCGGAAACCGCCTCGCGGAACTTGGCGCGTGTCACGTTCTGTAGCGCTGCCACCAGGGACGACTCGCGGACTCCGCCGAAGAGTTCTTCGGCTCGCTGCGTCAGCTTCAGCCAATCATGCCAGTCGCCGATCAGATCCTGCATCCGTTTGAGCTGGTGCACCACCTGCCCAGCCTTCGGATCATGCCGCGCCAATTCCGCGATATAGCGCGCCCGCTTGCCCGCGATTCTGTACTGATGCAAGGTTTTTTCGGTCAGGGGGGCCCGCTCTCGTCCCAATTGCAGTACTGCTCTCATCCCCAGCCTCAATAGGTCTGTGTTTTCCGGAATTGCCATCTCCTGGGCCGCGCGGTGCAAACGTCTCCGCAATTGGCTGATTGTTTTTCGATCAAAATTCTCGGGCAGCGTTCTTTCTCGCTGTGCGCGTTCCTCGGATAGCGTCCGCATCAGTTGTGATTTGCGCCCCGGTTCCTGCGGAATCTTCAAGCTGCGCAACGCCGCGATCTGGACATCCAGGTCACGCACCCTGCCTGCCTTCTTGCGCAGGCGGGCCAGTTGCTTGAGCAGCTTCTTGTCATTGCGGCTCAACTTCGGAACCAGTTCGTCCAGCATTGCTTCTACCCGGCGGCTGTAAGTGCGAAACTTGTGTACATTCTCCGGCGCCGGTTTTTTCGTCAGCTTGGCTAACTGACGGCTCAACTTCCGAAATGCAACATGGCTGGGGTCTTGGTCAATCGGCATAGCGTCTAACCACGGGCACAGAAAAATACAACCTGGTCTGCGGAATTGCAACTCCTAGAACGGCAAACTCGATAGCAAATTCCCCATGAATTCTCAACGCAGGCTTCCGCATCTGCAGGAAGAATCGGTCATTTTAACATTGCTGTAACACGATTCTGCTAGCGTCCCCATGGATGGTCAATCGAGCTCTAGGAGCGCCTCGCCTGACTGGACCGCAACCTCCTGATAAGCCAGAACTTGCAGTTCAAGCCAGGGCCCAAGCCGAGCCCTTGATCAAGGCCGGCGACAGCCATCTCGCCGACGGCGTGTTCTCCGTCGCTATGCTGGGTTGTGCTCTGTGCGTTCTCGCCTTGGTTGGCCTCATCGTATACGAGCTTGTGACCAAATCCAGCCTTTCCTGGCACGCTTCCGGATGGAGATTTTTCTTTCGCAGCGAATGGGACCCAGTCAACGATCAGTTTGGCGCCCTGCCGTTTATCTACGGCACCATCGTTTCTTCGATCCTGGCTCTCATCATTGCGGTGCCATTAGCCGTTGGGGTCGCCGTATTTATCACGGAAATGTCCCCACCATGGCTACGTGGCCCATTGGCCTTTACCACCGAATTGTTGGCTGCCATTCCCAGTGTCATTTACGGACTGTGGGCGATCTTCGTGTTAGTGCCCCTACTCCGGCTCTACGTGGAACCGTGGCTTGCCCGCTACCTGGGCTGGACTGGACTCTTTGAAGGCACTCCCTTCGGCATTGGAATGTTGGCGGCCGGAGTCATCCTGGCCATCATGATCATTCCTATCATCTCTTCGATCACGCGCGAGGTGATGACCGCCGTTCCCAACCATCAACGAGAGGCCGTCTTGGCCTTGGGTGCGACTCGCTGGGAGATGATTCGCACCGGCGTGCTGCGCAACGCGCGAGCGGGTATCCTCGGCGGAGTAATTCTCGGCCTGGGCCGTGCCCTCGGCGAAACCATGGCTGTCACCATGGTCATCGGAAACCGTCCCGAGATTGCACGCTCCCTGTTTGCCCCGGGCTACACCATGGCTAGTGTGATCGCCAATGAGTTTACCGAGGCCACTGGCGACGTTTACCTGAGCGCTCTGGTCGAGGTAGGCTTGGCACTGTTCATCGTCACGATTATCGTGAATATTCTGGCCCAATTTCTGGTCTGGACGGTTACCCGCGGAACCCCTGCGAGGGCCAATGTCTGAGACCCTTACCCCCGCGACCACCGTTGCCTCCGCTCCAGTTAGCCTGTGGCGTCGCGGACTGAATAACCTGGTAACTGGCCTGGCGGTGGGAGCCGTGATTCTTGTTTTGCTCCCTCTCGGAGCCATCTTCGGATATCTGGTGTACAAAGGCATAGGATCCATCAACTGGGCCTTCCTCACTCAAACCCCAAAACCGGTTGGGGAAGCGGGCGGCGGCATGGCCAACGCCATCGCCGGCTCAGCTTTGATCCTATTGATCGCGAGTCTTGTGGGTGTGCCCATCGGAATCGGCGCAGGCATTTACCTCGCCGAGTACGGTCGTAATCGTCTGGGCAATCTGGTTCGCTTTACCGCCGACGTGTTGAATGGCGTGCCATCGATCGTGATCGGCATCGTAGCCTACGGTCTTGTAGTATTGACACAAGGCCACTTCTCGGCCCTGGCCGGTGGAGTTGCCCTGGCTATCATGATGATTCCCACCATCACTCGTACCACGGAAGAAATGCTTCTCCTCGTGCCCCATGCCGTAAGAGAAGCTGCCTATGGTCTTGGAGTTTCGCGCTGGCGTACTACGCTTTCAATCACCTTGCGCACGGCTACTTCCGGAGTCATCACCGGTGTGATGTTAGCTTTCGCGCGTGTCGCCGGGGAGACCGCGCCTCTGCTTTTCACTGCCTTCGGCAATCAGTTTTGGAACTGGAAGCTGAATCAGCCTACTGCTGCGCTCTCTCTTCAGATTTTTACTTACGCTATTTCGCCCTTCGACGAATGGCATCGCCAGGCTTGGGCGGGTGCATTGATCTTGATTGTGCTCATCGTAGCGGCAGTTAGCGCGGTCCGCATCGCCGCCAGCCACGGCACCCTCAAGGGAGCGAACTGAGTTATGGGAGTCGGCATTCAGGTCGATAAGCTGAACGCCTGGTTTGGCAAGACCCAAGCTCTCTATGACATCAATATGACGGTTGCGGCCAACCACGCCACTGCTGTCATCGGGCCCTCCGGCTGCGGCAAATCAACGTTCGTGCGCTGCCTGAACCGCATGCACGAGACCATCCCAGAGGCCCGGGCCGCCGGCCGAGTTCGCATTGGCGATCTCGACGTATATAACGGTACCTCCGCGGTCTCCATCCGCCGTCGCATCGGCATGGTATTCCAAAAACCCAACCCATTTCCCACCATGTCGATCTACGACAATGTGGCTGCTGGGCTGAAGCTCAATGGTTTTCATGATCACAAACGGCTAGATGAAATTGTCGAACGTTCGCTGAAAGTTTCGGCCCTGTGGGACGAAGTGAAAGACAATTTGCGCAAGAAGTCTGGCGCCAGTCTCTCCGGCGGACAGCAGCAGCGCCTCTGCATCGCGCGGGCCTTGGCGGTTGAGCCCCAGGTGCTTCTCATGGACGAGCCCTGCTCGGCGCTTGATCCTATTTCCACCGGCAAGATTGAAGAGTTGATCTTCCAACTCAAGGAACGCTTTACTATCGTCATCGTTACCCACAATATGCAGCAAGCTTCGCGCGTAGCTGAGTTCACCGGCTTCTTCCTTTTGGGTAAACTGATCGAGTTTGATAAGACTGAAAAGATCTTCACTACTCCCTCCGACAAACGGACGGAAGATTACATTACAGGCAGGTTCGGATAATGGCGCGCACCCGTTTTGTGCAGGGACTGGATGAACTCCGGGCACGCTTGCTTCGCATGGGCGGACTGGCGGAGCAGGCGGTAGACCGCGCCTGCCAGGCCTACCTTGACCGCGACCTCAGTCGCTGCCAGATGGTGCTGGAAGGCGAAGCTCAAATCAACCTCGCCGAGCGCGAAATTGACGAACTGGCCTTCGACCTCCTCGCCATGCAACAGCCCATGGCCGTCGACCTGCGCTTCATTCTCGCCGTCACCAAGATCAATTCCGACCTGGAGCGCGTTGGCGACCAGGCGGTCAATATCGCCGAGCGCGTCATGGACATGGTCGAGCTGCCGGCAGTCCCTCTTCCGGTAGACATTGCGCGCATGTCGGCTGCGGTTTCGGCTATGGTCCGCCGGGCGCTCGAGTCGTTCATCGAAGGCAAAGCCGAGCTCGCCCAAGCCGTGCTCGAGATGGACAACGTCGTTGACCGCATGCGTGACGAGGCTTTCATCACCCTGGTCAAGACCATGAATGAACGTCCCGACGTCACCCGCCAGGCTCTCGATTCGTTGCTCGTCGCCCGCAACCTGGAGCGCGTGGCTGATCACGCCACAAACATCGCCGAGGACGTAATCTTCTGGGTGCGTGGCGCCGACGTCCGCCACAACGTCCAGCCCGAAACGCCAGCCCAACAAGAGGTCACCGAAGGCCACTGAAACAGCACTTCACTGGAAGGGCTGTCTCTTAAGGGCGATAGTTCCTTCTGTCTATATACTAAAAACTTCGTTTACCTCTGCTTGCGGAGGACCTTTGAAACCGTTCGCCCTCGCTGCCCAGGTTTTTTCGATTTCCTTCTTGCTCTTCGCTCAAGATTCCCCACCCGCTCGCCAGATTCCGCTGCCCACCAGCAAACTGCTGAGCGCACCCTCACCGGGCCGGATCGGATCCGTAAACAGCTTTCCCGCAACCATCGCGCTTAGCCCTGACGGTCGCTACGCCGCCCTTCTAAACGATGGTTACGGCACCCAACAAACACTGGCCCGCCAGTCGATCACGATTCTCGATTTGGAAACCAACCAACTCACCGACTTTCCCGATGACCGCCTCCCCGAAGATGCTCGCCAAAGCTACTTTCTCGGACTGACCTTCAGCTCCGATGGCAATCATCTGTACGCTTCGATGGCTTCCATCACCGATCCGATCGGCGAAAAACCCAATGACACCGGAAACGGGATCGCCGTTTACAACTTTAAGCCAGGCAAAGTCACGCCTGAGCGCTTCATCAAGATCGCGCCACAGAAGATCGCCGAAGGAAAGAAAGTGGCGTTCGGGTTACGCAAAACCCCGGCGGGAACTGCGATTCCGTATCCTGCGGGCCTTGCCGTGATCGCCGGAGAAGCAGGCGACAAGCTGCTCATCGCCAATAATCTTTCCGATAACGTTGTGCTTGTGGATGCCGCCAGCGGCCGCATTCTGCAACAATTCGATTTGAGCACGCACGAAATCATTCCGTCTTCATTCCCTTACACCGTGGTCGCCGCCCGCGACGGCCGCACAGCTTGGTGCAGCCTGTGGAATGCCTCCAAGATCGCCAAGCTGGACCTCGCTTCCGGCAGCGTAAGCGGCTGGACTTCGCTATTGGAACTGAAGTCTAAAATCCTTCCGGGCTCGCATCCCACCGCACTTCTTCTGAGTCCCGACGAAAAGTTACTGTACGTCGCTCTTTCCAACGCTGACGCGGTCGCTGTGGTAGAAGCAGATACAGGAAGGCTCATTCATATTGCGTCGACCAAGCCTGGCGCGCAGGAATTCGCCGGCAGCTATCCTAATGCTCTGGCCCAATCCGCCGACGGCAAACGCCTGTTTGTAGCCGTTGCCTCGCTTAACGCGGTTGCGGTGTTCGATACCGCCGCGCTGGCCAGACCTGGCATTGAATTCCCGCTTCCAGATGAAGCCCTCGGTTTCATTCCGACCGATTGGTATCCGAGCGCTCTGGCGAGTGCGGGTGATGATCTGCTGATTGCTAATGCCAAAGGCCAGGGTGCCGGCCCGAATAACCGTCCCGGCGGTACTCCTTACGAACGCCGTCGCCGTGAAACACCGTACATCCCGACATTGCTGTCTGGGTCCATCGCCCGGTTCAACTTTCGCGGTATCGACAAAAATCTCCCTGAGCTCACGCGCAGAGTAGAGGAGAGCAATCTGCTGAATTCAGCTCCCAGCAAGATTCAGTTTCAGAGCGGCTCCAATCCGATTCACCACGTGATTTATGTCATCAAGGAGAATCGCACGTATGACCAAGTCTTCGGCGACCTGAAGGTCGGCAACGGCGATCCCTCCATCACCATGTACGGATGGGACGTCACGCCCAATGAGCACAAGCTGGCATTGCAATTCGGCGTGCTGGACAATTTTTACGATAGCGGGGAGGTTTCCGGCGACGGCCACGACTGGTCAACCGCAGCCATCACCTCAGACTATAACGAGAAAACCTGGCAAATCACTTATCGTTCCAAGGAACACACGTACGATTACCAGGGAATCGTGGCCGGCGAGCTTCCCTTGGAACTCGACGAGCCCGATGTCGATGCTCCATCGACCGGGTACATCTGGGACAACGCCGCCAGCCACGCCATCTCCTATCGCGACTATGGCGAGTACATCGGCGGTATTTGGTGCAATGCGCCGCGCAATAAAACTGCAGTGAATGAAGATTCAGACATGCCGACCGCGCCCTGTCCGAGGCCGGTTGTTAATAAAGGCGAACCCCTCCCCGCAAACGTCGGCCAGCCCCACGGCTCAGTGAGTCCCTGGCCATGGCCGGTTCCAGTGCTGAAGCGCGCCAAGCCTACCAAGGATGTGCTGCGCGACCACTTCGATCCACAATTCCCTGACTTCAACACCGAATATCCTGACCAGCTTCGCGCCGACGAATTCCTCAACGAGTTTGAAGGCTTTGTCCGCGCTCGCCAGGAAGGGAAGGGAAGCGAACTGCCAGCCCTGGTCCTGCTGTATCTCCCCAACGACCACACCCATGGAACCACCGCCGGCAAGCCTCGTCCTGCCGCATCTGTGGCGGACAATGACCTTGCCCTCGGACGAGTGGTCGAGGCCGTCTCCCACAGTCCTTACTGGGATGACACCGCCATTTTTGTGGTTGAAGACGATGCTCAGGATGGTGCCGACCACATCGACGCGCACCGTTCCATCGCTCTCGTGATCAGCAAATATTCTCCCGGATCAGCCACCCATCCTTTCGTCGACAGTCGCTTCTACACCACCGTAAACATGATGCACACCATGGAAAGCTTGCTTGGCCTGCCGCCTATGAATCAGAATGATGGCTACGCTCCGGTGATGGCGCCGCTGTTCTCCGGCCCAGGAGCCCAGACGCCCTTTACCGCGGACTGGAGTAATCGGGACAATGGTCTGATCTACCAAATCAATCCTGCCAAAGGCCAAGGCGGGAAAGAATCGGCCCAAATGGACTTCACTCATCCGGATGCCGCGAACCCTGCCATACTGAATGCCATTCTCTGGCGCGACCGAAAGGGGAGCTCGCCCATGCCCACGCCTAAACACACGGTCTTTCCGCAAAAGCCATCCCGCGATGATGATTGAGAGCAGGAGGCGTAGCGATAGCTGACATCACCTCAGCGCGGCAACCCCACCCTCCACATCCGCAAAAGAAAACGCCGTCGAAACATTCGGATATTCCTTCCCCGCAACTTCCACATAGGGATAGACAAAATAATTCAACGGTGCCCCGTCCTGCTTGGGATTCAATTCCAAATCACGCCCCATGGTGAATTGCACCCGGTTCGTATCGTGCGCGCCAAAGAAATAATCCCGCTTCTCTTGATGCTTCCATGCCTCGGAAATGTCCACAGGAATCCATCCATGTTGCGGCTCAAAGAAATCAGCCCAGCAGTGGTATCCGGCAATCTCTCCTGCGTGCTTCTCGGGCGGCAGAGGGAATCCGATCTCAAATCGCGCCGGGATCCCTTGTGACCGCGCCATGGCCATGAAAAGCGAGTGGAAATCCGTACAGTTTCCCTTCTTGGCATCGCAAGCGTAGAGCACATCACCCCGGCCCCAGCCAGTGCCGGTCTTGTCGTAACGCATGGTGGTGAAAACGTAGTCGTAGATCGCGCGCGCCTTTTCCAGCGGCATAGCCTTGCCTTCTGTGACCTTCACGGCCAGTTCCGCAGGCAACCCAGTTACAGGAACGAGCTTGTCCGGCGCCAAATCCTGTTTCCTTTCCCGCTCGTTGAGCTTTACCTCTGCCAAATGTGGAGTCGACACCCCCAGCGTCAGGCGCTGGTGGCGGACGACGTCGTATACGACCTCGAAGTGCAGCTCGGCTTCCTTTGCCTTGCCCGCTTCGGCGAAGTACATCTCATTTCCAAATGTAGATTCGTGCGTCTTCTTCAGGGTCAAATCACCGTTGGCGGAGATGACTTTCACTTCCTGAAACGCATCCGAGTGGGCCGCCGGAATCCATATCCGCACCCGCTCCCCTGCCGGCAGGCTTTTGACTGTAAAACCATAGTGAAATGTAAAGTGACGCGTGTCCTGGCCTAAAGCGTGAGTAACACACATAAGCAGCAATAAAGTAGTCTTGCACCACATAAACAATTTCCTTTCGCGGCTCTAATAACTAAGTGCTGGGAACTGTGAACTGGCAGCTTGCGAACGACACACGGGCGTTTAGGAGAGTCGCCGTCAAGTGAAACCGCGTCGTCGCGCTCGCATAGATGACTCGATTGCGTAGGCACCAATTCTAAACCCAAATCCGCTAAAATCGTCGAATGCGTGCCGCCGTCCAATGTCGCGATCTCCGTAAGACGTACGACGGTAAAGTCGAAGCTGTCCGAGGACTGAATCTTGAAATCCAGACCGGGGAGTGCTTCGGCTTACTCGGGCCCAACGGCGCCGGAAAGACTACTACTATCGAAATTCTCGAAGGACTACTCCAGCCAACCTCGGGCGAAGTCACAATTCTGGGCCATACCTGGCAGCAGAATCCTCGCGAACTGCGCGAATGGCTGGGCATCTCTTTGCAGGAAACCCGCCTGTCGGAAAAACTCACAGTCCGCGAAACAATCGAGCTGTTTTCCAGTTTCTACCGCGAACCGCGCTTATCTAGCGAGGTACTAGAACAACTACAGCTTACCGAAAAGACTGACGCATGGGTGGGTAAGCTTTCTGGCGGACAGCGCCAGCGTCTCGCCGTCGCCACGGCACTTGTTGGCAATCCTAAAGTTCTATTTCTGGATGAACCCACCACCGGCCTTGATCCACAGAGTCGACGCCAGCTTTGGGACATCATTCGCAGCTTCCAGCGCCACGGTGGCACTATTCTTCTCACCACACATTACATGGACGAAGCCGAGCGCCTTTGCGACAGGCTGGCGATCATGGATCACGGCGAGATCATTGCCGAAGGCACGCCGTCCGACCTGATTCACCGCCTGGGAGGCCATCACGTTGTGGAATTCTCCGTGAGCGGAAACTCCGATGGCGCCACACTCGAAATTTGGCGCGCTCTGCCCGGAGTAGAATCGGTTCGTCACGACGACGGTTTGATGAACCTGAACGTCCGTGAACCGCATCGGACCATTCCTGCGCTGCTCGATGCAGTCGAGAGCCAGGGCGCGCAACTCTTACATCTCACCACTCGTCAAGCCAGCCTGGAAGATGTCTTTGTGCGGCTCACCGGTCGTCACCTGAGGGAGGAGTGACATGCCAATGAACTCCCCCGGTTTGTCATCCCGACCGAAGAAGATCGTTCGCTCGGCGAACGATCCTCACAGTCGAGGGACCTGCTTTTATGAGAGAGTAGCGAATATCAACCAGGGCCCATGACCATCGCCCAACAAACTCCGACCGCCGACTTCCAAACGTTGCCCACGCCCCCGCGACGCAATGGCCGATGGTCGGGCTTCGCTCATCTGCTGGTGGCGCGCTTGAAGGAACTCCAACGCGAGCCTGAAGTCATCTTCTGGGTCTTCGTGTTTCCGCTCCTGCTGGCCCTGGGCCTTGGCATCGCCTTCCGCAACAAACCCACTGATGTCACCTCTGTCGTCATCGTTGCTGAACCCAGTGCGCAGGAGACGCTGGCCATGATCCAGCGCTTACCGAAAGGTTCCTCGATCCACGCCGCCATTCTCTCTAAGCCGGAGGCGCTGCAGGCATTCCGCCTCGGCAAATACGATCTGGTAATCGAGCCTGATGCCGCTGGAGGCGTCCGATATCACTACGACCCGGCTCGCCAGGAGAGTGTGCTCTCCCGCGCCGAGGTCGACGACGTCCTGCAAGCAGCCGCCGGCCGAAAAGATCCGTTGCCCACTTCCGCTGTGACTTCCAGCGAACCAGGATCGCGCTACATTGATTTCCTCATTCCTGGCTTACTCGGGATGAACGTGATGAACGCCGCCATGTGGGGCATCGGCTTTGCCCTGGTGGATATGCGCCAGCGCAAACTTCTGAAACGGTTCGTGGCCACACCCATGCGACGCAGCGATTTCCTCCTGGCACTCGCCAGCAGCCGTCTTCTGCTGATGACCATCGAAGTCGGCCTTCTGCTCGGCTTTGGCATGCTGGTATTCCACATGCGCGTTCTCGGATCGCTCTTAGTCATCCTTCTCATCGGCGCCATCGGCGCTCTATCATTTGCGGGTCTCGGCCTGCTTACCGCCAGCCGCGCCCAGAAAATCGAAAGCGTGAGCGGCCTGATCAATCTGGTAATGATGCCCATGTGGATCTTTTCTGGGACGTTCTTTTCCTATGAACGCTTTCCCGCCGTCGTACAACCTCTGCTCAAAATCTTGCCTCTAACGGCGCTTAATGATGCTCTGCGTACCACCGTCCTTC